>NZ_JBSFTV010000012.1:0-183369 GCF_053591455.1 Streptomyces sp. NPDC003016
CACCACCGGCCGCGACCGCCGCTGCGGCTGGTTCGACGCCCCGATCGCGCGGTACGCGACGCGGGTCAACGGTCTGACCCACGTCGCAGCCGCTCAGCAGTTCGGCCAGGGGCCCCACGCGCGACCCGGGCCAGCCGGCGGCGCGCCCCGTGGTCAAGCGTGGTGACCCGAAGACCCGCACCTCCGCCCCGAAGACACGCACCAGCTCGGCGCCCCGCCGGGCGATGGCCCCGGAACCGACCAGCCCGGCCCGTGCGCCCGCCGGACTGCCGGTGGGCAGCTCCTCGACTGCGGTTTTCCACGCATGTCGGCGCAGGGCGTCCGTACGCCGGGAAAGCCGCGTAGCGCGTCGAGAATCAGCGCCACGGTCACCCGGCCCCCACGGACGCGTTCGCTCCGGGGTGGTGCGGATGGCGATCCCCAGGTACTCCGCCGCGGCGTGGTCGAAGGTGCCCGGCCCGGACGGGGCCCGCCCAACGAACCGCAGGCGCCGCTGGAGCCCTCGCTGCAGCCCCCGTTCAGGCTCTGGCAGGCGACGTGCACAACGCTCTCGTGGCTGACCACATTCTCCTGCCCAAGCACTGCCCGCAATGAGGACGTTTCTCTGAGACTGCGATTCTTCGCCTTGCCTGCACACCTGGCCCGTCCGGTGACCTCCTCGCCTTCTACGGCCTCTTCATCCCCCCTCGCATGTTCTGCGCAGGCCGGAGCACTCGCCTGCTTATCGTCACCGGGAGGCGTGCGGTGATGATGCCCGCGCCCTTGGCGGGCCGTCAGATCGCCCCGGTGCGCTCGGATCTGGCGGTGGTCGCGCCGCAGACGGCGGATCTGACGGTGTACTTCTACGCGTTCCTCTTCGCCCGCGGACCGAGCGCGTCGGCCCCGTCTTGGCGCAGCGGCATCAGTGCCCGCTCGAACGGGGTGATCAGGTCGTCGTGGGCGTCGCGCAGGGCGCTGGACGCGGCGTGCTCGACGGTCCGTTCCCGGTCGGGGACGATCTCCCATTCCAGCTGGTCGGGCAGTTGCTCGGCCAGATACTGGCGCAACCGGTCCACGACCACCGGCAAGCCGTTCTCACCGCGTCGCGCATGTTCGGCCGCCGGCACGCGGACCAGGCGTAGCAGGGGACGTCGTCCTCGGAAGTGTCGTCGTCGCAGCTCTACGTGATCATGTCCGGACCACGTCGCCGGCTCGGGCAATGTCACGGCGGCACCGCTTCGAAGCAGCCTCACCGCACACCGAGGTGGGAGGACAAGCTGAGCGGGGGCCGTTCCGGCGGCCGGGACGGCCGGACCGGTGCTCAGATGGCGACGATGTTCTCGAACTGCTGGTTGTCCTCGCGCCAGCCGCCGTTCCCGCCGCCCACGTCCGCCACGTCGGCGACGATGTCGATGCGGGCCAGCCACTTCACCATCTTGAACCCGAGCTGGTTCTCCAGACGCAGTCGCAGTGGGGCGCCGTACTCCACGGGGAGCGGTGCCCCGTTCATCTCGTACGCCATGAACGCGCCGGAGTCCGCCAGGAGGTCCAGCCGCACCGCCTCGTAGAACAGGCCCTCGCCCCATGACTCGGTCTGGGCCTTGTCGTCCATGCCCCAGAAGACCGCGAAGCGGGCTTCCGGCAGCGGTCGGCACCGCTGCAGCAGCTCCGCGACCGGCACGCCCCGCCAGTCCGCGATCGAGGACCAGCCCTGGATGCAGTGGTGCAGGCTGCGCCGCTGCACGGCGGGCATCGCCCGCAGTTCCTCCAGGCTGAACGCGTGAGCTTCGGTGACCAGGCCCTCGACGCGCAGCCGCCAGTCGGTGAAGTCGCCCGCGTGCCAGCGCCGGTAGTCCCCGTCGACGGGCGGGCGGCCGTTGATCCAGTGGTAGGCGGAGACCGGTGTGGTGCGTTCGTGCGGCGAAGGCGGCATGGCGCGGGTCATGCCGTGTTCCATGGGAGCGATCAGTGCCCCGAGGGCACGGCGCGTTTCCTGCGGCCGGCGCGTCGAGACGACGGTGGCCAGGACGTTGACCGCGATGACGGCCAGCACGCCGACACCCGCCAGGATCAAAGCCAGGGTGTGATCGGCCGTGGCGGAGCCGAGCACGATCTTGGCCATTTCCCGGCCCAGCCCGTGCGCCGCGACGATCACGACGTGCACCACGAGGAACACGGTGAAGACGGCCATCAGGACGAAGTGCAGGAACCGGGCCCGTTGCCGTCCGCCCAGCGCCCACACGTAGCGCGGGAACCGGGCGTCGATCGCCGGTGACATCGCCGCGCCGGTGGCGATCTGCAGCGGGGCGACGATGAAGACGATCGCGAAGTAGCTCAGCTGCTGCAGCGCGTTGTACGAGCCTCCCTCGGCCGGCGGGTCACCGGTGAGGTAACCGCCCAGCGCGCGCACCGCGTCGGGGAAGACCTCCCAACTGGTGGGCACCAGGCGGCGCCATTCGTCGGAGGCGAAGAGCAGGACCAGGTAGACGGCTCCGGTGAGGATCCAGCCCAGTACCGCCACGAAGTGCCAGTGCCGGCCCAGACCCAGACCGTGCGGCCGGCCCGGCAGGGCGATGACGGGGGACCAGGTCTCCTCCAGGTCGGCGGCGGTCCACAGTCTGCCCTCGGGCAGCTTGCGGCGGCTGAACTTCAGCACCTCGCTGCCGGGACGGCAGTCGTCGTTGAGGTACAACCGCGGTGAGGCGCTGAGGATCTGCAGTCCACTGCGGATGAGGAGCGTGAGGAACAGGAAGTTCAAAAAGTGCGTCGCCCGAAGCCAGGCGGGAAAGTCCAGCGCGTGGTTCATGACCGGTTCGTCCTTGTGTCCAGCGGGTGTCCAGCGGGTGTCCGGGTGAGTGCGACCAGCGCGGTTCTCCGCGCGGGGCTCGGCGCCTGTGCCCTGCGGCCGGGAGATCCACCGTTGCACGGCAGCCACTGTCCCGCGACCGCAGGCGCCCGTTCCCGTGACGTCTGCACCTGATGTCTCACAGCAGGAACACGAGAGCAGTGAGGGTGAACGTGAGGAAAGCGAGCGTCGGCCAGTACAGGAGCTTGGGTGCCAGGTTGTCCCGCCATTCGACCAGTGCGAGGCGTGGGCCGCGCGACAGCAGGAGGGAGTTCCACACCACGGTGATGATCATGAAGTAGAGGCAGAAGTAGAGGTAGTCGATGTACGCGATGCCGTGCGAACCGGTTTCCTGGCGCGTCGTGTTGTGGTCGACCGTCAGGACCAGCAGCAGCGCGGCCGCGAGTTCGACGACAGTCAGCCCGTCGAACCCGGCCAGAGGGTAGCGCCGTGTGTTTTTCGTGGTGACGAAGAGAGAGGCGAACACGAGGATCGCGATGAAGACCAGCGGGATGATCCTGCCGAACAGTGGTGAGACGAACTCCCGGGCCATGTGCATGTTGAAGTACAGCTCGGGAAAGGCTTCCTTCCGGTACTGCCTGCCCTGACCGAAGTTGGCCGAGTAGGGCGGGGTGTCGTAGCTGAAGGCTGTCGCCTTGACGTCCCAGTTGCCGGGAACGAAGCCGGAGTCGAGGCCGTAGGCGGCCTGAGGGCGCCATGGCGGGTAGGCCGCGAGGTCGGGCACGAGCACTGCGCGCTGCCGGAAGTCGGGGTGCCACAGGCGCAGCCATACGTCCTGCTCATCAAGGGGGTAGGTGTGGTAGTCGAAGGTCTGGCGCAGAGTCACGTGGAAGTACCAGCCGACGATCTGCTCGCCGTCGCGGCGGAAGTCGTACACCTTCTCCGGTTGGTAGGACTCGTCTGCCTCCGGCAGTACCACGCCGCGCTCCAGGTCGGCGGGGAGCGAGTCGGCGTAGCGCTGCCAGAGGTACCCGCTCACCTCGACGTCGTAGGCGCCGGTGAAGCGCAGTGCCTGGATGAACACTCCGGTGGGAACCGTGAGCATCGGAGCGCCCGCGGGCATGTGGCGGGCCAGGTACGCCTGGACCGAGTGGGGGCTGGTGGCCATGGTGCCCCGGGTCAGGGTGTGCGAGGTGTCGGCGACCTGGATGTGCCAGACGGCCGCGGTGCCGGTCAGCAGGACGGCACTGGTCCAGGCGCTGGCCAGCCACAACCGGTGGGTGGGCAGCCGGCGGATGACGGCCAGGCCGCCCAGCAGGACCAGCAGCAGGCCGAGTGCTGTGACGAGGCCGAGACGCACACTGGGATGGTCCAGGCCCAGCCCGTCAGGGTGGCGCAGGGCCACGAACAGAGCGACGGCGAACAGTAGGGCTGTGGCGAGGGCGAGGAGGTCGACGGTCCGCGCGGCCTGGTGCAGGTGCCGCTGGGTGGGGCAGTCGGGTTTGGTGGTTGTCACGGCGCGGTCCCGGTGAGTGGTTCAGCCGAAGTGGAGGACGTAGGAGAGGAGTACGGCCAGGCAGAACAGCGGGTAGTAGATGCGGGAGACATGTGCGAGCCGGTTCCACGCCCGGATGTTCCCGTGTTCGTGGAGCCACGCTCCGGCCAGGGAGATGAACACGCAGGTGCCCACCAGGAACATGAAGGCGTAGTAGGCCCATTCCAGGGCCACCGAGTAGCCGATGTCCGGCAGGGACCCGGTCACGTTGGTGAGCAGGACGGCCGCGCTGAGCATGGCGGTCACCTCCAGGGAGACGCGGGTGCTGGTGTAGCGGGGGTCGCGGGGGAAGAAGAGCGTGGCGTAGGTGACGGCGACGCTGAGCAGCAGCGGCAGTAGGTTCTTCACCAGGAACGGGCCGACGTTGCGGGACACGGTGACCTCGGCGACGTACTGGGCGAAGTGGACACCGGTCTGCCCACGGGCGAGGTCGGGGTCGCCGAGGCGGGCGGTGGAGCCGACGGCCGCCGTGTACAGGGCGAGATCGTGCACGGCCCAGTTCGGCAGGCCGTCGATGGAATCCTCCACGTCCCGGCCACTGCGCAGCGCCTCTGCGCGGTCCTGCGTGACGAGCGGGCGGTCGACCACGTAGACGACACGGGACGAGGGCTGCGTCCGGTTCTGGACGACGATCTCGAGGTGCTGCCGGTCGAATGGAAAGCGGTGGAAGTCGAGTTGCGCGCTGAAGGTGGTGACGATCTGGTAGAGGCGGTAGGTGACGCCGTCTTTCACGGACTGGCGCACAGGGGCGGGAAGCGTGAACTTGTCGTCGGCGAGGTTGGCGAAATCGACGGCCGCGGCGTCGTCGCTGCCGGTGTAGCGCAGCCAGAGGAAGAAGTCCGCCTTGAAGGTGCCCTCATGGGTGTCGAGGGCGCTGATCCGGTTGACGTTGATGCCGGTGTGGACGACCTGCTGGCGGGCGAGCACCTTGTCCCGGTAGCGCACGGCGTGGCCCGCAGCCAGTTCCTCATTGACGTCCAGCCCCTCCACGGGCCTGTACTCGGTCAGCTGAACGGGAGCCGAGACGACCCTGCCGTCCTGCACGACGCCGAGACTGACCGGCCGGTGCAGGGACCGGGTGGCGTCGAAGTAGATCCGCCCGGTCAAGCCCGGGATGCTGCGCTCCGGGGTGTTCAGCGCGGCCAGGGCGTCACGGACGTCCGTACGCTGCCGGGGCGTGACGTGGCCGTGGGGTGCCTTGGCGGCGCGCAGGGCGTGCACGGCGAGGTCGGCGGCCGCCTGCCCGGACATGGCCTTCCAGGAGGGAGGAGCGCCGTAGTGGTCGCGGTAGGCGGCTGCCCACTTCAGTCCCTCACCGGTGAGGCTGTCGGCCAGTTGCGGGGAGGCCGTGTAGAAGCGGCCGGTCATCGAGCCGGGCTCCGCTCGTTCCTGGGACGAGCCGGCCAGCGCGGAGGCGAAGCGGTCGTTGGACAGGTCGTCACCGCCGATGACGGCATTGGTCACGCCACGCGAGCGCAGGTACGCCAGGGTGCTGAGCGCAGGATCCTCGGGCATCGCCAGGATCACCGGCCCCTTGCCCTCGTCCTGGCGCACCGCCTTCAGCGCCTGCTCCAGTCGCCCGGCGAAACGGGGGCCGACGACACCGTCGAGGGGTACGGACCGGTGGACACGCCCGCCGGCCGCGAACGCCTGGCCGAAGCCTTCCGCGAGCGAGCGGCCGTAGGCGGTGGCGGCATACAGCACGGTGGCGCTGCGCGCGCGGAGCACCTCATGGGCGTACGCGGCGATGAAGCCGCCCTGGTAGGAGTTGGTGTAGGTGGCGCGGAAGCACCAGGGGTCGGCGGTGATGCCGTCGGCCGTGGCCGTCGGCGTGATGAAGGGGACGTGTGCGGCGGCGTAGACGGGCGCCGCCGACATGGCTGTCGGACTGGTGGTGTTGCCGATGACCAGCGCGACCCGTTCGTCGCGGACGATGCGCTCGGCCGCGCGCCGCGCCGCCCGCGGGTCGGCCCGGTCGTCGTACAGGAGCAGACGCACCGGGTGGCCGTGCACGCCTCCGGTGCGGTTGACCCGGTCGAGATGGAAGCGGACCCCGCGGGTGATCTCCTTGCCGCGTGGGGCGCCGGGGCCGGTGTGGCTGGTCACCAGCGCCACGTACACCGGTTCCGGGGACGGGCGCAGCAGGTGGGGCAGGACGGTCGCCGCCACCACGGTGACCGCCAGAAGGAGGAGAGCGAGGATACGGCGCTTTGCGGGTGGGCCCCACCACGGGCGCAACCCGGCTGCAGTGGTGCCGGTGGATGACCGGTCGCACCCGGGTGCCGTCTTCGGGACGCGGCCCGGGCCCTCATCGGGTTCACCGGCGTGGTCCTCGTCTGTCACCGCGCGGGGCTCCCTTCTGCGGTGGCGTGATGACGCACGGTCGGCCCGCACCGGACAGCCCGTACCTGTCGGGGGCTGTCCGGTGCGGTCGCGTGGTTTCAGGCGGGACCGGTCATGTCCGTCTGGTTGCGGAAGAGGGACAGTTTTGCCTCCTGGGCGACGAAGTACTTGTCGACCTTGTAGGCGATGGTGGCGAAGTCGAGTCGGCCGTCTCCGTTGAAGTCCCCTACCGCGATGCGCGCGGTGGAGTCGGAGGACACCCGCCATTTGGCGAAGATGCCGGCCTGGATGTCGAGCGCCTTGTAGTAGAAGACGCCCTGCCAGGGCCACGGCCCGCGCAGGGCGACGAGGAACTCGTCGTCGCCGTCGTTGTCGAAGTCCGCGCAGACGATCTGGTGACCGGGTCCTTCGCCGAGTTCGTTGGGGTCGCCGAACACGTCGAGGACGACGCGGCGCCAGGACGCCTCGTGGACCGGGGCGCCCGGTTCCTCCTTCACGTACACGGCGACAGTGTTGCCGTGGAACGGCTCGGTGGCCGCCACATAGGCGTGCGGGTCGTCACCGATACGGCCGGCACCCACGTCGCCGCTGCCTTTGAAGCCGGTCTGCTCGTACTGGGAGTGTTCACCGGAGCCAATGTGGGTGGTGGTGAACCGGCCCTCACGCTCGTCGTAGTGCAGCCAGTTCACACCCTCCTCCGAAGCAAGGAGGATCGAGTCCAGGTGTTCGCAGCCGGGCAGAGGGTTCTGCCGCTTCTCCGCGCCGTGGATCATGCGGAAGTGGCTGTCGTCCACGACGCGCTTTTCCCACGGCTTGCGCACGTCGTTGTTGGGGCTGAACAACACGACCGGAATGAGGCCGTGAACGTGCTTGGGTCCCACACAGGGCACACCCATGATCTCGGGTTTGCGGGTCTGGGTGAAGTGGCCGACCCGCAGGCGATGCATGCCCGTCTCGCGGCCGACGTAGTGACGCTCCCAGCGCACGTCGGCGTCTGATTTGCCGGTGTTCTCGATCCAGTCGATCTTGCCGCCTTCGAGGTCCGGGTCGTCGATGCGGCCTCCGGCGCCATACAGCTCGTAGCAGACGACGATGTCGGGGTGGCCGTTGCCGGAGATGTCGGCGCAGTGGGCACCGATGGGCATATGGAAGCCGTCGGCCACCAACTGCCGCTGCCAGCCGGGGTTGCGGTACCAGTAGATCTCGCCGAGGGACAGGCCGTAGCCGAACAGGTCGGGCCGGGTGTCGCCGTCGATGTCGGGTGCCTCCACCCAGTAACCGTCGTTGAGCTGGTCGGCCACGACCTCGCGGGTGAAGCGGGGGGCGCGGATGTTCAGGGGGGTGTCTGCGGCCATGGGGTGCCTTCCGTCGGTGGTGGGGCGGGTCAGCCCAGGGCCTGGGCGAGGTAGGCGTGAGCGGTCTGGGCGTGGTAGAGCGGCGGGTGTCCGCCCAGGGGGTCCTGCTCGGCCTCCACGACCAGCCAGCCGTGGTAGGAGTCGCCCGGGCGCAGTGTCTTGAGGAGCGTGTCGAAGTCGATTTCGCCGTCGGTGTCGCCGGGGACGGTGAAGATGCCCGACTCGATGTACTCGCGGAAGCTGCCGGCCGCCAGGGTGCGGTCGGCGCGCACGCTGCCGCGGACGTTCTTCAGGTGCACGTGGGCGATGCGGTCGCGGTGGCGTTCGATGACTGCGGTGACGTCGGCGCCGGCCCAGGTGAGGTGACCGGTGTCCAGCAGCAGGCTGACCCGCTTGGGATCGGTGTGTGCCATGAGCCGGTCGACGTCCTGTTCGCTCTGCACGCCGGTGCCCATGTGCGGGTGGTAGGCCAGGGTGAAGCCCTGGCTGGCGGTGATCTTCCCGATCTCGTTCAGCCCGCGGCACAGGTCGTCCCACTGTTCGTCGGTGAACTCCGGCTTGTTGCTGCGCAGGCTCAGCGACTGGAGGTGGACGGAGTGGCCGAACTCGGCGACGCCGATGGTGGTGGTCTTCACCGGCGGGTCCCCGGCGTTGAACTCCTTCAGGAACTCCAGCACCTTCAGCAGGTCGCGGGCGGTGCGTTCGGCGCCGTCGGGCACGGTGAAGAACGTGCTCACCCAGGGTTCGCTCACGCTGAGGTCGCGCAGGTGCATGGCTGCGATCAGCGCGTCGACGTCGGTGGTGAAGTTGTGGCCGATGCTGCATCCGTCGAAGCCCGCGAGTGCGATCTCGCTGAGGCACTGCTCCATCGGGATGTCGTGTCCGATCAGCGGGAAGTCGTCGTTGGTCCAGCAGGTGGGCGTGATGCCCAGGTGGATGCCGTCCGGGCGGGGGGTGGTGTGTTCCCTCATGTGGCGGTCCTGCGTTTCTGGTGGAGGAGGGTGTGGTCAGTGGCCGGGGTGGCCGCTGATGATGGTCTTGGCCGCGTGCACGGCCATGGCGACGCTGGTGAGGGTGGGGTTGGAGGCGTTGCCGAAGGGGTGCAGGCCGTTGCCGCCGAGGTAGAGGTTGTCGATGTTCCACACCTTGGAGTACTCGTCGACGACGCTGTCCAGCTCGCTGACTCCCATGCGGGTGGTACCGGCGATGTGCAGCGGCAGACCGGGGGTGAGGAAGACCGGTTCGGAGCCGGGCATGAACCCGCCGAGCGCGGTGGCGGTGCGCAGCATGTGCTCGTTCATGCGGTCGGTCGCCTTCCGTTCGGCCTCGTCGAGGCGGAAGTGGAAGGTGGGCTGCGGCAGGTCGAAGGTGTCGCGGATCTTCCGGGAGAAGGTGAGCTTGTTCTCCGGACGCGGCCGGGAGATGCCGAACCAGCGCAGGTCCACGATGAGGCGGGGGTCGACGTTGGGCGGCACCGCGCCGTAGGTGAAGGCGTCGCGGTGGACCTGGCAGTGCCAGGGCCGCTGTTCGGTCACCAGCAGCGCCAGGTTCGGGTCGCGCTCGGCGGGCGGGAAGGGCACGGGGTCGGCGGTCTTGTCGCCGCCGTGGAGCCGTTTGAGCTGGGCGGTGCGGTAGTCGGCGACGCGGTCGGCAGCGGCCGCGGCCCGCTTGTTCTCGTCCTGGTCGGTGCCGCAGGTCTCGCGCAGGGTGGCCTCGATGCCGTCCATGTGATCCTGCTGGAGCACCACCTGGCAGAAGGACATGGGCTGCTCGGTCAGGTAACGGCCGAGTGCGGGCAGGGTGACGCCGGAGTTGAACAGCAGCTGCGGTGTCGGCACGGCGCCGCAGGCCACGATGTAGTTGCGGGCGCGCAGGCGGATGTCCTGGCGCAGATCGCGCAGGTTGCGCACGACGGCGTACTCGACCTTCTGTCGCCGGCCCGCACCGGTGATCTCCAGCCGCAGGCACTGGTGCTCGGCCAGCAGCGTGAACGAGCCGGTCGGCGGCCGGTGCTGCGGTTCCGCGAGGTCACCGAGGACGGTGTCGGACGCAGCCCACTCGACGGCGGACGTCCGCTCGGCGTCGACGCGTTCGCGCACCGCGAGCGGCAGTTCGGTGACGTCGTCGAACTCCTGCCCCGACCGCTGCAGCAGCCGCTTGACCAGCAGGTGCCGGGCAGAGGAGGCGAAAACCGAGGTGCGCCGGTCGAGCAGGGTCTCGGCCTCGTCGTACAGTTCGTCCATCTTCTTGTCGTCGATGGGGTATTCCTCGTCGCCGTTGCGCCGTTCGACCTGGGCGTGGAAGCGGGGCACCGCGCATGTCCAGTGCGTTGCCATGCCGCCCACCGCGTACGTCGCCGCGGCGGCGGGGAGGTTGATGTGCTTCTTCTGCTCCGGGTTCTGGTTGCGCATCGAGAAGCCGGCGTACTTGTCCGGATCGTAGGAGAACGCCGAGGGGTCCAGGGTGAGGGCCGGCTCCTTGTTGGTCGCGGTCGACAGGGGCAGCAGGTGGCCCTTGATGACGGAGACGAACAGGTCGATGTTCTTCTGGTACAGGTAGCTGTTCTTGAGGTGTTCGCCGTAGCGCGGGGACAGCTGGGCGCCGGCGTCGATCATCAGAACATGCTGGCCTGCGTCGACCAGTTTGCGGGCGAAGGTGCAGCCGACTGGGCCGCTGCCGATGATCAGGGCGTCGTACTCGGTGGTGAGCACGTCGTTGTCGGTCATGGGAGTCCTTTCACGGTCAGGTGAGCAGGGAAGTCGCGGTCCGGCGGAAGAGGCTCAACTGCCCAGCCTGCTGCCTTGGCCGTCGGTGTTGACGCGTACGCCCGAGCGGGCGGACTGGCCGTCGACGGAGGTGATGTCGCTGGAGCCGCTCAGCCACAGCGCGGTGTTGACGAGGCCGACCATGCTGAACGCCTGTGGGGTGTTGCCGAGGTGACGGCCGGTGACGGGGTCGTACTCCTCGCTGAGCAGGCCCACGTCGTTGCGCAGGTCCAGCAGCCTCTCGAACAGCTCCAGCGCCTCACGGCCACGGCCCGTGCCGTGCAGGGCGTCGGCCAGCCAGAAGGTGCAGACCAGGAAGGTCGCCTCGGAGCCCGGCAGGCCGTCCACACCGCCGTCGGCTTCGGGCCGGTAGCGCAGCAGGAAGCCGTCCTCGCTCAGCTCACGCCGCACGGTGTCGACGGTGCCGCGCACGCGCGGGTCGTCCCAGGGCAGGAAACCGACGCGGGGCAGCAGAAGCAGGGCCGCGTCCACGCCCTTCGATCCGTAGAACTGAGTGAACGTGTTGCGTTCGGCGTCGTAGCCCTTGGCGCAGATTTCGGCGTGCAGGCGGTCGCGCAGGTCCTCCCAGCGGTCCAGCGGACCCCAGCGGCCGTGGTGCAGCACCGAACGCACGGCCCGGTCCAGCCCGGCCCACGCCATCACCTTGGAGTGCACGAAGTGACGTGAGTCGCCGCGGACTTCCCACAGGCTGGCGTCCGGCTCACGCCAGTTGCCCTCCAGGAAGTCCAGCAGAGCCGTCTGGACGTTCCACGCGGCGTCGTTGGCGGGCAGCCCCGCCTCGCGGGCCACGTAGAAACATTCCAGGACCTCGCCCCACACATCCAGCTGGAACTGCCCGGCGGCTGCGTTGCCGACCAGGACGGGGCGCGAGTTCTCGTATCCGTTCAGCCAGTCCAGTTCGTACTCGGGCAGCCGCCAGGTCCCGTCCAGCCCGTACATGATCTGCAGGTCGGCGGGGTTACCGGCGACCGCCCGCAGCAGCCACTCGCGCCAGGCCGACGCCTCTTCCAGGTAACCGGTGCCGATCAGCGCCTGCAGGGTGAAGGTGGCATCGCGCAGCCAGCAGAATCGGTAGTCCCAGTTCCGTGGACCGCCGATCTGCTCGGGCAGCGCGGTGGTGGCAGCTGCGAGGATTCCCCCGGTGGGCTGGTAGGTCAGGCCCTTGAGGGTGAGCAGGGAGCGCCGTACCGGGTCGCTCCATTTCCCCTGGTAGGTGCAGCGGCTCATCCAGCTTCGCCAGAACCGCTCGGTGTCCGCCACAGCCGGCCCGGCATCGACGGGCTTGGGGCGGCTGGCCAGGTGCGAGGGCTTGTGGGTGAGTACGAACGGGACCTGCTGGCCGGCTTCGACGGTGAACTCCGCCCGCGTCGACATGTTCTCGCCGTACACCTTCACCGGGGTGTGCAGCCAGAAGGCATCGGGGCCGGCCACGGCTCGCAGGCCGCCGCCGGTGTGGGTCACCCAGGGGATGATCCGCCCGTAATCGGGGCGCAGCCGCAGATCCATCCGCATCGTGACGCGCCCGCTCAGGCCCTCCACGATGCGCACGATGTCCGCCGCCTCTCCGCGCAAGGGCATGCAGTCCACGACGCGGACGCTGCCCTCAGCGGTGTGCCACTCGCTCTCCAGGATCAGGGTGTCCTCCCGGTAGCGGCGGCGCGTCGCGGGCCCGGCGCCCGCCGGCGCCAGCAGCCACCGGCCGGCACTGTCGTCGTGCAACAGAGCGGCGAAGCACGCCGGCGAGTCGAACCGGGGCAGACAGAGCCAGTCGATCGATCCGTCACGGCCCACCAACGCCCCGGAGTGCAGATCACCGATGAAGGCATAGTCCTCGATGGCACCAGCCATTGCGTCACTCCCTCACCCGGTGCGGGCACACCGCTGCGCCCGGACCGCGTCTGGCGAACGGCCTGGACCGACGTGCACCACCACCGGAGCAGACACACCGCGCCCAGGCGGGCTTCCGGCCCCGTGGGCACTTTTCAGGCACCCCGGACACCGGGTCGGCGCGTCACACGGATGGATGTCGCCCGGCACGCGCACGACAGTGCGCGCCGAGTCTCCGCCGAACAGGTGCGGTTGAGCCTTGGAGTCTCCGAGGCGGCGCGCAGGCGTCAGCGGACCGTTCTGCGGAGCACGGGCTGTTGCGTCCTCAACCCTCGCAGCGGGGTCTTGAGATGCGGCAGCAGTCTTTCGTGTCCGGCTGAGCGGCACTTCCAACTTCGCATAAGTCATCGACACGCACCATTCGGGATATGCCATCGGCACGGCTTGCCCGGAAGGTTGCCTTTTGAAGTGCTGCACCGGCCAAGGGGGCCCGTTCCGCTTCGACGGGCACCATCGATGGGGTGGTCGGGCTGCGAGTGCGGTCCCGTAGCCGACGGGACCGCGGTAGCCGAGGCTGCGCTGCAGACGGCACAAGTGGTACCGGCTCTCGATACAGCTCGACGTCCGGGACCAGGCCGGTGGGAAGCTGCCCGGCCGCCGCGCGGACCGGTCCCGAAACCGTGGTAGCCCGCGTCGTGGCCGCAGCACGCCGGTTCACAGCATTTCGAAATCCTCGAAGTCGAAGCCCGGAGCGACGACGCACGACACCAGGACCGGCTCGTCGCCTTGTGGCTCCGCGGTCTGCCAGACGCCGGCCGGCACCAGGACCTGAGGCTGCTCCCCGTACTCGACACCCGGCCCCAGAACCGAAGTGGCCGTCGCCCCGGGCGCGTCCCCGCTCCCGCCGAGCCGAATCGTCAGCGGCCCGCCCCGGTGCCACAGCCACAGCTCCTCGGAACGCACCCGGTGCCAGCGTGAGACCTCACCCGGGTGAAGAAGGAAGTAGATGCCGGTCGCGAACGGACGCGTCCCTGCGTACCCGTCCGGTACCGCTTGCGGCCCGGTCCTCCAGGTACGGCGAAACCAGCCGCCCTCGGCGTGCGGCTCGAGTCCCAGGCGTGCGACCAACTCGGAAGTCCTCGACGCGTCACCGCCCACCGGCGCATCGAACTCGTCAGTCATGGGTCGTCCGGGGCGGCAGATCGATCTGCGCTCGTAGATATGCGAGGCCCGAGGTTCCAGCCGTGCCGGCCTGGTCACCGATCATCCGCTCGACGAGCAGCAGGTGCCTGGTCCGCCACCGGGTCACCGCGGCGCGAAGCGCCCCCAGCTCGTCTGCCGGCTCTCGCTCGCCCGCCTCGTTGACCCCGGGCGTCATGCCGGGGTCCGTGGTGGAGGTGAGGAGCCAGTCCGGTGCGGTGATCTGCTGGAACAGTTCGATGAACTGACGTGACTGTGCCCCGCTCGCACTGTCCAGCAGCGGCCGGAACGAGGCGAAGCTTTCAGGGGTCAGGTGGTCCAGAAGTGCGAGGTGATCTTCGAGTAGGCAGATCACCGCCGTGACACGGCGCAGGGCGGTGACGGCGGTGGGGCCGTGACCGGTGCGTGCGTGTGGTGACGCCCTTCTCAGGTCCACCAACGCCTGGCTCACCAGCAACTCGGCGGACTGGTGCACGGTGATGAAAAAGTGCTCGTCCGCCCACTGTGCCGACTGGTCATCAGGGGATCGGGGTTGCTGAAGGCCCAGGAGATCGGGGAGTTGCAGATAACAGGCGTAGGGCGTCTCCATGGGGACTCCGCCTCGGTTCGTGATGTCGGCCGGTTCAGCGGGGCGCGGCCAGCACCCGCTGTGTTGCTGGGCTGCGGCGGTGACGCCGACGCCCATCCCGATGATGACCGCTGACAACGAGCGTGTGTCACGTCTCGGCTCGAGACGCCTGGGCATCACCCGACCGGCCCTCTTGTCCTCATTCGCGGAGCGCACCACGTGCTAAGGACGCAAGAAGATCACCCGCATCATGCGCACGATCGGCCGGGCCGGACTGCGGCTGCGCAGGGAGCACCGCACCACCGTCGCGGACCCGGCCGCCGCGGAGGCGGCCGACCTCATCGGCCGCGACTTCATCGCCGCAGCGGTGAACACGAAGTTCATCGGCGATCTCACTTGTCCCCCGCCGGCCGGCGGGAAGTTCCTGTACCCGGCCACGGTCATCGACCTTGCCTCCCGGCGCCTGGTCGGCTGGGCGATCGCCGAGCACATGCGCACCGGCCTCGTCACCGACGCCCTGGCCGCCGCGGAACGGTGCCGCGGCGGCCTTGCCGGTGCCGTCATGCACACCGGCCACTTGAATCCACCGGGGGCCGGGCGGGGTGGTCGTGGCCGTACACACGGCCGCGCGGCAGCTGCTCGTCCTCCGCCGTCCATGCCTCCCAGCCGCCACCGACCACACGGGCTTGCCCAGGATCGCCTTGGGCTCACCCGCGCCGCCGGGCGGCGGCTTGCCCTGGTCAGGAACGGAGACGCGAGAGCCAGCCGCCGGGCTTCTGCTCGGGCGTCTGGCCCTGCTCCTGGCGCTCACGGCCGGCTTGCCGGTCGGCTGCGACGGCCTGGTCCTCGCAACGAGTCGCACAGGATCGAAGCGCGGCAGGACCATCGGCGGCGCGGGCGTTACCGACGGCGACATGCTGTCCATGGCCCTCCACCTGCGCGACCAGGGGATGAGCCCGCGCGACATCGCCAAGCGCCTCGTCATCACCACGGGCGCGAAGAAGGGTCAGCACCCCTCACCGCCACCGTCATGCGCATGCTGCGCGAGCACGACGAGCAGGCCGCCGCCACGGTGAGTACGTGATCACCCCCGCTACTTTGCGGCTGGTGTCTGGGCCAGGACTCCGGGGCCGACGAAGGACGTCACGGCGTCTGAGGTGGCCGCGCCCGTACGGGCCTTCGTCGACACGACGCTCGCCGCGCAGGAGGGCCGGCCTCCTCCCGGCGCCGCCACGGGCGCGGGGACCCGTGCGGAGTACGTGGAGCGGACGGTCTTCATCACCTTGCACAGCAGCACGATCGTGCAGTTCGCCTTCTCCGCGTGGATGAACCGGCATATCGCGCTCACCGGTCGCTCTCCTTCGCGAAGAAGGCGGTCGCTTTTTTTCAGGATCTCGATCGTCTTCGCCCGCACGGCGGCCAGCTTCCGCAGCCGCCTCAGCTCCTCGTCCCGGTCGTCGACCGCCTGCCCCGCCCGCGCGGCTCCAGGTCCCGATCCGGTGTCCTGGGCGGCCCGGGCCTTCTTCCCCCCAGCCCCGCAGCGACTCCGAACCGACCCCGAGCCCCAGGGCGGCCTCGGTCGCCGTCCGGTCCGACGACCGCACGAGCCCGATCGCGTCCCGCTTGCACTCGTCCGAGTACCGATTCGTGTACTTGCGTCCCACCTGGCACTACTTCCTCTGGAACCTCAGATCCCAGTCTCCAGGTGACCACGATCACGATCACGATCACGGGGAAGCTTCACTCCTGAGGTGGGAAAAGGGCAAGAGCATGACACACTCAACCGGTACGTCGGTGACCAGTGCCCGCCGCGGTCGCTAAGGAGCCTGACGACGCGCTACTGCGCCGCATGCTCATCCAACTGCCCCCGGGCACGCCGATATCTTCGGACCGGAACGGACCCCGTGCAGCGCCTGCCGCTTCACCACGCGGGTATCGCGTCCAAGCAAACCAATGTGGCTAGGAGCTCGTAATGGCGCGGACAGTCCTGCGTGACAAGACCGCTAAGGAACCCGGGGACGAGGGTCCCGGAAAACCTCCCCTGTCTGTGCTCGGCCGAGTACTGGCCATGCTGCTGGCCTTCGTGGCGATGGTGGGATTCGCGGTGGTGCTGGCCCGGCTGACGCTGGAACCCTCGGCGGCATCCGTGCCGTTGACGCACAGTAATCTGCGCCCCGGTGACTCCATCCGTGCCTATCTCGCCCAGCCCGCGTCCCTTGACACGGTCAAGCAGCTCGGCGGCAATATCGTGATGGGTGTGCCGTTCGGTGTGCTGCTGCCGGTGCTGGTGCCCCGAACGCGAGGGCTGGTCCGGGTAGCGGTGGTCACCGCTCTCGTGATGCTCCTCGTGGAACTCGTCCAAGGAGCCTTGATCATCGGGCGTACCTTCGACATCGATGACGTTCTGCTCAACACCACAGGTGCTCTTCTGGGTTACCTGCTGATCGGCCTCCGGTTGGGCCGTGCCGTGCATCCCCGGCGCCGCCACTGGTGGCACCGATTCACCAAGCGCCCGGTGCCTGCCACGGATCCGGCACAACCGATCGTGTGAGAACGATCCAGGGCCCGCTGTCCTTGGGCAGCTGGTAAGCGCGGCGCCGCACATCGGAGGCGATGGCGCGGGCGTGGCCGGTCAGCTGGGGGCCGATCTGCTCGTAGTCGCGGGTTGTCAGCGCGTCCGGGCCGGTCCACGCGAGACCGGCCGCGACGAGGCACTCGTACGGTTCGCGGTCCAGCGGGAGCACCGCCTCGATCAGTCCGCCAGGGTCGTACAGAACGGTGTGCGCGCTGGTGTGCAGGGCGGACCTCACTGCCGGGGCTTGGTTGCGTGAGTGGCTGACGGTCGCCACCGGGGCATTCGTTGCTGATGCCCTTGTCGGCCTGATTCTCGTTTTGGCGTGCGAGGAACCGGGCGAAGCCCCGGTCCGCGCGGGCCCACCAGGTCCGGGGAGGGAACGCCGCAGACGGACGACTGGAGGCCGCAGGCCCCCCGGCCCGGGGGCGGTGGTGCCGGTGTGCGCGCGTATGCGGCCCGCCTCTCCGGCTGGTGGTCCGTCGGTGGCTTCGACGCTACGCAGCGTTGGGAGCCGTGCTCACCAAGGTTGCGGAAAATTGCGGAGGCTCACTCCAGGGTGTCGATCGCGGCTCGGACGAGCGCACGGGCGCTGTCCCCGTACACGGCCATCTCCGCGGGCCGGCGAACGCCTTCACGTAGTCGGCCAGTTCCCGCGGCTGCGTCACGTTGATCTCTGCCGTCAGCGTCTCCACCACGGCCTGGACGTCGTCGTGGAGGCAGAACGCCTCCAGCGGCCACACGGTGCGCTGCACGGTGAACGGGATGCCCCCCAAGAGGACCGACGCCAGCGGCATTACGGCCAGGAGGTGGCGCAGCTGCCCCTTCATCGCGCCGGGAACCGATCCAACGGAGGGCTGCCCATAAGCCGCCGCGGTGTCCGCCCAGCTTGTGCGCGGCCGCGCGGATGAGCCCGGCGGCTGTCCCGGTGCGGCTGGCCAGCCACCGGGCGATGCCATGCCAAGCGGAACTCGCGCGTTCACCCCAGCGGTTGTGATCGGCACGGATAGTTTGCTCTTATGACTTCGCTTTGGGCACGCCTCCCGAATCCGCACACGCTGGCGCAGTTCGCCGGGCGTGCCGGAATCAGCGAAGGCCGCGCTCGTGCTCTCTACGCGGCCGGGCAACTGCCGGATCCCGACTCGGCCGACGTCGACCAGTGCCCGCTGTGGTCCGAGACCACGATCGATGTGTGGTGCCGCACCACCGACCGTCCCGCGCAGGAGAAAGCCCTGTGGATCTTCCATGTGCCGGAGGTCTCCGATCCGGTGCCGGAGTTGTTCCACGGCCTGGTCGAGTACCGGGATGCCTGGGACCGGGCCCGCCACATCCACGCGATTGTGTGGGATACCCGTTATGGGCACATCGTGTACGTCCACCCGGTGGTCAGCGACAGCCTCGAGGAGTGCGGAGTCGCCGAACGGGACCTCGCCCGCGCCGCCCTGCCACTTGTCCAGCCGGTGTTCTGGGCGGACGCTTTGGTATGCACTTTCTCCGCCGTGCATCTGCCCTACCCGGGCGTCGGGGAAGCGCAGTACCGCTCCTGCGAATTCGATGTATTTCGCATCACTGTCCGCGAGCCCTCCCCGGGACGGCGGCCCCGATCGCGCCTCTTCGGCTCCGCGCCCGACCCGATGCCCGCAGCCGGGCCCGCCGCCGACATCGAACATGGCGGTGTCGTCCTGGCGCCGGCCATCGCCCGTGTGACCGGCCACCCGGTGCCCTTGTGGGTGCAGGGCACCTGCACTGCGGAGAACGTCCGCCGGGCGCGCGCCCCTCAGGGCCCCATCACGGTCCCGGACACGTCCAGCGCCTGGCCCGCGGCCAGGCATCTTCTGGAAGCCGCCGTGGCATGGAAGATGCCGGACACCTACCCCGCCGCCTTCGCCGCACTGGCGTCCGACACCGCAGGCACCCTTCGCGGCGTCCAGGACCAGCACAAAGCCCTGACCGACAGCGGAGAGGGCTGGAAGCTGGCCGCCCGCCCGGCCGCCCCGCAGATCCCGCTTCCACTGGAGCGGATTTTGGGAGCTACGGTCGAGGCACCGTTTCGGGACGCCGTCCAGGAACTCCACGAGCTTCACCGCCTCGAAGGCGATCTGCCCACCACGGCCGTCCACGGCGACGCCGTCGAACACGCTGTCCAGGCCCTTGCCTACACCGTCGCCGCGCGGCAGCCGAGCGCAGTTCCCGAGCGGATCTACGCCTACCACTGGCCTCATCAGGGTCCTGTCGGAGACCTCTTGATGGACCAGCTCACCCGCATCAAAGGCGCAGAGAACTTCATGGACGGCGGACGGGCCTGGGGTACCCGCCGTATCCACCGCCTGCTGGCCATGTGGGGCGAAGACCAGCTGACCGGCATCTATACCGACCACGCCGGCCGCTATGTGCTCACCCTCAAGCCCGACCAGGCCGGTAAACCCCCGCTCTTCCTGGCCGAATGGCCCACCGCCCTTCCCACCGGCTGGACCAAGGACACCGTCATCGCCGCCGACCACGCGGACGGAGCCGTCGGCGCCTTCGCCCTCACTCCTGTCCCCGACGGCCACACACGCGTCGAACCCGTCCCCTTCACCCCGCGCAGCGGACCGCCCTTCACCTACGGCGACACCGGCAGTTACCCCTGGGCCCTTTACACAGCCCTGGTACGCTGCGCCACCGGCAGCGATGGCACCGATCCCGGCTTCGACACCGAACAGCTCGAATTCCGGCGCGAGCACAGCAGCGAACTGCACAACCGCATCCGCGCCGCTAAAGATCAACTGCGTCTGCCCTGGCCCAGGGTGCAGGAATGGGCACGGAACGACCTCCCAGCTTGAACAGTCATGATGACAACGCCGCACTGTCCACGGATACGGGGATGCGCTGCGAGGTGGCCCCCGCGGTGCGGACACAGGGGTTCGTGCTTCGGAGTCAAGGCCTGTTGCGCCTGGTCCGTCACTGGCGCGGTGGGGGCGTACCCAGTCACGTGTACCCACCCAACCGATAACCGAGCTGCTCTGGCCGCACAGTGGTTCGTGATCACGAGTGGCGCGGGGAGGTGCGGGTTGTCACCGGCGGCGAAGTTTGGCCAGTTCGGCGTTGAACTGGGCGCCGGTGAGGAGGGCCAGGTTGGACAGCCACAGCCACACCAGGAAGACGATGATCCCGGCGAGTGATCCGTACAGGCGGTTGTAGGTGCCGATGTGTGAGGCGTAGAGGGCGAAGCTCGCGGAGGCGGCGAGCCACAGGGCCACGGCCAGAGCGTCTCCCAGAATCCTCTGCCGCACCCCGCGTGTCTCGGCCGGGCCCGAGCGGAACAGCACCAGGACCAGGATGGCGACCAGGCACAGCAGGAGGGGCCACTTCAGGGCGTTCCATGCGGTGCCTGCCGTGCTGTCCATGCCCACGAACCGGCCGAGGGTGCGGGCCGCTTCGCCGGTCAGGATGAGTACCAAGGCGCTGGAGACCAGCAGCGCCAGTAGTACGAGTGCGGTGAGCGCGAGCCGTGGTGCGGTCCTCCAGGCCGGGCGGAGGTCCTCGACGCCGTGCATGGCGTGCAGGGCTCTGCGGAAGACCCCCAGATAGCTGGAGGCGGACCACAACGCGCCGACCGTGCCGAAGACAGCCAGTAGCCAGGCAGCTGTGTGCTGGTCGGCCATGCTCTCCAGCGTGCTTTGCATGACGGGGCGTGACTCGGCCGGCACGACAGCGATCACGTTGCTGATGAGGTGGTCGGTGGCCGAGGCGCCGACGATTCCCAGCAGTGAGACCGTGACAAGGAGTGTCGGGAAGAGCGCGAGCACCGCGTAATAGGTGAGTGCGGCGGCGCAGTCGGTCACGTTGTCGTTCCAGACCGAGGCAGGGGTCCGGCGGAGGGCGGTGACGATGTGGTGCCAGCCGGGCAGGTTGCGCGCGTACGTCGCGGGCGGCGCCGGGTGCGTGGTTGCCTGGCCGGTGTGCATGGCGTGTGCGGGATGCGCTGCCCCGGAGCCGGGCAGCGGCGTGCAGCCGGCACCGCCCGGCTCCAGCGCAGGTGTCGGCGAGCTGTTCACCACGCGGTGCCTTCCCCTCGTGCCCGTATGCGTCCCGGCTTTTGGGCAGACTTCCCCGACGAGCCGTCCGTACGCCACCCTGGGCGGCACATCCTCTCACCGGCTCGCGATCTGCGTAGGTACCGGCGTACCCGCATGGATTCGTGCCGCAGAACCTGGCCGGCGTCCCGCCGGGCAGCCGGCCCCCTCACCCGTGCGTGCGGTCCTGCCGGGTGCAAGAGCTCGCACCGGGTGAGAGCTGCGGGCCGTGCCGGACACCTGCGGCACACACTGCGGCTGAGCAGCCCACCGCCGCTGGTGACGTCCGCGGCGGAACGGGCAGGGCAGTCGAGGCGGGACACCATTCCCTTATGCGCCGGAGGACTCGGCCACCGGCGCCCCGGCAAGGGACTCGATCCTGGAGTCGCTCAGTCCTGCGGCACGGGCACGCTCGACGATGGCAGGCTGCTCCTGCAACGAGTGGCGCAAAGCCAGCAGCTCCGATTGCGCCTCGGCTACCGGCGGCACGGAAGTAACCTTGGTGATCTCAGCGGATTCCTCAGCGGTCACCGGTACTTCAAGCCGCTCAACGCCTTCTTCGATCAGATCGGCGTCGGCGGAAGAAACGACGCGAAGCGTCGGGGGTTCGGCACCGTCGTGGGCCTGCAGCCACCCGTGGACCGCCGGCGTGTCCCACATGGCCAGCCCTGGCAGGCGCCGGGCGTCCACGCCAGGAGCAGCAAGATCGCTGGGCAGGCTGATGACCAAGAAAGCCGTACTGGACACCGAAGGTGTTCCTTCCAGGGGTGAGCAACGCTGATCGTTATGGCATTCACTTACGCGTTTGTTCGAACTTGCCCAGATATCCAGAGCTCGGCACTCGACGGTCCCTCCGCCGCCCCAACTGCGGTGCCACACTGTTCTGGTGGGATCATGCAAGTAACGTCGGCCGGCTGCAGATGCCGGCTGCAGCCCTCGCCCAGGGAACCATAGCGTCATCGTGGACACCCAGCGGACCACGTTCGTGAGCTGCGCCCTTGCAAGCCGGTCACTGTCATGACGAGGTCACGGCTGCTCAGCGCAACCGTAGGACCTTCGCCGACACCAACAGTCTCCTGCAAGCGGCCCGCGTCGGCTCTCCCGCGTCGTCGGCCAACCGTTGGGGCACCGGTGCGCCACCTGGCACCGCCGCGCACAGGCTTTGGGCGATGCCGTCCCGTTCATTGGGCGGAGGGATCCGCTCCTGGCGTTCACACGGTGAGGTGCCCATGGTTGTTCGGGGCCGATGACGAATCCGGGCCCAGCCCCGGAACCAGGACACAACCGACCCCGTCCTGATCTCCAGAGCGCGGGCAGGCAGCGCGCGGACAACGGACGGTGGACGGAGCGGAATGGAGCGGCGAACTCGATGCGGTGTCGGCACGGCATCGTGGGTGGCCATGGCCGCTTGTGCGGCTGCCGCCCTCGTCGGCGGCTTCGCCCCGAGAGGCGACATGGAGAGCACACCTGGTCCCGCAGCAGTCGAAATCACCGTGGCCCGCAGCGGCGAGGCATAACTGACAAAGAGTGGTGCAAAGAGGGTTCTCAGGGTCCGGAAACGGGCCGGACAAGCAGCCTGAACTGTGGAAATGCAAGCGTGCCGGGTGTGAGGCGTCGTAGGGGAACTGTAAGAGCCCGCGTAGAGCTCGACACCCCGCCCCGACCGGACTTGCCCACCGCTTCACCGGGCGAGCCCCTCCGGCCGGCGGGCCAGGCGGATGCCGGGCCCGCCGGGCGGGGTTGGCCGTGCCCGGCGGCAGCATCGGCTTCGAGGGGATGGGCACGCCCGGGCACCACCCCACCCTCACGGACACCACTGACAACCCCCGGGCCGAAGGCCGGCAGACGGGCGGGCGGGCGGGCTACGGTTCGGCGGTGAGGACGTGAAGGCGAACCAAAGAGGCCATGCCCGGCGAGTGCAGGCTCCACGCCTTCGTGCGTACCGCTTCCTGCGGAAACACCGGAATCCAGGCTCGATGCGCACTCGCTCCGTCGGCCGGGCGTGCGCAATCCTTCGGTGCCGCGGTTGCTCGACCGCAGACGCCCCGCACGAGCGCAGGGTCGCTGCCTGCCGTCGGCCGATCCTGTGCAGCTCCCCGGCCGGCGGCGGCCGCAGGAAGCCCGTTACCGCCATGGGTCATCGGCCAACCGCCTGGGTCTCGTCCGGGCCCGGCCGGGCGGAAGCGGTGGCAGCCAGGACCCGGTTCGGGCCGCCCCGACATGAACCTCCACGCCGAACCACACCCGCGCCCGCAACCAGATCGAAGCGGCCGGCTCCACCGGTGACCGCCTACGGACCGGTGCGGACGACGGCTTGGTCGCCGTGCGGGCCGAACATGTGCAGGATCTCCACGGCGTCCGTGCCTGCGGGGCCGAACCAGTGGGGTTCTGTGGTGTCGAACTCGGCCACCTCGCCCGGTCGGAGAGTGGCCTCCCGCTCCCCGAGGATGAGGCGGAGTTCGCCGGCGAGCACATACAGCCATTCGTAGCCGCGGTGGGTGACGAGCTTCGGTTCGCGGTGTGCGAGTACCTGCTTGAAAACCTGGACTCGGCCGGGATACTGCGTCAGCGGTACGAGGACACTCCCGCGTCCCTGGCTGCGGGGCTTGAGGTGAACACGCGGGTCACCGGTGGCTGGGGCCGCCACGAGCTGGTCCAGTGCGACGCGGTGGATCCGCGCGAGCGGGATGAGCAGGTCGAGGGTCGGGCGCCGTCGGCCGGATTCCAGACGCGACAGCGTGCTCACCGAGATCCCGGTGCCGTCCGCGAGCACCTCCAGGGTGAGCCCGCGGTCGCGGCGCAGTTCACGCAACCGCGGCCCGATGCCGTCGAGGATTTCCGAGAGTTCCACATCCATAGGAGCCATTTTGCAGTCTTCGCAAAGTCTCTGGGCCTCGACTCCCCGCAGAACGGAGCATGAGCAGGCAGATCATCCCGGCACAACCGAAGGGGAACTCCCGTGACCGCCACATCCCTGGCCGCCCCACCACTCGCGCTCAGTACGCGCCGGCGCTGGACGGTACTCACCGTCTGCGCCCTGAGCATGTTCCTGGTGGGTGTGGACACCACCATCGTCAACGTGGGTCTGCCCGAGATCGGGCGCGGTCTGGGCGTGGGCACCCGCGGTCTCGAATGGATCGTCGACGCCTATACCGTGGTCCTGGCCAGCCTCCTCATCGTGTCCGGCGCGCTCGCGGACCGCTTCGGACGGCGCCGGGTCTTCCAGTGCGGACTGGTTCTTTTCGGCATCGCCTCACTGGCCTGTGCGCTGGCTCCGTCGCCCGGCCTGCTCGTCGCGGCGCGGGCCGTCCAAGGGATCGGGGCCTCGATGCTGAGCCCCGTGGCCCTGGCCATCGTCGTGAACACGATGCCCGACCCACGGGAGCGGGCCCGGGCGATCGGCATCTGGGCGTCGGTCTTCGGGCTCAGCATGGCGGCAGGGCCGGTCATCGGCGGGGCGCTCATCGCCGCGTTCGGTTGGCGGTCGGTGTTCTGGATCAACGCACCGGTCGTCGTCGCCGCCCTTGTCCTGGTCGCCGTGTTCGTACCGGAGTCCCGAGCGGCGCGCGCCCGGCGGCTCGACCTGCCCGGCCAGGTGCTTCTCACCGCGGCCCTGTTCCTCTCCGTCGGTGTCCTCATCGAAGGGCCCCACATCGGCTGGGCCTCACCCACGGCGCTGATCGGTTACGCCCTGATCGCGGTCGCCGCCTCCGCGTTCGTCCGGGTCGAACTCCGCCGGCGGGAACCCTTGATGGACCTCGGGCTTTTCCGGCGGCCACCCTTCGTCACGGCGGTCTTGGGAGCGATGGCGGTGTTCGTCGCACTCAACGTGAGCCTGCTGCTCACCACGTTCTACCTCCAGCACGGACGCGGCTGGAGCCCGCTCGCCGCAGGCACGGCGACCCTGCCCATGGCGCTCGGGGCCATCCTGTGCGCGCCCTGGTCCGGCATCCTGGTGGGACGCCTGGGACCGCGACGTCCGCTCCTGCTCGCGGGTGGGTTCATCACCGCCGGCGGCCTGAGCTTGGTAAACCTCGGCCAGGACACGAACGTGCTGCTGCTCCTGCTCGCCTACCTGCTCATCGGGATCGGATTCGGATTCGCCAACGCACCTCTCACCAACACCGCAGTCGGCGGACTGCCTCCGTCCCGGGCCGGCGTAGCCGGAGCGATCACCTCGACCGCTCGCCAGATCGGCTCGGCGGTGGGCGTCGCCGTCGCCGGAGCCCTCGTCACGGGCGTCGGCCCCACCGGTCTCGCTCGTGCGTCCCACACGGGATGGCTGCTCGTGGGGGCTTGCGGACTGTTCCTGTTCGCCGCGGCGCACACCTCCCAGCCGACGACCACAGCCAAGGCGTAGACCTGGTGACGACCAGCGCCGGCAGAGCTCCCACAGGCTTGGCGGCGCGGCACGGAAGGAGGCGCCGGCCGGGCGGACGGGCTGCCGCGATGAAGACGGCCATGGCGACCGGGAAGGTCACCGCCAGTGTGATCAACATGGTACGAACCTGGGCCAAGCGCCCGATCGTCGAGCTCGCCGCGCGGCAGGAAAATCTGACTCCGTCGACGCCTACGCCACCGCCACCGCAGCACTCTCCGGCCGCACCAAGGGCACCCCGAAGCACCGCGACGGCTCGGTCGAGGCAATCCGCGGGCTGCGCGTGGTACGCGCCAGCGCCGTCAAGGCCCGCACCCAGACCATCAGCCGGATCAAGTCATTGATCATCACCGCGCCCGCTGCGGTACGCGAAGCACTGCGCTCGCCGACCACCACCGAGTTGGTCCGGCGCCGGCCGCCAGGCGTCCCTGGCCCATCGCAGCGTGCGCGGCGCCGACACCGCCGCAGCGACCGCGCTGGGAGCCGCCCAGGCCCAGCAGATCGCGCTGCCCGGCGAGAACGCCGTCGAGCAGATCGTGGCTGATCTGGCAGCTCAGATCCTCGCGCTGGACGACCGCCTCAAGCGGATCGACAAGCAGATCCGCGAGATTTTCCGCAGTCATCCGCAGGCCGAGATCATCGAGTCGCTGCCCGGCATGGGCCCGATACGCGGCGCCGAATTCATCGTCGCCGCGGGCGACCTGGCCACCTATGCCGATGCCGGCCATCTGACCTCGGCGGCCGGGCTGGTGCCCGTCCCGCGTGACTCCGGCCGTCGGACCGGCAATCTGCATCGCCCCAAGCGTTGCAGCCGCCGCCTGCGGCGGGTGTTCTACATGTCCGCGCAGACCAGCATCATCCGCGAGGGGCCGAACCGGGACTTCCACCTGAAGAAACGTGGCCAGGGCGGCAAACACCTCCAGGCCGTCATCGCCCTCGCCCGCCGTGGGGCCAGCGCCCTGTGGGCACTTCTGCGCGACAACCGACTCGCGCAGGATCGCGGCGAGCTCCTCCTGGTCGACGTCGGCGGCGGTGAGGCCGTCCTGGGTCTGCTGGAGGGCCAGGGGGACGATGCCGACCTGGGCGTGGACGCGTTCCAGGCGGGTGTGGCTCACCGGCGGGTGGTGAGCCAGGTGGTGACGGCGGCGGGTGGTGAGCCAGGTGGTGACGGCGGCGGCGCCGACGCCGGTCGCGCGGTGCAGAGCGGCGTCCAGCTCCATCCACGTACTGCCCTGCCCGGTCAGCTCCGAGGTGACCTCGCCGTCCTCGTCGACACGGGTCGCCTTGCAGTGCTCGATGTAGCCGGCCTTCTTGGTCTTCTTCGCCAGTACCGCCACATTCGGATATTCAGGCGCGCGGAACAGGGTTGCCGTTGACCGGGCCACGGCTGCCGCCGGGGATGGTGTCCCGCCGAGTGGTGTAGGCGGTCGAGAGGCGTGAACGCGGGTGCCTGTTCGGGACGTGCATCCGCTGCCGGTGTCCGGCCCGGGGGAAACGACTCGATCCGCGCTCATTGCGCATCTGTTGACGGCACAGCGGGACTGCGGGGCCGGGTACACCACAAAAGGTGTAAAAGGTGAAAAAATGCGGCAACCCTAGACGCTGCTCCCCTCTTCCTCTTTCCCCGCGGTTACGCCAACGGAAGGCTTGCCAATGAAACTCAGCTACGAGCAAGTGCAACACCTTCTCGACCATAGGCCTGAGAAGACCACGACATACCGGGTGGCAGCAGACGTGCTGCCCAGAATCGCCCATGCATCGACGCCGCACCTCCGGCCGATGGACGAGGCAGAGACGACGGAGCTGGCCGCCTACCTCGATATCTCTTGGGACGCACTCGAAGGGCCGTTCCACGTCGCCGATCTTTACTGCTCGCACTGCAATCGACACATCACCTTCCTGGACTTCGTAAAGACCGCGATCGAGCGGGAGCAGCATCAGCTGAGTGAGCTCCGCGACGTGCTGATCGGCCGCAGCGGCGGATGTCTCACTATCACCGGGAGCGATGGTGGCCGACCGGTGGACTGCGCGAACTGCGGCCGAGAGGTGCTGAAACGGTCCGGCCACACCTATACGGGGAACCACTACGGGTACGCCTGAACGGTTCGCTCGGGAGCCCGCTCGGCGAGCACCGCACGCCCTGACCACGCAGGGCGGAGAGGCGACGTGACCGTGCCGTCTGGCGCGTCACCTCACCTGCCGCAGTAGCCGGAAGTCCGGGCAACCCGGGCGGGGCGTCCAGGGCGTGGCGAGGGAAGTCGGTGGCCCTCCGATCGTGTCCCCTCGAGTGAGGTAGTCACTGGCCGAGCTGATTCAGCTCCGACCGTGGAGGAAGCCGACGGTCGTCCTCGTTCCGGCCAACACCTGTACCGATGTTCCCCAAGGCCGGAATCCAAGAGGGCACCTGAAGGCCGATCAGGCCGCACCAGTCCGGTCAGTGCTGCCCGATAAGCCGCCACCGCTGAACCGACCGGACGCTGACCCGTAACTCCTTGGCGACGTCCGTGCCGCCCCGCCCGTCGGCGAACATACCGGCCGCTTGGCATCCGGACCCGCCCACGGAACACTTGCCTCTCCGCGGTCAGACCCCACCCTGCGGATACCTCATACTTCCGGCACACCGCAACGATCACCAACCGTCAGCCCCTATGGCAACCCGCCTTCAAGCTCGGTAACGAGTGGCGGTGCGGACGGGTCCGCCCGCTTTCGTTGGCAAGGGAAAACTTGCACTCGCCGACCGGCCCCGGCTTTCCGTGAGCGTCCCGTCGTGCGGCGGGTTATCCGGAGGCGTCGCCCGATTCGCGCAGAAGGCCCATCGCCTGGTCCACGAGGTCCGACAGGGGGGCGGTCCCGCCGCCTGCGGTCCAAGCGTCGGTGGCCGCGTCCAGGCAGGAGATCGCGGCCGCCGCGAGCGCGTTGGCCCGCATGTCGACAGCGGGATCCGGTCCGCCGAGCCGGCGGGAGATCTCCGGTGCCAGCATGCTCTGCCAGCCCTGCGTCTTCTCCCAGTGCCGCGTCATCAACGCGCAGGCATCGCTGAGCAGCCGGATCATGTCCATCGGGGGGCCGGGCTCCCCGGCTCGGGGCTCGGCGATCACGTCGAAAGCGCGGCGCAACGCTTCCCAGGGCTCTTCCTTGGCAGGGCGGGCCGCGAGGGCGTCGGCGACCTGACGGCCGAACTCGCTCACCCTGCCGAGCACGAGTTCCTCCTTGCTGCCGAAGTACCGGAAGAACGTGGTGCGCGACAGGCCGGCCGCGGCGGCGATCTGTTCCACGGTCGTGTTCTCGAATCCTCGCTCGGCGAAGAACCGGAAGGCGACATCGCTGACCTCGGCGCGCATCGCGGCACGCGTCCGCTCGCGCAGCGAGGAACGCCCTGACGGTGCGGTGCCGGGGGTGGATGAAGTCATTCCTGGGTCAGCCATACCAAAAGTGTACACAGACCCTAAGTGGAACTCAGTACCACCTTGGGATACCGTTGCAAACATTGACTCCATCCCACACCAGGAGTTTCGACCGCACCGCCGCCAGCCTGATCCACACAGCAGCGAGCAGCCGTACTCCCACCACCAACCCGCCCGGACCGAATCCGGGCGGCCACACCCAGCAGAAGGCGGAACAGCGATGGCGACTCTGGGAATCACTCGGACCACGGGCTACCGCCGGCACCGTGGAACAGGCCGCCGACGCCGGACAGACAACGCTTCTCAGCATCCCGCTCACCGCGTACTCCCACCTGCCCGCCTCGCTGCTGCGGGAGCGGGTCGTGGTGGACACCGGCAACTACTACCCCTACCGCGACGGCCGGATCGTCGAACTCGACTCCGAAGAGATGACCACGACCGAACTCGCCCAGCGGTGGCTGCCCGGCGCACTGCTGGTGAAAGCCTTCAACAACATCCTCGCCCACCACATCCCCCAGCTGGCCCGGCCCGCCGGGGCCTCGGACCGCACCGCCCTGCCCATCGCCGGCAACGATCCCGCCGCGAAGGCGCACGCAGCGCAGCTGATCGGCCAACTCGGCTTCGACGCCCTCGACACCGGAACCCTCAACGAAAGCTGGCGCTTCGAGCCCGAGTCCGGTGCCTACACCCGGATCTACCTCGCTGACCCCAACACCCCCGCAGAGAACATGCTGCAGGCCCCCGCAGCACCACTGCCGGCCGACGCACTGCGCGCCGCGCTGAAGACGACGGAGCGGGTGAAGGTGGCCGCACGCACCTTCTAATGGCCCCGCGCCCACACACCGAAGCGGTCCGAAACCGCACATGTCAGTTGTGCCCGTCGAAGGTGCGGCCGCAGGGTGGCGGGACGCAGGACACGCCTGATGAGACGCTGTTCGCGGCCATCATTTATGTGCTGGTCAGCGGGCGCACCTGGCGGGCGTTGCCACCCTGTTTCGAGATATCGAAGTCGACGGCCCACCGACGCTTCCTGATCTGGTCGAGGGCCGGTGTGTGGGGGCCGGCTGCACGAGGAGATCCTGCACCGCCTGGACGACGCCGGCCTGCTCGACCTCTCCCGAGCCGTCCTGGATTCCTCCCACGTCCGGGCCAAAAGGGGGCGAACTCACCGGTCCGGGCCCCGTGGACCGGCGCAAGCCGGGTTCCAAGACGCACGTCCTGCCGGACGCGAACGGACTGCCGATGGTCACCGGTCACCAAACGAGACACGACGCCCAGCGCGACCGGCACTTCAAACCCAAGCGCCGGCACGCCGACAAAGCCTACGACATCCCCGACCTGCGGAAACGGCTACAAGGCAAACGCATCGGCGTCCGCATCGCCCGCAAAAGCATCGAGTCCAGCGAACGCCTGGGCCGCCTGGGCACGGAAAGCCGGGCCGTACTCTCCCGCTGGGCCGCGTCACCCACGGCAACGGCATGATGCAGCGCTACGTCGCTGAAGACCACTGGCTACCGGGACGCAGACGGCTGGACGTCAGGCGGGTGGTGAGGCGTGGATCTGGTCGGCGATGTGCCCGGCCTGGCTGACCGCGTTGCGGAGGTGGTCGGCGAAGGGGACGCGGATGTGGGGCCGCGTGCTTCACCGCACCGTGTCCTCCACTGCCCTGCCCGGGCGGCGGCAGGAGGCCGTCCGGCCCCTCAGTGTCCCGGGCCCTCCACGGACACCGCGAAGAAGTCGACGACTGCCTCCAGACCGCTGGACCGGGCACGTACGGCACGCTGCCGGTCGGCCCCGGTGCCCTGGACCGAGGCGTTGTCGAGCCAGTCGCGGACGAAAGTGCGCTCCCGCGCGTCGGTGTGCCAGGGCGCGGTCACTTCCCGCAGTTCGGCCAGTCTCCGTGCCGCCGGCAGAACACTTCCGACGGCGCTCGGTGCCAGGTCGAGCAGCTCTCCCCGCAGTCCTCCACGGGCGGCCTGCCAGCATCCGGCGGCCAGCAGCGCCTGGCAGGTCCGGGGAGCCTCCCGCCCGCGCCGCACATCCGCCAGGGCCTTCCGCACGAGCGCCCGTACCAGCAGGGCGAACGCGACCGTGTCCGCGACGGTGGGCATCACGTCGGCCACCCGTACCTCAACGGTGGGTACATGCCGCGAGGGCCGCACGTACCAGTAGAGCATCGCCGGATCGAGCGCCGCCCCGCTCGCCACCAGCGAGGACACCAACGCCTCGTAGTGCGCCGCCGACTCCAGGTATGGAGGGGGCCCGGCGGTGGGCCACCGCCCCCACACCATGGACCGCCAAGACGCGTACCCGGTGTCGCTGCCGTGCCAGAACGGCGAGTTGGCGCTGACCGCCAGCAGGGCCGGCAGCCACGGCCGCAGGTGGTTGACCACCCGTACGGCCTCCTCCCTCTGTGTCACTCCGACGTGTACGTGGCAGGAGCAGACCGCCTGTTCCCTTGTAAGGGACCCGAACTGCCGCTCGATCGCGTGATAGCGCGGTTTGTCGAGGATCGGCGGCGGCCCCGCCTCGCCGAGCGGCGCGGTGCCCGTCGCGAGGAGGAGGCATCCCCGGCGGGCCGCCTCTCGGGCCGCACCCTGCCGCAGTCGCGTCACCTCATGCGTCAGTTCACGGCCGTCCATGCAGACCGCGCTGACCGTCTCCACCATTGTCAGCGAGATCTCCGCCTCAACGTGGTCAGCCCCCAGCCTCTCCCTGCCCGCCCTGACCACCGGGCCGCCCCTGCCGGCCGGGCAGCGGCTCACCTGGTCGACGAGCAGGAACTCCTCCTCCACGCCCAGTGTTGATCCGTCTTCCAGGGGGTCGCTTCGATCGGACGTTCCGCGCGACACCGGCGCGACCCCTGTCCCCTCTTCGCCTACCTCAGTCACCACGCCCACCCCGTCCGGCTCGGCCCCCTCACTCACGCCTTTAGGCATGAGCCGTACCGTCGGTACGAGGGATTCGTGATCTGTTGATGGGAAACTCAATCGATTCAGGCAGACGCGCAGCATCACCGCAGGTCGAGGCGTCGTGCAGCGGAAATCCAAGAGTTTCCCATTAATATCAGGCCTGAATGGACATCTGTCCGAATGACTTTCGCCCCAAACAGGGAACCGCGCCCAACTTTCGGCCGCCGCCTTCCCCGCAACTTCCGACAGAGGAGGGACGGGAGAAAGCCCATGATGCCCGGCACAACATCGCGATCCTCTGTCCCCCCGCCCAGCGCCGGCCACGCCGCATCCTGTAGCAACGCCCACGTTCAGTCTCTACAGTCACCGCATGGCCACCGAAGACGAGCACCCATGGCACCCCGACATCGCCACGATGCTCACCGACCAGACGAGCGCGTGCAAGCCAGCACGCGAGGCCATCGCCGCCGGCGCCGAGGTAAAGGTCTGGGACAGGGAGGCGCCCCAGTGGATGGTCGCCGGCATCGCCGCAACGAGGTTGAAACGGTCGTTGAAGCGCGGCCTGCAAGAGATCATCGGCCTCGACGAGACCGTTGAGATCCTCGCACGGCACAGCGGCGAGCAACTGCGTACCGGGACCATCGACGCACCGGACCGGCTCTGGTTCTTCACTCTGCACTTCGACGCCACCGGGACCGAGCTCTTGGCATGCAGTGGTGTCAAACGCTCTCGGAGGCCCAGCACGAAGGACTCGTTCGAGCCCTGAGCTGATCCGCATCCGCCCTCTGCCCGACCGCAGCCGCCACTACCTGCAGAACCTCAGCTTCGAGAAGCAGGTCGTGGAGGCAGGCATGCCGAAGAAATCTCAACTGCGGTCAGGTGGTACGGGACAAGCCTTAGCCGTTCACAACCCCAGCTGGCCGCATGGCCCTCGGTCTTCGGCAGAGCTGGACGCTCATGGCTTTGGAGAGGTGATCCACACGGTCGGCTCAGGCCACGACCAGAGAACCGGAAGCAGTTGTCCAGGAAGGAGGGAAGTCCGGCAGTTGCACCTGAATGTGCAGGCTGTGGCTGACGAGGCACAGACACGGATCGTCTGTGGCAAGGGTTGAACACCCGGACAACAGGAAGACCTCGTGCCTGTGCCGCCTGAAGCAAGCCCCGCGGCCTGTCGAGAGAGCTCATGGCTCCCGATTCGGATAGCAATGCCTCGCTTCAGCACCCATTGGATCATTCCATCCGGTCAACCGACGTGACAGCGCCGTTCCGCTGGCTGTCGTACTACAACCGGCACCGTCGGCACTCCGCACTCGGCTACCTCACGCCAGCCGAGTTCGAACAGCAGCTGATCACGTCACCTACGCTGTCACTCGTCGCATGAAACCCGGTGTCTACTCCCGGGGATCAGCTTCACCATCACACCCCACCCCGCGCCGCAAGCACTCCCTGCGAAACGACAGTCGGATGCGCACTCCTGCCGTGCGCCGAGTGCCCCCCTGGCAGCAGTTCGGCGCCACACCCCGCGAACGCGCCTACCGGCAGGCCCTGCCCCCCTCTAGATTCGCTTCCGCAGGCCAAAACCACGCCTGGCTCCCCCTCCGCTGCCACCACAGGCCGTCCGAGGCGAAGCCCGCAGAATTCCACCGCCAGGTGGGCGTGCGTATCGAGTGATTTCGCGGCGACCACTAACGCCTGGCTTGAGGCCGACAGTGAGTCCGAAGTGACGACACGCCCTCTCTGCCGTGCGCCCCCTGACTATCCGTTCCCGGTCGGCGACGCGCACGGTGTCGTCTCACTGGCCTTCACCCGGCAACCGCCCGCATCAGGGGCCCCGCCAAGGTAGCGGGATACCTGCGGACCCGTACGGAAGGAAGAGTCATCGTGCTGAGCCGACCCCGCAGCCTCCTCTTCTATCTCGTCCTCGTCATCACACTGTTCATCATCGCCACCGCGCCGGTTGAATTCGCTCGCACCGTCCTCACCATCTGGCGAGCGATGCAGGCCTTCTTCAATTCCTTGACCGTTCTCATTCAGACTCTTTCAGGTTTTTGACTCGCCCTCCCGCGCCCCGAGGAGTCCCGCATGCGCATCCCCCACCAGACGAAGACGGTGCACCCCCTGTTATGGGCAGGCTTGTTCCTCATCACCGGCTGCGTCGTTTCCCCATCTGCGCCGGGGTCCGCTCCAGTCCCGGGGCCGACGACCCTCGAAGTCCTTGTCAAGCCGCCGACCGGTCTCCCTTCCCCGCACATACGCGAGCCCGACCTCCCTACGGCGCCCGTCACGTCCCCCGCCGCCCACTCCGCTTCCGCCGCCACCGCTCATCCTGTCCCGCCCACCACGACCCTCCACTCCACCACAGCCACACCCCAGCCGCTGCCCACCGCCGCTACCGCGCCACTGCCCTGCCCGACCTTCCCAACCGTGGTGCCCACACCCCCCGCGACACCACCCTCCGCCGACTCCTCCGGGACGCCCCCTCCTTCGTCCGCCGACTGCCGCCTCACTGCACCAGCCTGCCGGCCCTCCGTCATCCGCCCACCTGCGTCTTCGTCCGTCGCGTTCCCTTCCCCGGCAACACCGCAGCACACACCGCGCACCCGCCTCGCGCCGACTCCATAGCCCTCCTTCCCCGGTTCGAGCACCCCGCGACTACGGAAGACCTGCAGACCATGCGAGGGGGTTTCCTATCCGCGCTCTCCGCACGGCGGCGATGCTCTTCATAGTGATGATCTCGACCGTCACCATTCTTGGTCCAGCCGACACGAAGTCCGCACTCCCCCTGGGTATTTACGTGACGACAGTGACCTGGCGGGGAGAACCGCCTGTCGTCAAGGTCGTGCTCACCTACCGATGCGTCGGCATGCTGGGTACTGGCTTCGGAGGGCTTCTTGTTCGAGGAGGATCCGGCCTACGGGGTGCCGGTTTCACCGCCATCTGCGACGGCGAACTCCACACCGTGGCGATGTCCCTCTCCCTGCGCGACAGAGCCGACGCCCAGCAGCGACTCGTCGTGACGGCGGAAGTGGCAAGCGTGAGTACCCGTCCTCTGCTGAGCCACCGTGTGATCGTGGAGACGGCGGTGGGTACGGGTGGACGGCGCCGGAATGAACCGGAATGAAGCCAGCCGGCGTTCGCGGGCGGGAGAACCCGAGCAGCCCTGCTGATGGCCGGCCGCACCGGCCTCTCATGCGTCATCCGCTCGCCTGCCCCGTGATCAGACGGCCTCCCTGCATGACATAGCGGGGGCGGCCGGTGGCGGTGATGTCCTGAAAGGGGTCGCCCTCGACTGCGACCAGGTCAGCGGTCGCGTCCGGAGTGATCGTGCCCAGGTCGGAGCGCTGCAGCAGTTGGGCCGCGGTGCTGGTTGCGGCCCGCAAGGCTCGTAGCGGTGTGTATCCATGGGCGAGCAGGGTCGGGAACTCACGCCAGTTCTCTTCGTGGGGGAACATACCGGCGTCGGTGCCGAAGGCGGTTCTGACACCCGTGCGGGCAGGTCTTTCGAGGCCTTCGCGCAGCCGTTCCGCGTGTTCCCGGTAGCTGTGGCGGGTGGCAGCCGCACCGCTGCCCCAGAAGTCGTCATCGTCAAGCCGGTCGAGGAAGTACGTTTGGGCGTACTGCGTGGGAACCAGGAACGTGCCCGCCTGCTCCAGCACCGCGTACGTCTCCTCGGTGGCCAGGCTGCCGTGTTCCACACTGCGCACCCCCGCGGCGACAGCTCGCAGCACAGCCCGATCGCTGAACACGTGCGCCGCACACGGTAACCCCAGATCGTCCGCCGTTGCGACGATCGTATGCATTTCCACGCGTGAGTAGAGCGTAGCCGTCGGACTGTCCACTGCCGAAGAGAAGCCTCCGCCGCCGGCGAACTTGATCCAGTCCGCCCCTGCCCGGGACTGCTCGCGTACCGCGCGGCGCAGTTCCTCGACGCCATCGGCGAGGGTACCGATCTGCGCGCCGTACCGCTGGGCGATGTCGGGTTCTTTGTCCCCGTGACCGCCGCGGGGGGACAGGATGTTCGGAGCCGCGACGATGCGTGGTCCCTCTATCAGACCGCCCTCCACCGCCTTGCGCAGCGACACGTTGAGGGGGAGGTGGGCGCTTCCCAGGTCCCGGACGGTGGTGAAACCGTTGCGCAGGAGGGTGCGCAGGACGGGCACGGCAGTGAGTGTCTGGTACGCGGATGGCCCGGTCTCCGCGTTTTCGTCGAGGAGGTGGACGTGGCAGTCGATGAACCCCGGTAGAAGCGTGCATCCGGGCATGTACACGATGTCCGCGTCCGGATCAGGGCGCAGGCCCGGCCCGACTGCGGCAATGCGGCCGCCGCGTACGAGAACGGATACGCCGTCGACCGGCCCGTCGCCGACTGCGTCCCACACGCGGTCGGGTCGGAGCAGAAGGTCTCGGCCGGAAGGGGGGTGCATGGACACCTCTGCTGTCTGGGAGGGGCGTGTTCTGCGTGAGGACGTGTGGAGTGGGCAGATGACGCCGTGGTGCGAGGGCCCGTGCAGCGTGCGACCGTCACGGCACTGTGGGCGGGAAGTAGCGGGGGTCGTTCCACACGTCACCAGGGCCGGGGTTACCGGGTTCGGGGTGGGCGCCGAGGTGTCGCAGGACGCCCCAGGCCGCGTTGAGACCCGAGGCGAGAGCGTAGTTGAGCCACCCAGGGGACCACGATGTGTCGTCACCGGCCAGGAACAAGGCGCTCGGCGGCTCGCCCGGTACGGCCGGCGTGCCCCCGAAGTCCTTCATGAAGTGCGCGAACAGGTCTCGCTGATAGTGGTAGTCACCCGGCCACGACCACCGGCTCAGACCCCTGAAGTGCTCCTCGTTCTCCCAGGATACGGTGACCGCCTGGCCCGTCCGGGCCTGAGTGTGCAGTTCATCGGCGATCTCCGGATGGATGTCCGCGAGGTCGCGTACGAGGAGGGCGACTCGCTCTTCCAGGTCGGAGGGAGCGATCTTCATCGCATCCTGGGCCCAGGTGAAGCTCAGATCGCACACGGCGCGGCGGCCGCCTGGCCCTTTGGCGGGCCCGTAGTCGATGGTGTATGCGGCGCGTGGCAGCCGATCGGTCAGGGTGACTCCGTCCATGGATGTCTTCTCCCAGAACGGATGGTGCGTGACGAGTGCGGTCTTGGCGGACTGCCAGTAGTGGAGTCGGCGGATGGCGCGCCAGATGCGGGGTCCGAACGCGGACGTGCCGGCGGTGGTCTGGACCCTGACACTCGTTTCCAGCAGTCGTAGCTGTGGGGTGAAGATGGCAGCGGCGAACCGTTCGCTACGCCCGTCCTCGCTGTGCACCACCACGCCCCGAGTGGCGTCCGGCTCTACGTCCAGCGCGGTCACCGCGGGGCGCAGGGCACCTTCGTTCACCGCTTCCAGACTGCGCGCTCGCCCCTGGGGATCCGTAGTGCCGTGGGTCCAGAACCCTTCGGCGAGCGTGCTGATGCCGTCGGAAGCGTAGAGCATGGTGCTTCCCTCGGTGCAGAGCAGCATGCGCAGGATCTCGGCCATGCTGAGATCGAAGAAGGAGTCCCAGACGGTGGGTCCCAGTCCCGCCGTGCCGAGCAGTCGCGCCTGATGGTGCGACAGGCCCGCTCCTTCGGGGTCACGCAGGAACCGGTAGAACGACCACGGTTCGAAGCGAACGAGTATCTGGTGCCAGCGTCGGCGCAGTTCGGCCAGATCCTGGGCGGCAGCGTCCCGCTGGAGCTGGAAGAAACCAATGCGGGTCAGTGCCTTGCGCCAGCGTGTGTGTGCGTCGCGGAAGTCGTCGTGCAGGTCGTAGAGGTCCTCGATGGCGCGAGCGGGGTACTGCCGGCCATCGATGTCCAGTGTGGTCCGGGGGGTGATTCCGGTGGCGTAATTGTCACGGAACGGCTCGAACCGAACTCCGAACGTGTGCGCGTATTGGTGGAGCAGCCGGGCGGAGTCGGGGAAGCGCAGGCAGCCCAGTTCCACGATGGCGCTGTCGGCCTCGTCCAGGCGTCGGCTGTACATACGGCCGCCCAGTCGCCGTCCGCCCGGCCCGTCCGCGCTCCGCTCGGCCTCGTACACCACGGGCCGGCAACCGGCCCGCAGCAGTTCGTAGGCGGCGGCCAGGCCGCTGCCGCCAGCTCCGATGACGGCTATGCGCGCTCCTTCGATGTGCTCGGGCAGGCGGCCCATACGGCGGCCGCCGGCAACATGGGCGGCGTAATCGAAGGGATAGTCGACTTGGAGGTCTGTGGCGGGTGGGGCCACACCTTTGCTCATCGCTGACTCCATGGTGTGTGGCGGGGTTGCCGGGCTCGTGGACGGGTGCTCTACGACGCGCCTCGCACTCCGCCCCGGTTGCCTGCCGGCCTCGGCGGGCCGTTCACGCTCGAGGTGGTCGCTTCCGCACGCGTCCGCCTGACGTTCGAGGTAGCGAGTTTCGCGGAACTTCGGGGGCTGACGAGCGCTGGAGCCGGGCTTCTGCCGGTTCGGCCCCGGTCCGCCGGCACAGGGGCAGCCGCCTCGCCGGGCGCGTCCGCTGAAGCGGGACGAGGTCGACAGCGATACGAGTTCTTGTCGGCACAAGCGATCCGGGACCACCCGAGCAGGTGTCGACCCGGCGCTGAAGACGCGCCACAGGACGCCTGTCCGCACGGGATCGCCTCGAACCGGACGTCAGATCCGCTCTGCTGGGACGACGGCGCGCTGACGCATGACCTGCGGGTATCTCAGCCGACCGTAGCGACCGCCCGCCACCAGGCGCGATGCGAGGGGTCCACCCGTACCGCGCTCCGAGTGATCCATTCATCGGGTTCATGGTGAGTCCGGGCATACTCGATTACTTCGAGTACCCCGTCGGCCACTTCTGGCGGGTTCTCCCGGTAGGCGTTCATGTAGTCCACGGCCTCTTCAGGCACCTGCTCCGCTTCGCTCAGCACATCGGCGAGAACCGCGCAGCTGTTGCACCAGAGTGTGAAGTCGGTACGCGCGAACAGAGCCGCCTCCGCCGCCCCCGCGTGCAGCCCGATCCAAGCGAGCAACTCGGTGAACTGTCGTACCGGCTCGAGCCGGGGCGCCCGTCGCATGTCGTCGGGCGACATGCCGAGGGCGGGGGCAAGCCCACGCACCATCCGGTGGCGCGCCTCCATCAGCTCATGCGTCAGGAAGGAGAAGAAGCCCCCCGGCACTTCGTGGGGATACCGGGAGAGCAGCAGTCCGTAGGCCGCCAATTCGGCTTCCTGTGACTGGAACTCCGCGAGTGCGAAATTTCGAAGGTGCTTGTCCCCGATCATGCCCTCGCGGGCGAGGGAGAGGAACTCGTTGGCGCTGAGATGGTCGGGTATGTTGATGCCGACCTTGTCGATGAACTCGGTGGCAGGCAAGGAAAGACCCCTTTCGCTCTTTGAGGGCGAGTCGAGGGCCGTCACCGTGATGCCTCTCCGACTCCCCTTCGGTCGCACGGGAACTGCGGGAAGTACCCACGGAACACACTATAGGGACGTGCGTTCGATGATCTGCTGAGGCGCGTGCGTCACTGTCGTCCCCCGTCGGCGGAGATGTGCGGCCACTGCCACGTGACCTGGCCGGATATGGATTTCCAGTGCTGCTTGATCCTGAAAGGGGCAGGTTTTTCACGCGGCCCAAAGCGGCCGGTCCAAGGGAGGCGACTCTGCCCCCCGCGCGTACAGCCACATCACGCAGCAGTTCTTTTCCCACCAGCCTCAATGCGGAGAACCGCATTGAGCCTTTTTGTCACCGGATGCTGCCCACCCCGGCTGCCCACGTCAGAAAAGGATATTGATGTTGAGGGGCTGAGACCGCGCCTTCGACGATGCGGTCGGGCTCACGCGATCTCCGGCAGCTGCCTGGAGCGCATGTGAAGTGAGCCCTGCGACTGCTGTGTTCGTCATCGGAGAAGACACCGCAGAGGCGCGTACGGCCTGTCGGCAGGCGCATCCGTGGCCCATCGGAAGGCCCTCGCTTGCGCAGGGGGCGAGGGACGCACAACAGGGGGCGGGGCGGGCCGTGAACGCACCCACACAACCAGTGCCTCTCGCACATGTCTGTCTCATGTCGGGTGTCGCACACTGATCACGACGGGGCGGGGGAGTTCACGTGCTGTACGCGCATACCTGCTGCTGAGCCGCCGTGGGCGGGGACCTGTCGAGGGATGCGGACCAGCAGGCCCCTGTTCGCCCCCTGCACCTGTGGGCAGCGCCTTCTCCCAGGTGATCGCGAGCCACGCGAGTCGGCCCGCGAGGGGACAGGCACCCGGAACGGACATACCTTCTGGAGGCGGCTTCGGTCACTGACGAGCCGAGCCATTCGGCACGACATCCGAACTGGAGGATCGCTATGCGCAGCACCATGCCGGGCACCCCGCTCACCATCGCCCGTGTCCTGCGGTACGGCTCCACGGTCCACGGAACCTCCACGGCGTCCGTGTGGAGCGGAGAGGGGTTCGACCGCAGGAGCTACGCGGAGGTCGGTGAGCGCGCCGCCCGTCTCGCCCACGCGTTCAGGGACCGGCTCGGGGTGCGGGTCAGCACCGGGCCGGCGAGCCGGCAGAGTGTCATCGGCACCTTCATGTGGAACAACACCCGCCACCTGGAACTGTTTCTCGCGGTGCCCGCCATGGGCTCGGTCCTGCACACGCTCAATCCCCGCATGGGGGCACAGCAGTTGGCCTACACCACCGAGGACGCCGGTGATGAGGTCATCATCGTGGATGCCGGCCTGAGTGAGGCTTTGGCTCCCGTGCTTCGCCACCTGTCCCGTGGTGTCGTACGGCATATCGTCGTCGCCGGGCCCGGTGACCACGAGGCGCTGGCCGAGTTCACCGGTGAGGTACACGATTACGAGGGACTGATCTCGGGCCTTCCGCTCGACTACCCCTGGCAGGAGCAGCTCGACGAACACACGGCCGCGGCGGTCTGTTGCACGTCCGGTACCACCGGTGCCCCGAAAGGGGTGGTCTACAGCCACCGGTCGATGTACCTGCACTGCTTGCAGGTGGTGGCGCCGAGCCACTACGACATCAGCCAGCGGGAAATTCTCTTTCCCGTCGCGCCGATGTTTCACGTGAACGGCTGGAGCGTTCCCCATGCCGCGTTCTTCACCGGCGCTGATCTGCTGCTGGCCGAGCGGTACTCCCAGGCTTCTTCGCTCGCTCGCATGATAGAGCTGGTCCGGCCGACGTTCAGCGCCGCCGTGCCGACGGTCTGGGCTTCCCTTCTGGAGGAACTGGACGCGCATAAATGCGACATCGGAAGTCTGCGCCGGGTGTTCGTGGGCGGATACGCCTGCCCGCCCGCCCTGATGGCCGCCTACCGGGACCGGCACTCGATCGAGTTCCTGCACGGGTGGGGAATGACCGAGACTTTGGGGGCGGTGACCGCGGCCTTGCCTCCTGGCGGGGTGGACGCCGGCGCGGAGTGGGCCTACCGCGTCAGTCAGGGGCGGTTTCCGACATCGGTCCAGTACCGGCTCGTCGATTCGGACGGCGCCGCCGTGCCCCACGATGGTGTGTCGCTGGGTGAGCTGCAGCTGCGCGGTCCCGATGGCACCGTCGCCTACCACGGAGGCGTGGACGCTCCTCTGCTGCGGCCGGCGGAAAGCTTCACCCCCGACGGCTGGCTGAGGACCGGTGATGTCGGCAAGGTGTCCGCGGACGGATTCCTCTCACTTACCGACCGGGTCAAGGACGTCATCAAGTCCGGTGGTGAGCTCATCTCCAGCGTGCACCTGGAGAACACGCTCATGGAGCACCCCGCCGTATCCGAAGCGGTGGTGGTGGCGGTGCCCGACGAACGCTGGGGCGAGCGGCCCCTGGCCGCCGTGTCGCTGCGCCGGGGTGGAGGCGCCGGCCTGGAGGAACTGCGTGATTTCCTGACCCGGCATATCGACGCGTGGATGATGCCCGAACGCTGGACGATCGTGGGGGCCGTACCGAAGACCGCGGTGGGCAAGCTCGACAAGCGCCTCGTGCAGGACCAGTACCGGCAGGGCCGGCTCGAGGTGGTGCAGCTGGGCAGGCGTCCGGGGAGCCCACCCGCCGCACGGCCCGAAGACGCCGGCAGGTGAGGTGGGGACCCTGTCCGCACCGCCCATCGCGGTGGCCTCTCAACAGTGGCGCACCTCAGCGGGACATCGCGGCTTCCACGATCGCCATGGCCCACTCGCGGTCGTCGCCGAGTCCCTCGTGCGCCGATACCGCCTGCCCGATCCGTCCCCACAGCCCCGTCTCCGACCACGCGGCGAAGCGACGGTGCGCAGTCGCCGGGGAGACGGCGAACGAAGACGGCAGACGGCGCCAGGCGCACCGGCTGGTCAGCACGAACACCACTGCGGTGAAAACGGCACGGCTGTCCAGCGGCCCGGTTCCGCCACCCTGTCTGCACGGCGTGAACGGGGGAACCAACGGGGTGACCAGTTCCCACAACCGGTCGGTCACCAAGCGTCGTGACAATGCCTCTTCCATGTCCGACATGATGGCCTTCGGCCGGCACCGCACAACCGCGCGGTACCGCCTCATGTGGTGTCGACGGTGTCCCGGCGGCAGTGCCGTGAGCGGTCGTCCCCGGGGGCGTCGGCACCGCACCGGCGGCACGTAGCATCTCCCATCTCTGGGCACGAGGGTGGACGCGGGGCAGCGGAACACCGCGGACGGCCCGGAGGAACGCCGCGCATCCACGCCATGCGACAGAATCAGGGCCTCCGCGCGTCACTCCCGACGGAACGTCTCCCCAGGCCCTCGCGCACCATGGACTCCGGGTGACCAGCGCCAGCTGAGACGCCCTCCACCGGAGTCTTTCGGGGCTCTCCCCGACATGTGCGCACCTGGTTGCACCCCTCGCGGGCAGGTGCACGAGGCGAGTGCCTTTTCACACCTCCGATGCCGCCCCGTACGCCTGCCGACGAGAGCCGACGGGCGTTTACGGTGGCACCACCCCGTGAATGCCGCGTCTCACACGGTGCCGACAGCCACCGGCTCATCCGTCGGCCGTATCGCGGGACCGCTCCGGTTCCAAGCCCGTCAAGGCCCTCTACCGCCCCATGTCCCGGCGCTCGACGCGGCCGGCTGCCAAAAGGAAGGTACGCATGAAACCGCGCTCGTCCCCACCCGGTAAGACGGTCATCGACTACCTGCTGGACCGCTTGAACAGCCTGGGGGTGGATCACCTCTTCGGTGTAGCCGGCGACTACAATCTCCCCGTTCTCGACCATGTGCTCGCCCACCCCGAGGTGAAGTGGATCGGGACCGCGAGCGAACTCGGCGCCGCCTACGCGGCCGACGGGTACGGCCGCACCCGGGGGTTCGGAGCAGTCCTCACCACATTCGGTGTGGGAGAACTGAGCGCGATCAACGGGATAGCCGGCAGCTACGCCGAGCGTGTCCCGCTCCTGCACATCGTCGTCGGGCCGACACAGGCCAGCGAGCACGCCGGCTTGGTGGTGCACCACAGTATGGGAGACGCTGACTTCGACCGGTTCGCCCGCGCGCACCGGCAGGTGGTCTGTGCCGATGCCGTCCTGCAGCCCGGCAACGCCGTCAGCGAGATCGACCGGATCCTGACCACCTGCCTGCGCGAGAGCCGCCCCGGCTACCTCCGGGTACCTCGCGACGTCGCGCTGGCCGCCGCCCCGTCATATCGGCCGCCTGCCCTTCCCCGTGGATGGGCCGTCGACCACGACAGCCTCGAAGCCTTCCGCCGTGCGGCCGGAACCCGGCTCGCCGCCGCAGACACGGTCGTGGTCCTGGCGGACTTCCTCGTCGACCGTTTCAAAGCCCGAGCCGAACTGGCCGACTTGCTGCAAGCGGGAGCCCTGCCCCACGCCGTCCTGGCTGCCGGCAAGACGGTCGTCGACGAGAGCTCCGCCGGCTTTCTCGGCCTGTACGCGGGAGCCATGAGCGCGAAAAGGGTGCGCACGGCCGTCGACAAGGCCGATCTGCTGATCCGCGCCGGGGTGCTGCTCGCCGACATGTCCACCGGCAAGTTCACGCATCGCTTCGACCCCGACGCGGGCATTGACCTCGGGCCCACCACCGCGAGGGTGGACGGCGTCACCTTCCCGAACGTACCGCTGGCTGCCGCACTGGCCGTACTGGCAGACCTGGTCAGGGGGTCCGCGGCAGCTCAGGACCCCGCCACCCGCACCGGACCGCGCCAACCAGCCCGTTCGGCGCGCTCCGCGGCCACCGCCTCTCAGAACGCGCTCGCTCACAGGCGGCGGCTGTGCCGTTCCATGCGGCCCCTCACCCAGTCCTACCTGTGGGAAGCAGTGGGAAGCGCCGTCCGCCCCGGCCACACCGTCGTCGCCGACGACGGTACCTCCCTCCTCGGTATCGCTGACCAGCGCTTCCCCCGCGGTGCCCGGTTCATCGCACAACCCATGTGGGCCTCCATCGGCTACAGTCTGCCCGCGCTCCTGGGGGCACAATTGGCCGATCCCTCCCGGCGAGGGGTTCTGATCATCGGTGACGGAGCCGCACAGCTGACCGTGCAGGAACTGGGCACCATCGACCGCCACCGCCTCAGGCCGATCGTGATCCTCGTGAACAACCATGGCTACACGATCGAACGGATCACTCACGGCCTGCGCGCCGAGTACAACGACATCGCTCATTGGCGCTGGACCAGGATGCCGTCCGCCCTGGGCGTTTCCCACCCGCTCGTCATGAGGGTCCGTTCGCAGGCCGCGTTGGACCGTGCGCTCGTCCGCGCCACGGCCACCACTCACCGCCTCGTCCTGATCGAAGCGTTCACCAGTCGATTCGACGTGCCTCCGGCGCTCAAACGCATGGCTCTCAACAGGCCGGACAAGGCCCGGTGGGTAGCCTGACGACGGCGGGCAGTCCACGGCCGAGCGGGCCGGCCGTGCACGCATCCGCCCCCTGCCCGCACAGTGGTGCGAGGCTGCGGGCGGTACAGCGGCGGCGGGTCGTCGGGCCACGCTTGACCGGTGTCCCTCGGGGCGGTGCCGGCGAGCAAGTCCAGCCCGGCCGTGCACCCTCCGAGGACCACCATGGTCAATCCGGGACGGATGAGCGCAGGTCGCGCGCCGCCTCAGGAAGCCCCAGTGCTTCCAGCCTGCCGCAGAAGTCTTCGAGTCGGCTGGTGCACTGGGCGGAGCGCAGTCCGCTCAGCACCTCCACGGCCCGCGCCGCGGTATCGCAGCTTCGCTCCGTCTCCCCCAACTGCAGTTCCACTGACGCCAGGAGCAGCAGCCTGAGAGCGCGGCGCCGCGGCCGCGCCGGCGAGGTTCCCTGCAGCGCTTCCCGCGCCCAGCGGACGGCCGTTTCGACTTGACCCAGCTCCTGGTAGCAGTGCGCCAGTTCCTCTGCCAGGTAGGACCGGTCGGCATGGGCGGCCCAGTGCGGGCCCCCGCGCTCGTCGGGGGCTCCCTCTTCCAGCGCCTCAAGCGCCTGGCCTGCTGCCTTCTCACAGGCACGCGCGTTTCCCAGAAGTGCGTGACCGCGGGCCTCGGCAGCGTGATGGACCACGTGCGAGGCCGGAGTGGTCCGTCGCCGCGTTCCCTCCCCCGCTACTCTTGCCAGCTTCACCGTCTCACTCGGATTGCCGAGCAGCAGGGCGACGCGGCCCATCCCCGACGCCAGCACGTAGCCCCCGAAATCGCGGTCGTCCGCCGCCTGTGCCAGGCGCAGTGCCTGTATGTAGTAGCGCTGGGCGAGCCCGAGCCGGCCGGTGTCGACGCTCATGTATGCGGTGAGTTCCGTCAGCTGTGCGGCGGCGCCCATCAGAAGGCGTCCGGTGCGCTCGTGGTACGGGCCCGCGAGCAGCTCTGAGACGACGCTGTCCAGGTAACGCACGGCGAGGGGACGTATGTGGCCACTGCCGAAGCGGTGATCGAGGTCGGCCTGGGAGGCAATGGTCGCGCGCACCGCCGTGACGTCAGCCAGGCCGACCGCCGCAGGACCCTCGACCGCGACACTGGGATCGGGCTCGGCGATCAGCCAGTCACGGCTGGCTTGGACGAGTTCGGAGGCGGCCAGCCGCTCCCTGGCCGTGGGGCCGCTGCGTTTGGTGTCACTGCGCCACAGCACGCGCGACTGTTGGAGGGCGCCCACGACAGTCGGCTCGAACCGCAGCCCCGCGGCGGAGTCAAGGCCCGACCCCGCACTCATGCCCAGCTCCTCGACGGTCACCGTACGACCCAGCTTGCGCTCCAGGGCCTCGGCGATGATGGCGGGGGCGCGACCCCGCGGCTGCTGGCCCCGAAGCCACCGCGCCACCGACGTCTTGTCGTAGCGCAGATCGAGTCCGTGCTCAGCACCACAGGTGTTGACTCGGCGGGCGAGCCCCGTACTGGAACACCCCGCCTCTTCCATCACGGCCCGCAGCCGTTCGTTGGCTCGGCGGTCGGCATGGGGTGGCATAGCCATACTGCACGTCTCCTTCGCAGTCAGTGTGGCGGGAAACCTGGCCCTGCTGCCGGTATCAGGGGTCTCCCGGCCGTTCCGGACGCATACGGGTGGAGCCGGAACAGTGGGCGGGCGAGTACGAGGAGGTTCGGAACACTCCCACGCTCCGCGGAAACCGGAAAGCCATCCGGTTTCGGTTCCCCCCGTGACAAGGGGAAGCTCTTCGCGAGCAGCCGGGAGGGAGATCTGCCGTGCACCGAGGAGGCCGCCTTCCGGAGCCCTGACGATCACGCCGTGCCAGAGACATGACCTGTCCTTTCAGGTTTGGGCGCACTGGATCCGCGGCCACCGGGAAAGCCCTGCTCGCCTGATGGCGCCTGAGACCGTAGAGGGTCCGACGGGAGAGCCGTGGAGGCGCAGCGCTATACCGCCGCGTCCTTGTCCTCTGGTTCTCTCAGCTGTCGGTCGGTCGACGGCGACAAACACACTGGCAATCGAATGTTCTGCCAGAACAAGTGGACGCCTGCCTCCAGTTCGAGGGCAACCCCGCGCCGGGGGCGCACAGGAGGATGCCAACGCCCTTCGGCGCACGTGCCAGGGACGTAGTCCCTGTGGATGTGCAGTCGAGGCGCACGCCCCCGCACGCCCCCGCACGGCACCGAGAGGGGCGTGCGGGGGCGTGCGCTTCTACGAAGTGACGATTCTGCACACTGGATGACAGTGGGGACACAGGGCAGCCGACGCGGCCGTTCCCTCGACTTGGCACCCCACGCGCACATGGTGCGGGCAGGCACACCGTCCCGTTCGGCATCCGGCGCATGGCGTATTTCCGGGCCCTGGCTCCCTTCGTCATGGGTTTCGGAAGACGCCGCGAGACCGTGCGGGCACCACTCGTCCGTCTCGGCGTGCCGTCCCGGGACGGGAGGGGCCGGCACGGCAAGGCATGCGGCGGGCAAGCCATGCGGTGGTACGAGAAGCCCGCCGCGGTGGCGGTCCTGGGCGGACAGCCCCCGCCCCCGGCCGGTTCCCAGGTGTGTGCATCCGGCATGACGTTTGCGGGCGGTGGCCCGGTGTGCCCCGCCCCGCGGGGTGGGGCGGGGCACACCCGGCGCGGACTCCGCAGTGTCCGCTCGACCCTGTCCGTACGAACACCGAGGCACGAGCGGGCGCGCGCCCCGGGGAGGGGCCGTACCCGGGTCCGGTGTTCGTCACCCATCGCCGGACCGATGTCCTTCGCTGTCCTGGCTCACCCGACGGTGTGTGTACTGCCGGAGCCCTTTCCGAGTCGGACGACCTCGAGCCGGCCGCTTGCGTACTGCCCTTGGATGGTGCGCTTGTCGTGCTTGCCCACCGCGTTCCTCGGGATCGTCGACATGACCGTCCAGCGTTCCGGAATCGTCCAGGTTTCGACGTACTGAGCCAGGAAGTCGCGGAGTTCCTCCGGTCCGGCGCCGCTGCCTTGGCGCAGTGACACCACGGCCAGGGGGCGCTCGCCCCAGCGGTCATCGGGCACTGCCACGACGGCGGCCTCGGTCACCGCGGGGTGTTCCATCAGGTTGGCTTCCAACTCTATGGTGGAGATGAATTCCCCTCCGGACTTGATGAGATCCTTGGCCCGGTCGGTGAGCGTGAGATACCCGTCGGGCGAAATCCGGCCTATGTCACCAGTCTTGAACCAGCCGTCCGGGGTGAAGTTCTGCACCGCTTGTACCGGAGGTGCGCCGGTACCGCCGTGGTAGGCGTTGGTCACGCAGGGGCCGCGCACCTGCAGTTCACCAGTGGCCGTGCCGTCGTTCGGCACGACGGTCCCGTTCTCATCGACGAGGCGGAACCGCACTGATGCGGGGAACTGTCCCTGGCTGGTGCGGTAGGCCCATTCCGTCCGGCCTTCCGCGCCCGCGGGCGGCAACGCCGTGCTGACCAGTGAGGAGGCTTCGGTCATGCCCCAGGCGTGCAGGAGTTCGATGGAGTGCCGGTCCTGGTAGGCGGAGATCAGGGCGGGCGGACACGCGGTTCCGCCTACCAGCCCTCGGCGCAGGCTGGCGGTGTCGTAGGAGTGCGCGTCCAGTTCCTCCAGAAGACCGGCCCAGACGGTGGGCACGGCGGCAGCGAAGGTCGGCCGTCCCTGCTGGATCATGCGGGCGAGCGGTGCGGCCTTGGAGAACCGGTCGGCCAGCAGAAGACCGGCGCCGGTGAAGAACGCGGCGTGAGGGATGCTCCAGGCGTTCACGTGGAACATCGGGGTGACGGGGAAGAGCACTTCGCGCGCGGTGAGGTCGTACTGGCTGGGGGCCGCCACCTGAAGACAGTGCAGGTAGATCGACCGGTGGCTGTAGACCACCCCCTTGGGGTTCCCGGTCGTGCCGGAGGTGTAGCACATGGCCGCGGCGGTGCGTTCGTCGAGATGTTCCTCCCAGGGGTAGTCGGTGGGCTGGTCGGCGATCAGCTCCTCGTAGTCGTGCACCTCACCGGTGAAACCGGCCAGCGCCTCGCGCCCGCCCGGTCCGGCGACGACGATGTGGCGCACCCTCCCGGACAGTCGGGGCAGGAGGGGGGCCAGGGTCGCGGCCAGGCCCGCGTCCACCACGATGACCTCGTCTCCGGCGTGCTCGATGATGTAGGACAGCTGTTGAGGAGCCATCCGCACATTGAGGGTGTGCAGGACGGCCCCCATCGCGGGAACCGCGAGGAACAGTTCCAGATGGCGAGCGTTGTTCCACATGAAGGTGCCGACGACACTCTGCTCGCTCTGTGGCCGGCTGCCGGAGCGCACGTGCAACCGGTCGCGGAGCGCATGCGCCAGGCGGTCGGCACGTTCCCCCACCTGCGCGTAAGTCCTGCTCTCGAATCGCTCGCCGTTCCAGGTGGCCACGGTGGAGGCGCCCTGGACCGTGGAGCCGTACCGCAGGATGCGGGCGACGGTCAACGGGTCGTCAGACATGGTGCTGTACATGGCATTTCTCCTCGGTGAGTTTGCCCTGGGGAAGCTCCGGGGCTGTAGAGCCCGCAACAACCCATCTGGATCAAGGCCCTCCCCTGCGTAGGGGTGCCGCGGCGTCCGGCCTGGGTCACCGCGGGTGCTACAGTCCCGCCTTCGCCTGCGGGCCCCCTGCGGTGGCGATGAGCTGTTCGGCGATACGGTCGGCGGCGGCCCCCGGCAGGATGTTCTCCGCCTCGGCCCGCTTGAGGATCGTCAGCGTGGTGTCGAAGATCTTCTCCACCTTGGCCACGATCTGACCCGGTGTGGCCCAGCGCAGTTCACCGGCGGCCTGGATCACTCCGCCGGCGTTGACGACGTAGTCGGGGAGATACAGGATGCCCCGGTCGGCCAGCAACTGTTCGATGCCGGGATGAGCCAGCTGGTTGTTGGCTGCACCGCATACGATTTCGGCGGTCAGCAGCGGAACGACGGCTTCGTTGAGCGCGCCGCCCAGTGCGCACGGGGCGTAGATGTCCATGCCCTTGTACTGGATCAGGGTTTCGGAGTCCTCCACGATGGTGATGCGCGGGAACTTGTCCGTCACGCGACGAATTGCTTCCGCCTGGACATCGGTGACGATCACGTGGGCGCCCTCTTGGAAGAGGCGTTCCACCAAGAGCCGGCCCACCTTGCCCACTCCCGCGATTCCGACCGTCCGCTCTTGCAGGGAGGGTGTGCCCCAGCGGTGGAGGGCAGCCGCCCGCATTCCTTGGAGCACGCTGAGGGCTGTGCAGATCGACGGGTCGCCTCCACCTCCGTTCACTGACGAACGGGTCGCGGTCCACCGGCACGTGCGTGCGATCACGTCCATATCCGCCGTCTCGGTGCCGACATCGCACGCGGTCACATACCGACCCTCCAAGGTGGACACGAACTTGCCGTAAGCCATCAGCAACTCCTCGGACTTGATATGCCCGGGATCTCCCATAATGACGGCCTTACCACCCCCGAAGGGGAGACTGGCCATGGCGTTCTTGTACGACATTCCGCGCGAGAGCCTCAGGACATCCGTGAGAGCCTGCTCGTCGTTGGCGTACGGGTAGAAGCGCGTGCCGCCCAGAGCTGGACCGAGGGTGGTGGAGTGGATGGCCACCATGGCTCGTAAGTCCGAGCAAGGGTCCTGGAACAGCACGACTTGCTCGTGCTCACGTGCGGAGTACGTGTTGGGCACGCCGAGGAGCGCCTTGAGGTCGAAGGTACGCATCGGTGTTCTCCTCCGGGAAGTCGATTGTCCTGCGCTGTGCCACGCGGTGTCGGCATGGGTGCGGGTGGGGCTTGTCGCGGACGACGTCCGCTGGAGCATGCTGTTTCAGTACGGGTTCCTCTGCCGGCGGGCGCCTCCTTTGCCGGGTACTGGGTGATAACGGCGCAGCAGGCCGGAGCGGATGCCAGCGGCGCCCTGGTCGGAAGGTGCCGTGCGGAGCGAGGCGCCCGCCTTGTTGCGGGCGGCGGGCAGGACGTAGTTCCCGGGCGCGAAGGTGCCGGCCGGGTACCGCTCGCTGCCTGGCGCGCGGCCGGGAAGTCGCGGGCCCGAACGTGGGCCCAGCCACTGTGACCATGCCGTCCACCAGGACTCGTGCTGGGGGAGGGCGTGGGCCAGCCAGTCCCGGGGCCGCGGGGGAAGTGTGTCCGAACCGGCTTGATGGTCGGCCTTGGGCCGGGGTGGGCTGATGATGCCTCCCACATGTCCTGAGGACACCAGACGGAAGGTCACATCACCCCCGAGCAGGCGAGCACTTCTGTACACCGTTTCCCAGGGAATGATGTGGTCGCGGGAAGCGGCTACCACGAACGCGTCCTGGGTGACGGAGGACAGGTCAATGGTCCTGTTCCCGATCCGTACACGACCGTGGGCCAGACTGTTTTCCGCCGTGATGCGCAGGGTCTGCTCGAAGAGGGTAGGAGGCACGTCTATTCCATCCTCGCTCCAGGCCCAAATGTCGAACGGCTGTGGTCGTTCCCCCAGTAACCAGCCCGAGATGAGCGGTTGCCAGACGTTCTCCCTCGGCCGTAGCAAGTCGAAGAGAAGACTGATCCTTTTGCCGTCGACGAGCCCCCGCCTGTTCGTAAGCAGCCGGATCAGTAGTCGGAGCTCCGAGTCCGATGAGTGCTCTTGGCCCTCAGGGCCTGCGTAGTCCAGAGCGGACATCAGCAGGGTCAGCGACGCCACCCCTGTCTCACCGCTTGCCGCCAGCCAGGCGGCAGCGGATGCCGCGAACATCCCTCCGGCGCACACCCCTACGAGATGGGCCTGCGGCGCTCCGGTGATCTCCCGCACGATCTCCAGGGCGCGCAGCGGAACCTGTGACAGATACTCGTCCAGGCCGAGGCCTGCTTGATCGGGTGCCGGGTCGCGCAGGCTGATGGCGAAGGCGGTGAAGCCCTGACGGACCGCCCACTCGACGAGAGAACGGCCGGGGGCGAGGTCGTATATGTAGAACTTGTTCACCCAGGCCGGGATGAACAGGAGCGGTACCTGATACACCTCGGAGGTCTGGGGTTCGTACTGGATCAGCTCGATCAGATCGTTTCGGTACACGACCCGGCCAGGAGTGGCAGCCAGATCCTCGCCCAGTCGATAGGCCCCGGGCCTCATCTTGGCCGGGCGCCCCCGGCGGCGTGCCACATCGTGCAGGAAGTTGCCCGACCCGCGGACCAGGCTCACGCCCCGGGTGGCCGCGGCACGGCGTAGCGCGGCGGGATTGCCCGGCAGGAAATTGTCCGGGGCCACGGCTTCGGTGATGTTCTGGGCGAGGAACTGCACCTGCTGCCGGCGCCGCGTCGGCAGGTAGGGTGCTTCGGCAGCGGCCAGGACCAGTTGTCGCCACGTCAGGTAGTACTGCAGAAGACGCCGGTAGTCCCGGTCGGACCTCCAGGCCGGATCGCTGAAACGCCGGTCGTCGGCTTCCGGGCTCCAGTCGGTCTCCGAAAGGCGGCTGCGCAGCCGCCTTGGACGAGCGCGCCTGAATATCTTCACGCGCCGTTTCCCGGAGACGGGGCCCTCGTCGTTGTCGTCGTAGGCATAGGGTTCACTGCCGCACGGACTCATCGAAGTATCTCCTTGTCCGGTCGCAGTCGCGCCGGCACTCGCTGTCGTGATCCGTTCCGGATTCGCCCCTCGGGGAGGAGGTGGCGTTGCAGGCGGCGGGCCGGAGATCCGGTCTTTTCCCATTGCCTGAGAAAGCAATGTAGGGGCGTGTCGGATCTGTCGGCAGGCGCATCTGTGGCCCGTGGAAGAGCTCGCCGCCGAAGCGGGGCAATCGATGCACGGCACGGCGCGGGGCAGATCCGGATCGCGCCCGCACCACCAGTGCGCCCAGCAGATGAGTGTCCCGTGCGAGGTGGCGCAAGAGGTCAGGACCGGAAAGGTGCCGCCCGCTCACGTTCTCGCCGGGGATCCGCGAGAGCCCGACGATCCGGTCCGCCGGGGAAGGCCGGCCTGGCGGATCGCTCTGCGCAGCACCACGCCGGGCACCGCGGTGTCCGCTCGGCGCGTGCGCGTGCGCGTGTGAATACCGAACACGAGTAGGCGCGCACCCCACGGAACAGGGCCACTCCCGGATTCATTCCGTACGCCTGCCCGGCGTCAGCAGGTTCGCATTACAGTGCCGTTGACCGGATTACCCGGCCGCCGGAAAAGGGCACCGAGATGTCCTGCCGCCCTCGCGCATTCGGTCGGCCCAGCGGCAGATCGCCCACTCAGGCCCGACGCCGAGCAGATGGCCATTGTTCTCTCCGGCGGCCCGACAGCAGACCATACGGAGACTTGCTGCGGTTTCACCCACATGGCATCAGACGGGAGACGTGATGAACGAAAACACCACCGTACAAGGGGGTGTAGTGAGGGAACGCTGGATCGACGTGGGAGGCACATCGACGCGCTATCTCGAAGCAGGGCGCGGCGACCCCGTGCTTCTGATACACGGTGAAGGCGGCGTCTCCGAACAGTGGGACGGAATCCTACGAGGACTTGCCGACAGCCATCGGACCATCGCGGTGGATCTGCCGGGATACGGCTACAGCCGACCGATCACCGATGCCGGTCCCGCGGCAATGGCCTGGTTCACATGGGAATTCGCCCGAGCGGTCGGTGCGGAGCGCCCCGCGGTCATAGGGCACTCCTTCGGCGGTGCCGTAGCCGTTCACATGGCCCTGCAGCGGCCGGCGCAGGTGTCGTCTCTGGTGCTGGTCAGCTCTGCCGGGATGGGGCGCGCGATCAATCCGGCGATGGTGCTGCTGGCCGTCACTCCCCTGGGCGACCTGACGAAGCGGCTGTTCCCCTCTCTCCCCCACGGCCCTCGGATACTCGTGGCGGGGGCGGCCCTCGCAGGGGCCTGCCGTCCCTGGCGCATCCCATCCCCTTGGTGGTCCAGTCAGGCCCGAGCCGTCTCCTCGCGCGAGGCTCTGCCCACTACGCTGCGCTCGCAGCGTCTCGCCGTGGGGCCGTTGGGTCAGAAAAAGCTGCTCACCAAGCAGTTGCCGCAGTTGTCCATGCCCACACTGGTGGCCTGGGGCATCCACGACACCATGGTGCCGTTCTGGCAGGCGATCGCCGCCCGACGCCGTCTGTCCCACGGGCAGTTGAAGCTGGTCCCGTGCAGCGGGCACTTGATGCCGCTGGAAGCCGCCGGCGCACTGCTGAAAGCCCTCCGCCCGTTCCTCGCCGACCCGGGCCGCGGCACGGTGTCGATGGACGGAGGGCAGCCACGGTGAGCGCCGGAGCCGACGTGATCGTGGTGGGAGCCGGCCTGGCCGGCCTGGTTGCCACCTATGAGCTGACCCGCGCCGGACATCGCGTGCTGATCGTCGATCAGGAGAACGAGGCCAACCTCGGCGGGCAGGCGTTCTGGGCGGAAGGCAGCCTGTTCCTGGTCGACAGCCCCGAGCAGCGGCGGCTGGGCATCAAGGACTCCCACGAGCTGGCACTGGCCGACTGGCTGGCCTCGGCCGGACACGACCGCGTCGACGAAGACCGGTGGGCGCGCCAGTGGGCCGAGGCGTATGTGGAGTTCGCCGCCGGGGACAAACGTGACTACCTGCACCGGCTCGGACTGCGGCTGTTGCCCCTGGTCGGCTGGATCGAGAGGGGTGTGGGAACCGCGACCGGCCACGGCAACTCGGTCCCCCGGCTCCACTACACCTGGGGAAGCGGACCGGAGGTCGTGCGGACCTTCCGCAAGCCCGTGCTTGCCGCCGCACGACGCGGGCTGGTGACCTTCAAGCACCGGCACCGGGTCGACGAGCTTGTCGTCGAGGGCGGAACGGCGGTCGGCGTGCGCGGCGCGTTGCTCGAGCCCTCGCAGACGCCCCGTGGTGTGCCCTCCTCCCGGAAGGAGGTGGGGGTGTTCGAGCTGCGTGCCCAGGCGGTGCTTATCGCCTCCGGCGGCATGGGCGCCAACCATGGTCTTGTACGGGCCCATTGGCCGGCCGACCGTATCGGTCCGGCTCCGGTGTCGATGCTCACCGGAGTTCCGGCGCACGTCGACGGACGCATGCTGCACATCACCGAACGCGCAGGCGGTTCAGTGGTCAACCTCGACCGCATGTGGTTCTACAACGAGGGTATGAAGAACTGGGCCCCCGTATGGCCCGGCCACGGGGTACGACTCCTGCCCGGCCCGTCACCTCTGTGGCTGGACGCCACCGGGCGGCGGCTGCCCCCTCCCCTGTTCCCCAGCCACGCGTCCTTGGCGACATTGCGGCACCTCAGGTCGACAGGTCACGACCACTCGTGGTTCATCATGACCCAGACGATCGTGGACAAGGAGTTCGCTTTGTCGGGCTCCGACCAGAACCCCGACCTCACCGGCAAGAACTGTGTGCTCCTGCTCCAGCGGCTGAAGAAAAGCACCATGGCGCCAGTGCGCGCGTTCCTCGACCACGGCGAGGACATCGTGATACGCCGGACCCTGCGCGAACTGGTGGAGGGTATGAACGCCCTCACGCCCGAAGCGCCTCTCGACTACGCGCGCGTGGCGCAGGAAGTGGCAGCCCGCGACCGGCAGGTCATCAACGGCTACAGCAAGGACGCGCAACTGATGGCCCTGCGCAACGCGCGGGCGTACCTGCCGGAGAAAGCCCTGCGGATCGCCGCTCCGCACCGCTTGCTCGACCCCGAACACGGCCCGCTGGTCGCCGTGCGCCTGCGCCTGCTCACCCGCAAGACCCTGGGAGGGGTGCAGACCACCCTCGATGGGAGGGTGGTCCGACCGGACGGGACAACTCTGGATGGCCTGTACGCCGCAGGCGAAGCGGCCGGCTTCGGCGGAGGAGGACTGCACGGATACAACGCGCTGGAAGGCACCTTCCTCGGCGGCTGTGTCTTCTCCGGCCGGGTCGCGGGCCGGGCGCTCGCCCGCGACCTGGGGTGAACCCGGCGACCTGCCCGAGTGCAGGCCCGACCGCACGGCCGGGCCACGGAGGGGCGGTCGCGAAGGTGATACCGAGGCGTTCAACGCACTTCTCCGGACGCACGCACACACAGGCGGAAACACCACCTCGGGGGTGGGCCACCCGGCACGACGGCGGGTGCGCGACGCCCCTGACGGCCCGGCCCGGACCAGTTCTCGCCCGGGCCGAATCCGAAGTCCCAGTCACGCGAGGAGGAGTGGTCATGTCGGTTGCCCATACCTACACGGCAGGGCAGAACCTGGTGACGCACCTGTTCCCAGGTGTGAGCGTCCAGCTCGTACACGGCGAAAGACTGACCGAGATGATCTGGGCGTTCCAGGCGAACGCCCAGGTCCCGGAGCACACCCACGAGGCCGAGCAGATCGTGCACTGTATCGAAGGAACCTTCGAAGTCCGCGTGGCCGACGAGATCGTGGTCCTCCAGGCCGGCGACACCGTGGTCATCCCCAGCCAAGTGCCGCACACCGCAAGGGCATTGACGGCCGCGCGGGGAATCGACGTCTTCCATCCCGTCCGAGAGGACTACAGATTTTAACCGCCGTCCTCACCCCGGCCCCACCATGGGCCTCTCCCGCCCCCCGTTCCCTTCATTGAAGGAGGAATGCGCCGTGAACACACCGACCGTGACGAGCGTTCACACTCTCGGCCCGGCAGGCACCAACTGCGAGTCCGCCGCGCACCACTGGCTTCTGCACCGCCGAGGTGGCGGGGGCGAGGTGGTGCTCCATGACAGTCTCGAGAAGGCTGTGGACGCCATGCTCGCCGACCCTCGGGAAAGCGCTTTGGTGGGGTGCATCGTCTACCCCCGGTTGCACGAGATCGTCTTCCGGAACATGAGCGACATGACCCTGAGCGAGTGCTTCGTGCTGCCCACCCACCCGATGGTCCTGGCCGCCCGAAGCGCAACGAGTGCGGTGCGCACCGTGGCGAGCCATCCGGCACCGGTCAACCTCCTCGACGGCGTGGACATCACGATCGTCCCGTCCGCGAGCAACTCACAGGCGGCGCTGACGTGCGCGCGTAGCGAGACGGACGCGTGCATCACGACGGATGTGGCGGCCCGGGCCAACCAGCTGGCGGTCCTGCGCGACTTCGGCCCTGTGGCCATGGGCTTCTCCGTACACGTTCCCCGGCAGGGCCGCGGGCAGCGCCGGGGGCCGACGTGAGCGGCGCACCTCACCCGGTGGACAGCACGGCGACCCACGACGTACGGCGACGCGTGGCGGACGGTGGACTGTCCACCTGCGCGATCTCCGACGTCCTCGACGGCCTGGGAGAGCCGAACCGCGTACTGGATACCCGGCTGCGGCGGCTCGCCGGCGGCCTCGGCATGGTCGTGGGCACCGCCCTGACCGTGAGCTGGGTGACCGTTCGCAAGGGCGAGCGCATCACCGCGCCCTCACCCAGCACCTGGGCGGAGGTGCGCGACTTCCTGTTACCCGGCGTCACCGAAGCACCCGGGCAGGTGTATGTCGCCGGCGCTGGTGACCTGATCACTCATGCCGCCCTGGCCGGCGGTCTTTCCTTGAGCTACCTCGGCGGGCAGCTCGGCTTCGCCGGGCTGGTCCTGGGCGGAGCCATCCGGGATCGCGCGGTGGTCGAGAGTTCGGGCGTCCCCGTCGTCGCGACGAACTTCACACCCGTCGACACCCAAGGTGCCTTTCGCGTGCACGCGGTCGGAGAGAGCTGTCTCATCAGGGATGTCGTCGTCCGCACCGGAGACTGGATCTTCTCCGACGGAGACGGCACGGTGGCTGTTCCGGCACGACTGGTCGAAGAAGTGCTCTCACGCGCCACGGAAGTCGACCGCCGTGAGCGGAAAGCCCTGGCCGCCCTGCGCGCTGGACGGCGCCTGCCCGAGCTGATCGACGAGACGGGTCACATCTGAGCCCTAGCTGTACTGACCCGTGACGCCAGGAGACTCATCTGAGGGCTGCCTGGATCGACTCCTTGACTTCCGCGCCGGCGGGAGCAAGTCACTTTCCGGCATCCCGGCATGCGCGCTCGACAACTGCAGGTCGGCAAGCCTCTGGCCTCGCGCGAGCGGGGGTGACTCTCAGCGGGTGCTCTCGGCCTCCCGTACTGGCACTTTCCTCGCGTCAGCGGGGGTGACTCATCCGCATGTGTCTACCGGGTGTCGCCTACAGTCCACCTATGCGACAGCGGTCTCGCCCGGAGTGCGGCTGGAGCGGCCCGACATGCGGCGTGACACGTGCGACGCTGGAGGCTGGGCACCGCGGAGGTCGGTGCCGGGGCCGGGTGGGTGCCCCGTTGGGGCGGGACGGCATGGAGACTGTGGTCTGTGAAGTTTCATGCGTGCCCTCCCGGGCCGCTTGCGAATATCGGATTCCCCCGGCAGAGACCTTGCGGAGGCCATCGATGACCAATCGGGGCCCTGGAGCACGCGGGTGTGCGCTTGTGCGAAATCCTTCGGGCGCCTGCCGTTGGCCGATGAGGTCGGCTCCGCCGAGGGACGATCCGATCAGCGGATATTTCAGGCCGTACGAACCGGCTGGTCACCGGCCGATGCTGGATCGGCTTCATGGGCTTCTGCATCCGAAAGATCTCGGTGACGGGTCTCGGTGGCGCAGCCGAGGGCGACGACGGTGAGCAGGGCGGCTGCCATTACGTAGAGGACGATGGGTGTGGCGCTGTCGTATTCGGCGAGCAGGGCGGTGGCGATGAGCGGGGCCGGGGCGCCGGCGGCCACGGAGGAGAACTGGGCTCCGATCGATGCTCCGGAGTAGCGCATGCGGGTGGCGAACATTTCGGAGAAGAACGCCGCCTGTGGGGCGTACATCGCGCCGTGGAAGAGCAGGGCCACGGTGACGGCTGTGACTATTGCCCCGAAGGACTGCCGGTCGACCAGGGCGAAGAAGGGGTAGATCCAGATCCCCATGCCGAGGGCGCCGACGAGGTAGACGGGACGGCGTCCGATCTTGTCGGAGAGGGCGCCCCACAGGGGGATGGTCACGAAGTGGACGGCGGATGCGGTCAGGACGGCGTTGAGTGCGGCCTGTTTGCTCGTGTCGGCGTGCTCGGTCGCGTAGACGAGGATGAATGCGGTGACGACGTAGTAGGAGATGTTCTCCGCCATGCGGGTGCCCATGGCGATGAGGACGTCGCGCCAGTGGTCGCGCAGGACGGCGAGTACGGGCGGCTTCTCGCTGGCGGCTTGTTCGGTCTTGCGGCGTTCGGCTGCTGCGAGGGCGGCTTTGAACACGGGCGATTCATCGACGGAGAGCCGGATCCACAGACCGACGAGCACCAACGCGCCGGAGAGCAGGAACGGCACCCGCCAGCCCCAGGAGTCGAACGCTGCTTCCGACAGTGTTGCCGTCAGCGTGGCGAGGACGCCTGTGGCCAGCAACTGCCCCGCCGGCGCTCCGGTTTGCGGCCACGAGGCCCAGAAGCCGCGCCGTTTGGCGTCTCCGTGCTCCGCCACCAGCAGCACCGCGCCGCCCCACTCGCCACCCAGGGCGAAACCCTGGACCAGGCGCAACACGGTGAGCAGGACGGGAGCGGCCGAGCCGATGGTGGCATGGGTGGGGAGCAGGCCGATCAGGAAGGTCGCGCCGCCCATCATCAGCAGGCTGTAGACGAGTAGCTTCTTGCGTCCCAGCCGGTCGCCGTAGTGTCCGAAGACGAGGGCGCCGATGGGGCGGGCCGCGAAGCCGACCGCGTAGGTCAGGAAGGACAGGAGCGTGCCGACCAGGGGGTCGGAGTCGGGGAAGAACAGTTTGTTGAACACCAGTGCGGCGGCGGCGCCGTAGAGGAAGAAGTCGTACCACTCGATGGTGGTGCCGATGAGGCTGGCGGCCACGATCTTCTTCAGGCTGCTGGGGGCCTGGGGTTGTGCTGGGGGCGGCGACATGTGCGAGTACCACTTCCGTGACGGTGGCTGAGTTGGTGCGGTCCTGCACCAGAGTGGGATCCCCGGCCCGCAATCCGTTATGTGCGGGGCGGACACTGATCCTGCGGGGGATGTCCTCACCGCAGCCATACCGGACCGTGCGTGGCCCCTGTGCGCTCCCTGTGTTGCTGAACGGCCCCGGGGGGGCAGGGGCCGCCTGAGGCCGTATCAGGTGCGTGGCAGCGCGCTGTGACAGGTGAAGCTGTGTGCGGAGGCGGGATTGCCGTGGCCGCGGTATTTCGGCCAGGAGGGGTAGGCGCACAGAGGCCGGGTACGGGCGTTGCCGGCGGGGCTGGTGTCGGTGACGACAGGCCGTGAGGGCGCCTTGCTGTCTTCTGCCCAGCTTTCCAGTGCGCTCAGTGAGTCGTAGCTTGCCGCGAAGGATGCGCCCACGTTGACGTGGTTGGCGCCGGGAATGAGATAGAGCCGGGCGAAGCCGCGGGTGGCGTGTGGGCCCATGAGCTTTTGGACGCGCTGGAAGTATTCGATGGTGGAGCGGTGGCTGACGAGTTCGTCGGCGGTGCCGTGCAGGACAAGGAGCTTTCCACCTGCCTGGGCGAAGCGGCGCAGGTCGGGGTCGTTGACGTCCTGCAGGGCGGAGAGGCGGCTGATGCGTTGCTGCCAGGCGCCGGGGCGGCGGGGGTCCACGGCCAGTGAGTCGTGTGCCGGGTTGCGGGTGACGAAGTACCTCACCCACTGGTCCCAGAACTGGACGCCGTAGCCGCTGTCCTTCGGCATCGGGTGGCCGGGGGCGCGGACACCCATGCCGAGCAGTGGGGTGGTCATGTCGGCGCCGGAGAGGAAGGGGAAGCCCGGGTAGCCGGTTTCGCCGCTGGCCAGGCGGTATTTCCACCGCAGTGGAGAGGAGAGCGCTTCAGCGGCGTGGATCTGGTGGTCCGACAGGCAGGTGTCCGCGGCGTCCTTGCCACCCGGGCAGCGCAGGGTGCGGGGCTGGAAGCGGCAGCCTGATTCGTTGGAGATGACGCCGTCGCGCAGGCCGTCGTCACCGTCACAGGCGCTGATGACGCCGCGGTACAGCAGGTCCTGTTCGGCCGGGTTGAGGAAGGCCCCGGGGCGGGAGAGGATCTGGGCTTCGTAGCCGAAGAACAGGTTGAGGCCGGCGGCGTTCCAGGCGGGGTAGGTGGCGATGACGCCGTCGAAGTCGGCGGGCCATCGCTGGGCGACGGCGAGTGCTTCGCGTCCACCGCTGGAGCCGCCGGCGAAGTAGCTGTGGGCGGGGGCGGCGCCGTAGTGCGTGCGGATGATGAAACGCGCGGCGTCACGGGTCTTCTTCAGTGCGTCGCCGGCGAAGTTGTACACGGCTTCGTCGTTGACGCCGAAGGAGCCATCCAGAGAGGTGGCCGGTTTGAAGTCCGGCGCCGCCTGATGGCCGGAGTCGCTGGCGTAGATGGTGTAGCCGCGGCTGAGCGGGCGCGGCCGGTCGGTCGGGCCGAAGGGGACGTTGCCCGTGACATCGGGGATGGTGCCGTCGTAGCCTCCACCGCCGAACATCATCGTCTTTTCGTTCCACTGCTGAGGCAGGGCGACGCGCAGGGTGATGTCGGGAGCCTGAGGGTCCCGGGGGTGGATGACGGCGTCGACGCGGCAGTACGCGCCGGTCGCCGAGGTTCCGCTGCCGGTCGGCGCGATGGTGTTCGCTGCGCTCACCTCGCCGCCCGTGGTGGGCAGCCCGATCACTGAGGCGGGTATCTGCAGGCCGCGCAGGTCGCTGCAGTCGGCCGGTCTCTGGGCGGCGTGTGCCGGGAACAGGAGCGTGCCGCTGACCAGAGCGCTGACGAGTCCTGTCGCGGCGATGGTTTTCTTCATGGCGTCTCCGTCGCTTGTGCCTCGTGTCGCGAGGCGCACAGGTTACGAAGCGTGCCGCCGGGGACGGTACGGGCTGGGCGCACACGTGGGCTGTCTGCGAGGTGTGCTGGGCGCGGAGGCTGTGCTGCTGTGCTAGCTAGGGCTTGCTGACTTTCAGCAGCCGCAGGGCGACCTGAATCTCCAGGAGCCGTTCCGGGTCGCGCCAGGTGGCTCCGAGGAGCTGGCTCATCCGGCCCAGGCGTTGGGAGACGGTGTTCACGTGCAGGTGCAGCAGGTGTGCCGTGTTGCGGGCGTGCTGGCCCGTGCGGCAGTACGTGTCGAGTGTGTGTACCAGGTCGGAGTGGTGCGTGCGGTCGTAGTCGATGACCGGGCCGATGACAGATTCGATGAAGGAGGCAGTGGCCGGCTCACCGCTGAAGAGGGCTCCGACAAATCCGAGTCCGCGGGTGTCGGCGATCTCGCCGGTCCTGCCAAGGGCGACCAGGGCGTGCAGGCAGTTGTCCGCCTCGCGGAAGGCAGCGGCGATGCTGGTGATGTCCGAGGCTCGCGCGGTGCCGGCGGTGACGGGGTGGCGTGAGGCCCGCGAGAGTTCATCGACGGCGTGACACGCCACGGCCTGGGGGTCATCTCCTGGCAGCAGCAGGACGACCGTGTCGCGCTGGAAGGTCGCCAGGCCGTGGGAGCGCCGGGCGATGGCCGCGGCGGCGGCGTAGACCCGCTCGCGTGGTTCGTCATCGACCCGGGCCACCACGACGATGCGGCAGGTGGTGAGATCGACGCCAAGCAGGGCGGCCCGGTGCCGCAGGAGGTCGTAGTCCTTGTTGTGCGCGGCGAGCAGGTCGCCCAGCAGTTCGCCGCGTATGCGGGCTTCGGCCTCCGCCATGCGTCTGCGGGTGACGAGTACGAGGGAGGCCACCAGTGCGGCGCGCTCCAGGATGCGCCGGTCGGTGGCATTGATCGGTGCGGTGGCGCTCAGGATGATCGTGCCCAGGGGCTCGGACTCGGTGATCAGGGGAACGGCGCACCGCGTCGTGCGGATCACGGTGTGTCCGGCCTGCCAGGCGTTCGCGCTGAGCCGGCCGAGTTCGTCGGCCGGCACCGCGTCCTGACTGCAGGACCGGGCCACGATGTTGCCCTCCTCGTCGAGAACGACCACCGTGCCGGAGACCGCGGTCGCGGTCGCCTGTACGACTTCGTCGACGCCGTTGCCCTGGATGACCAGGCGGGTAAGGCGTTCATGGACCTCTGCAGTGCGTTCCAGGTCCGCCATGTGGGAACTGATCGTGTCGTTGGCGACCCGCAGCTCCGATACCGCCTCCTGAGCGGCACTCAGCAGGCGGCTGTTCTCGATCGCCACGGCCGCATGCGAGCCGAGCATCATCAGAACACCGATGTCACGGCTGCTGAATTCGTGCTGACTGCGGTGTGCGGCCAGCAGGACCCCGATCACCTCTTGATTGAGTTTGACCGGCACACCCAACAGGGACTCGATCCGCTCGGCGGCGACGGTTTTGTCGATCTCGGCAGTGTGGGCGAAGGATTCGTCGGTGAGGTAGGCGGCGACGGCGTAGGGTTCACCGGTCCGCGCGACGATCCCTCCGACGCCGCTCCCGACGGGCAGCCGCAGTTCACGCAGCAGGCCGGAGATGTTGCCGGCTGCCGCTTTGATGTAGCTGTCGCCGCGGCAGCGGTCGCTGAGGCTGATGTAGGCGAGGTCGCAGTCCAGCAGCCGCCGGGCCCGGTCGGCGATCGCCTGGAGGATGGAGTCCAGATCCCGCAGGGAGGCCAGGTCGTTCGCGGTGTCGTTGAGCAGCTGGAGCTCCGCCTCGTTACGGCGGTGGCGCAGAAGCCTTTCCCGCAGACGCAGCGCGATCGCTCGCTCCTCCTCCAGCATGGCGAGCCGGTCGGCCGTCTCCCCTGCGGCGCGGGCCAGTGCCGACACCTCGTCGAAGGCGTCGATGTCGGTGTCGTTGAGCAGCAATTTCAGGAACGACATGCCGTACGTGTGTGCCATCGGTCCTCCGTCGAGCCGTGCTCCTGGCGCCCGGCAAGTATGGCGCCGCGTCGCGGCCGAGGCACCGCAGCGGCAATTGATCGAGCCGCTTTTCCTCATTGCCGTGCTCGCCGGCCTCTCCGGAACCCCTGGGGCTGGCATGGGCCCTTACGGTTCGACGAGATTGCGGCGGATGCCGCTATCCAGGCGCTGTGCCACTTCTTCGCCCCGTCCGGCCGGCCAGGTCAGCAGCCCGCCTCCGGAGACGCGGCCTCGATGTCCGGCGTCAAGGAATGTGTCGAGCGCGGGGAACGTGACCGCAGCTGACAAGTGGGGCGCCAGGCTGTCGAGGATGTTCCTGGTCAAGTCCAGTCCGATGAAATCCGCGTTCTCCATGGGGCCCACGGCCGACCAGCGCAGACCCAGGCTCGTCCGCATGACCGTGTCGATCGTCACCGGGTCGCAGACGTCCTGCTCCAACAGATGCAGTGCCTCCCGTACCAGCGCGAACTGGAGCCGGTTGCCGATGAATCCCGGGACATCGCGGTGCAGGCGCACCGTCGTCTTGCCCATCCCGTTCAGCATGTCGCACGCCTCCTGCACGAACCGGTGGTCCGTCTCCGCGCCCGGGGCGACCTCGACCAGCGGAATGACATAGGGCGGATTCCACCAGTGCACTCCCACCAGCCGCTGCGGGTGCCGCATGTCTTCGGCCACCTCGGTGAGCGAGAGCACCGAGGTGTTGGACCACACCGGCATCACGGCCGGAATCTTCGCTTCCAGCGCCTCCAGGACCTGATGCTTGACGTCGAGACGCTCGGGGACGGCTTCGATCACCACATCCACGCGTAGCACCAGGTCCGACAGAGTTCTCGCTGCTGTGACACGTGCGGTGACCAGCCCGACATCGCCCGTCGGCATGTCGCAGCGTTCGAGGGCCCGCACGATGCGCTCGTCGAGTGATGCCAGGATCGCGCGGTCCGCGTCGTACACGATGACACGGTGCCCTGCCTGAGCCAGAGCAACAGCGATCCCGTGCCCCATGAGCCCGCCGCCGATGATTCCGAACCGGGTCATTTCTGTCCTCCAAGAGCTGGGCGGATGTATGCGGTGACGTGCGCCCTCGCGGCTCTGAGAGCTGGAGATGCATGGCGAGGCGCACAGCAGGCGGAGGCTGAAGCTGCAGAACGTGGTCCACACGGCTCGGTCGATGGCAGCCCCGCCGAGTCGCTATGACGGTATGCCGCCCCCGTCAGGCGCTACGAGAGGAGCGGCGCACATACGCGGAGCGCTAGACGTGTGCAGAGCGCATACTCGGCGCGCCCGCGCGACCCAGGCGCCGGCGGGCGCGCGCATCCCGGCCAGTGCGGCCGAGACGTAATGGCTGGAGCGGACACTGCGGGGGGGCGAAAGACGTGCGCTGTGGCCATCTGACTGCTGCGGCAGGAGGTTCTAGCGTGCTCTGTGTCACACCACCCCACAACCCCCTGTCGGCGTCCTGCTGAGTGCGAGCCGCAACATCAGCGCTCGGTGACTGCACGACGGGTAAGGAGCATCTCCATGCTGTTTGCATCCACGAGGCCCAGCGGGACCCCATCGACGCGCACAGGCAATCGGCGACCAGCCCGTGCGCGGCGGCTGCTCAGCGCCTCCATCGCGGCCCTGCTGGCCACAAGCCTGCTGGGCCTGGCTTCCCAGGCATCCAGCGCAGCGCCCCAGTCGGCCCCCGCCGCTGCCGGACACGACCCCGTGATCATGATCCCGGGCATGACCGGCACACCGTCCAGCATGAACACCATGAAGTCCGACCTCCAGGCCAACGGCTGGCCCGCGGGCAGGCTGTTCACCTGGACCGACAGCAGCTCGATGACGCAGGACCTGGCCAAGGCCGCCCAGCAGCTCTCGGCCAAGGTCGACCAGGTCCGCAGCCAGACCGGAGCCGACAAGGTCGTCCTCGCCACGTGGTCCGCCTCCACCCTGGCCGCCCGGTACTACATCAAGAACCTGGACGGCGCCGACAAGGTCTCCCAGTACATCGGCTTCGCCGGACCCCAGCACGGCACCACCAACAACGGCTGCCAGTGGTACGTGTCCTGCCAGCAGTTCGCCTCCCCGAACACCCCCTTCCTCAAGGCACTGAACAGCCCCTCCGAGGTCCCCTTCAACGACAGGATCGGCTACCTCACGATCAGGTCGACCGCGGACTACAACGCCATACCCGTCGACACCGCGATGCTGGCTGGCGCGGACGAGAACTACCTCATGAGCGGGCCGATGGCACCCAACCACTTGATGATCGTCTCCAACGCCACGGCGCTGGCGAAGATGCGTTCCTTCATCACCGCACACGAAAACGCCTGACCCCACCGGTTGGGACGAGAACGTCCACCGGCCGTGCCGGGCGCCGCACTCGGCGGCGCCCGGCACGGCCGGCCCCGCCGCGACTTCACGCGACCCTGGCTTACGCGCCCTCCCCGGTGGACCAGTGCAGCGAACGTTTCTGCAGCCGGTCCGCGGCGCACCGCACACGAAGGGCCTCTTCTCTTCCATGAACAAGACGATGGCTTCGGCCACGCGAGCAGTGGCCGACATCCCTGCCGGAGCGACTCTGGCCGTCGGCGGGTTCGGCCTCAGCGGCGTACCCGACACACTCATCCGGGCGCTCCATGAGCAGGGCGCCGATGACCTCGAAGTGGTCTCCAACAACTGCGGCGTGGACGGGCGCGGCCTGGGGATCCTGTTGGGCTCAGGCCGCATATCCCGCGTCACCGGCTCCTACGTCGGTGAGAACAAGGAGTTCGCCCGCCAGTATCTGAGCGGGGAACTGGAGGTGGAACTGGTGCCCCAGGGAACGCTCGCCGAGCGACTGCGGTCCGGCGGCGCGGGTATTCCGGCCTTCTACACCCCGGCGGGAGTGGGCACACAGGTCGCCGCCGGCGGACTGCCCTGGCGCTACGCGCCCGACGGAACAACCGCCATCGCCTCTCCGCCCAAGGAAACCCGGGTCTTCGCCGGGCGCACGCACGTCCTGGAGCACGCCATCACCACCGACTACGCCCTCGTCCGGGCCTGGCGCGGCGACCACCACGGCAACCTCGTCTTCCGCCGGGCCGCCGCCAACTTCAACCCGCTCGCGGCCATGGCCGGCCAGATCACGATCGCCGAGGTCGAGGAACTGGTCGAACCCGGCGAACTGGTCGCCGACCACATCCACGTGCCGGGCATTTTCGTCCAACGCGTCGTACACCTCACCCCTGCTCAGGCGGCCGACAAGCCGATCGAGAAAAGGACGGTGCATTCCCGATGACCTGGACCCGCGAGCAGATGGCCGCCCGAGCCGCCGCCGGACTCACCGACGGCTCCTACGTCAACCTCGGCATCGGCCTGCCCACCCTGATCCCCGGTCACCTTCCGCCCGGGGTGCACGTCGTCCTGCACTCGGAGAACGGCATCCTGGGCACCGGCCCCTACCCGCACGAAGACGAGGTCGACCCCGACCTGATCAACGCCGGCAAGGAGACCGTCACCGTCCTGCCCGGGGCCGCCTTCTTCGACTCGGCCCTGTCCTTCGGCATGATCCGCGGCGGCCACATCGACACCGCCGTCCTGGGCGCCATGCAGGTCTCCGCGCATGGCGACCTCGCCAACTGGATGATCCCCGGAAAGACGGTCAAAGGCATGGGCGGTGCCATGGACCTGGTGCACGGGGCGCGCCACGTCATCGTGCTCATGGACCACACCGCCAAGGGCGGCAGCCCGAAAATCCTCGAAACGTGCGCGCTGCCCCTCACCGGCAGACGGTGCGTCCACCGCATCATCACCGACCTCGGCGTCCTCGACGTGACGGAAAACGGCCTGGCCCTAGTAGAAACCGCCCCAGGTACCACCATCGAAGACATCATCAACAGCACAGCCGCACCCGTACTCCTCGACCACGTCTCCGCTGCCTGCTGAAGACAGGCAGGCGCGGTTGACCGGCCGATCACGCGCGGGCCTCCTGGCGCCGTGGGAGGCTTCCTCCCGTCAGCCTTCGCCGTGAAGACGTTGCCGAGTGGTCCGGTGCAGGTGGAGGCACCCGCCCTGGTCGGCGCTGCTCCGGGCGCGTGGACGTACGGACTCGGAGGCCCCCGCGCCGGCCCTCGGGCAGCCCTCATCGTCGGCGGACACTCTGCGGACGATGGAACAGGGACTCGCTGTGGTGGGCCGGCTGCGGTGGCGTTCCTCGAGCAGGCTACGGACAACTGTGCGGCCACTCGTCGAGGTAGACGCAGTAGTCACGGCGCTGGGCGGTGGACGACGAGCTGACCTCGGGCACGGTTGATCTTCACAATGCCGTCAGTTCACGGTGAGTGAGAGCGTGTCCGACCACCAAGGCAACGGTGAATTCATCTCGCAGCTCTGGGACGTTGGTGAGCATTCCCTGGAGTAGGTGTTTTTCAACTTGCCCCACTGACGCCTCCCGAGTCGATGACCGTGAGGGTGCCTTGCACGGTTCTCCTCCTGGCGGGGACTCGGGAAGCGTGATGACGCGTGTGGTGTCAGCTGGTGGGGCGAGGTGGGTCGTGGTGACGCCAGACGGCCGGGTCGGGCACCACCGGACGGACACGGACAGGTGATGGGTTGTCACCCGCCCGGCCCGGGCCCGCGGCTCTGCCGGCGGTGTCGGCGTTCGGCGGGAGGCCGGGCGGCGGAACCGTCGTGCGCAGGTGGTGACTACGCCTGCTGATGTGCAGCCCCGAGGTAGTGGCCCAGGTTTCGCTCGACCTCGTCGAGACCGGTCTCGGCGATGAGCGCGCCGAACTGTGGCATGCGGGCCTGGAATCCCGGCCACGCGACCGCTTGTGCGAATTGCGCCCAGGATGCTCGCAGGTCCGCCTCCGGTGGCAGGGTGGCCCGGTTGATCTGGGCCTTGGCGCCCATGACGGCCGGCTTGTCGAACGATGCGATACGGGCTGCCACGCCGTTCACGAAGTCGTCGAGTTCGGCGTCGGCGACGGCTCGGGTCACCCACCCGTAGTGCTCGGCCCGTTCTGCGTCGTAATCCTGGCTGGTCAGGATCGCTTCGAGTGCGCGATCCCGTCCGAGCAGCCTGGGGAGACGGTCACCGGCGCCGCCACCCGGGACCAGACCGGTCGCGACCTCGGGCTGGCTGAAGATCGCTTCCTCAAGACTGGCATAGCGCAGGTCGAAGGCCAGGGTGATCTCGTCCCCTCCACCCCTCGTCCGCCCGCGGATGGAGGCAATACTGACGAACGGGGCGTTCGTCAGGCGCGTGACGAGGTCGATCCACGTCGGAGTCGAATCGGCACCGGTCAGCGCCAGGAGTTCGCTCACCTGTCCGAGATCGGCGTGGTTGAAGAAGTATCCGGGCGTACTGCTGCTGAAGATGACGACCTGAACCTGCTCGTCCTGGCTCAGCTCGTCGACGACATCGAGCAGTTGCGTGACGGTTTCCACGCCGACGAGGTTCACGGGCGGATTCGAGAAGGTGACCTTGCGGATCTTGGGGGTCACGGTCTCGATGCCGAACATGCTGTGCTGCGTCATGATGTGCTCCCGTGCTGAGATGGGGGTGCGGGCGGGCGAAGATCTGCTTCCATGGCCGTCACCGGGCGGCGGCGGGTCAGCGCTTGGGGCCGAACATGTAGGCGTTGGCGACGTCGATGAGGGCCGCGCCCTTGTAGGTGGGGTAACGCCCGGTGATGGCCCTCTTGTAGGCGTCGCCGTCGTCGCCGAGCAGTGCGCGGCCGGCGTTGATGTAGCCGGTGAGTTCGGCCCAGACGGCCGGGCCGGTCGGTTCGCCGTGGCCGGGCAGGATCGTGTCGTAGTCACTCTGGGCGGCATAGTGGTCGACGTTGGCCTGCCAGCCGTCGAAGTCCTTGTCGAGGAACCACAGGTGGGTGTGGTGGTAGGCGACGTCCTGGGCGACCAGGACGCCTTGCTCGGGCAGCTTGATCACGAGGGTGGTGTGGATCTCGCCGCCGGTGACCTTCTCGAATACGAAGGGGATGCCGTCGATGACTTCGGTGCCCGGGGTGATCTCCACGGTCGGGGTCATGTCGGCGACCGGGATCGGGGTGCCGGTCGGCAGGTCGGTCTTGTCACCGATGGCGACGATCTCCGCGGTGGTCTCCGGCAGGGCGTGCACGGTGACGCCGAAGCGGGCCGCGCCCTGGTAGTGGTCCGGGTGCGCGTGGCTGACGATCAGGCGGTCGAGCGGCTTGCCGAGCCCTTTGGCGTAGGCGGCGGCCTCGTCGGCGTACGCCAGGGCGAACTGGGCGTCGACGGCGATGATCCGCGACGGCGTCTCGATCAGCTGGGTGGTGACGTCCAGGCCGTCCTCGGGGGCGGTGTAGCTGTGGATGCGGACCCGGCCCTTGTCGATGACGGTGATGGTGCCGCGCATGGTGTAACTCCTGACGGATAGCGGACGGTGAGCGGGAGGCTCCCCCTCGTCCGATTAGTGCTGTTTGCGTGATGATGGGCCGGGCTGGGCACTACCTGTGTGGAGCCCGGGGACGTTCGAACTCGCCGGGACGCGCCCGGCCGTTGGCCGCGTCGCGGCGGCGGGTGCCGGGCGGCGGGTTCAGGGCAGCGGGTTCAGGGCAGCGGGTTCAGGGCAGCTGCGGGTAGAGCCCGGCGACGCCTGCGGCCAGCCCGGACTGGACCTGGCGGCTGGTGTCGTCCGCGAGGATCTCGTAGGCGCCGTCGGCGAGGCCGTCGGCGGCGAGGCGGGCGACCTCGGTGGGGGCGAGCTTGGGTGCGGTGGCCGCGCGGGCCATGTCGGTGTCCATGTAGCCGACGTGCAGGCCGGCCACGCGGATGCCCTCGTCGGCGAGCTGGACGCGCAGGGTGTTGGTGAGCGACCACTGCGCGGCCTTGGCGGCGCAGTAGGCGCCGGAGTCCGGGAAGCTGTACCAGGACATGGCGGACAGGATGTTCAGGATCGCACCGCCGCCGTTCGCCGCGATCTGCGGTGCGAAGGCCCGGACCACGGAGAGGGTGCCGTGGAAGTGGGTGTCCATCTCCCGGCCGATGTTGTCCAGGTCGCCGGTGAGCAGGTTGGTGCCGGTGGAGATGCCGGCGTTGTTGATCAGGACCGTCACGTCGCCGGTGGCCTGGGCGGCGGCTGCTACGGAGGCGGGGTCGGTGATGTCGAGCGCGATCGGCTTGGCGTCCGGCAGGTCGATCTGTTCGGGGTTGCGGGCGGCTGCGTAGACGCTGGCGCCGCGGCTGAGCAACTCGGCGGCGAGAGCCCGGCCCAGGCCCCGATTGGCTCCGGTGACGAGGACGGTGCTGGTGGAGAGGTCCATGGAAGCACTCCTGACGCATGGGACAAGGTGGTGAATGGGGGCAGGCATGCCGACCGAAGCGGCGACGGCCGATGTTCGAAGCCCCTGGCTGGGCAGCCACAGGTCAGATGGCCGGGTCGGTTGTCCGGGCGGGGTGGCGCCCGTTCGCCTTGGGCTGCTGGTCGCCGAGGGGGAAGATCTGGCAGGTGGTGGCGTGGGTGAGCAGGCGGTCGGTGAGGGGGGCGGCGGCACAGGCAGTGCGCCGGCCGACGTTGAGGGCGGTGCCTTCGCAGCGGATGCGGCCGGTGTCGACAGTGGCCGGACGCAGGAAGCCGATGGTGGTGCCCTGCGTGGTGTAGCCGATACCCGCGGGAGTCGACTGTGGATGGAGCACGGTGTCCGCGACAGTCGCCACCACGCCGCCATGGACGGTGCCGAGCGGTTTGCAGTGCCACTCCGCAAGCGTCATCTCGAACACGACGCGGTCCGGTTCGACCTGGACGGGGTCGCTCGCCAGCGTCTCCACGGCCGGGGGACGGGCAGCTTCGCCTTGCCGATCCCCTGCAACACCTCCAGGCCGCTCAACTGCTGGAGGGCCTGGGCCGTCGGACGGGGACCGTGCCAGGCGCAGGCGCGGTGCCGGGCATGGATTCTGACCTCATGAGACGGCAGGGGTGGTCAAAGGGCGAGGTTCACCGGCGTCCGGCACGGTGCGTCCCGTGCTTGTGTCGACGGCAAGGAAGTTGGTCACCTGGGTGGCGAAGTCCTTGGCGTGCTGGAAGAGGAAGGCATGGCCGGCGTCGCTGTAGGCGACGAGGGTGGCGCTGGTGAGGTGCTGGACAGCGGTGCAGGAGGCGAGTGCGGGGATCATCGCGTCCTGGATGCCGGTGGCGTAGAGGACGGGCTGCCTGATGGCTTCCAGGCCGGCTCGTACCTGTTCGAAGGGAACCGACGCGTTCTTTCCGATCGCGGCGATCTGGCCCTGCCCCGCCGCCTCGGACACACCGGGCCCACCGGCGGCCAGCCGTGTGGAAACCCTGGCAAGGTGCGCGTACCCGGCGGCGCGGCCGGTGTCCGTCTCGGGGAAGAACAGGTACACCATGTCGTCCCCGGTGACCTCGGGTTCGGCCATGATGGCCCGCACCTTCTCGCTCGGAGCGGGCGCGCCCGGCACCTGTCCTCCCGGACTGGCGGCCGCCACGACCAGCTTGCGGACCAGGTCGGGCCGCTGCGAGGTCACGTGCTGGGCCACGGTGCCGCCCAGCGTCCAGCCGAGCAGGTCGACCTGCGGCAGGCCGAGGGCCTCGATGAACTCGATGGCGCCGTCGGCGAATCCCTCGACGGAGTCACGCGGAGTGCCGGTGGTGTAACCGGTGCCGACGTTGTCGAACACGATCACATCGCGGTCGGCGGCCAAGTGGTCCAGGAACTCCGGGTCCCACCAGTCGATGGTCCCCCTGACCCGGTTCAGCAGCACCAGCGGGGTGCCGCTCCGTACGCCGATGCGCCGGTAGGTGAACGTCGCGGAGGGACCTTCCACGGTGAGGTTCCCGGCCGCGTCTGCCAGATACGTGCTCATGACGAATGTCGCCCTCTCACTGCTGTGCCCGATCGGGGGATAGGCGCGCGGGTGTCAGGCGGGCAGCCCGTTGAGCTTGCGCAGTTGCTGGTCGAACAGGCCGGAGGGGACCATGCGGCGCATGGTGTGGACACGGCCGGTCCGAGCGCCGGCGGCGTAGCGCAGCTTCGGCTTGGGATCGGTCGCCGCCGCGACGATCTCCTTGGCGACGACAGCGGGGGCGTCACCGTCCTTGACCGCCTTGGCCATGTACTCCTCGAAGACACGTCGCTGCTTGGCATAGACCTCCAGCGGCAGGTCGGGCCGCGCGCTGTTCGCGTCGAACGCGGTACTGGTCCAGGCGGGTTCGACGAGCAGCACCCGCACGCCGTACTCGCGCACTTCGTGGTCGACGGACTCCGAGTAGCCCTCCACGGCGTGCTTGGAGGCGGCGTACACCGCCATGTAGGGCTGTGGCATGAACCCGACGATGGACGAGATGTTGATGACGCGCCCGCTGCCCTGGGCACGCATGTGCGGCAGGACGGCGTTCGTCATGCGGATGACGCCGAAGACGTTGATGTCGAAGACATCCTGCGCCTGGGCCACGGAGCTCTCCTCGGCGGCGCCCGCCGAGCCGATCCCGGCGTTGTTGACCAGGACGTCGATCCGCCCGAACCGGTCAGTCACCCGCCCGACCACGGTGGCCGCCGACTGGTCACTGGCGACGTCGAGGTCGAGGAAGGTCACACCCCCGAACGGAGTGACGCGCGCGGTGTCGCGGCTCGTTCCGATCACCTCGAATCCCGCTTCGACCAGGGCGAGGGAGGCTGCTTTCCCGATGCCGGAGGACGCGCCCGTCACAAGGGCTACCGGCCGTGTTGTCGTCATCATGGGCTCCTGACTCATGAGATTGCGTGGGTCGTGCCGGGGCGGGGGACCAGGCGCCGGACCCGAGGTGACGGCCTTGCTCCTGCCCGTTCTCGTCGACCGACGAGCCCCGATCTGTTTCACAAACGTATCAGATTCTCAAAGAAAGGCAACATGAGTGCATCAATTAATAAGCTACCCGTAGCGTTGTCGTATCCTCTACGGAGAGTCAAGGCGGGAACGACGGAACCGGAGACAGGCATGGGGCGAGCACTGCGTGCAGACGCCGAGCGCAGTGTGCGCGCGATCCTGGAGGCGGCCGAGCGGGTCCTCACCGACGATGCCGGCGCCTCCATGGAACAGATCGCCGCAGCGGCGGGACTGACCCGGATCACCGTGCACCGCCGGTTCGCCAACCGGCAGGCACTCCTGGAGGCGCTCGCCGTCTCCGCCAAGCAGCAACTCATCGACGCCATCGACGAGGCCCGGCCCCACTCCGGTCCCGCGCTCGTCGCGCTGCACCGGGCGACCGCGAACGTTCTGCGGGTCAAGACCTCCTGGCGGTTCACCCTCAGCCACGCCACACCCCACAGCGATGCCGCGGCCGCTCTCTGGGCCGACATCAACACCCGCACCCTCGACATCCTGGCCCGGGCGCAGCACGAGGGACTCCTCGCCCCGACAGCAGACCTGGAGTGGACGCGGCAGGTGTACTACGCCCTCCTCAGCGAAGCCCTCAACAGGCCCGGTGCGGAACAGGATCCCGCCGCACAGGACCCGGACGCCCTGGCCACACTCGTCATCGACACACTGCTGCACGGCGCAGGACCCCAGGACTGAGCCACACCTCGGAGAAGCCCCCGTCCTCGAACAGACTGTCGATGCTTGCGGAGCCCTATGGCTCGACAGTGAACAACACACCCGCGGCCGCTGGCGTGACCTGGTCATCGCGCGCCGGACGTACCCGCACGCCAGGCGTTGAACTACGGAAGGCGGGGCCGTTTCCATGGGAAACAGCGCCGCCTTCGCCCGGGTCTTGGGTCAGGTGGGGTTCAGCGCAGTGACGCCGGTGCCCGCGTACAGTTCCGGTTCCAGCGACAGGAGCGTGAGGGGCTCTCCCGCCTTCACCGCGTGCCAGGCGATCGCGGCCGCGTGAGCCACCGGCCAGTCCACGTTCCTCCAACTCATCGCGTCCACCGCGTGCGCTGTAGTGAACGCGACGTTCTCCGCGAACCGCAGGGAGGCCGCGTGCTTGCCCGCGCCCGTGACCTGCCGCTCAGCGGCCAGAATGGACAGTGCCGGGATGACGACACGGCCGGTGCCGCGCGAGGCTTCGATGTAGAGGCCGGTGAAGAAGGGGTCCGCGCGGTACAGGGCGGCCAGGGCGGTGTGGTCCAGGACAGCCGTCAGGTTCACGCGGCGGCGCTGCCCTGATGGGCGCGGATCTTCGCCCAGGCGTCCTGGCCGACCTGTCGGACCTGCTCGGTGTACTCGATGCCGAGTTCACGGGCAGCCTCGGCAGCACGCTGCTCGCGCTCGGCTTCCGTGAGTTCGCGGGTGGCGAGCTCTTCCAGCAGCTCGGTGATGGTGGTGCCGCGCTCGTCGGCGAGGATACGCAGCCGGTTGCGCACTTCCTCGCTGGTCTTGATACTCGTCGGCTTGCTCATGCCCTCGATTCTACCGCCGGTAGAACCAGGGGGAAGCGCTGTCGTCGGAAGCGCTTCCCCGGTCTGGGCGTGCGTATTCAGTCACGGCCCTGTTGTGTGGCTGGAACCAGTGCACTGTGGAAGCGGGCGGTGTTCACAGGCGCCGAGCTGCCGCAGGGGCGCGGTCGACCGGGACGCGTACGTGGTGTGCGGGCTGGAGCAGTTGCACCGTGCCCTGAACCGGCGCGACGTGTTCGCCGCCCCGTCGAACCGGTGGGCGGACCCACGCGCGAGACTGCTGGAGGTGAGGCCCGCCTGAGAGGATGGCGCGGACCATCACACGAATCAGGGGTGGAGCATGCTCGTGTTCATACTGTCGGTCGTCGTTCTGCTCGTCATCGGCGGCTGCGGCTGCGGCTGCGTCTTCTGGGCGGCCCGGGGCGATGCCCCTCGCTGGGCACGTGGTGTGGCCAAGGTGACGCTGCTCGGCAGCGATCTGGCCCGCAGCGCGAGCCGGGATTCCCGCTCACAGCAGGGCGGCGGGGACGACTGAGACCTGTCGACGGATGATCGACAGGGTGCTGTCCCAGCGGTGGATGCGCATGCGCACCGGACACGGCGCCAAAGGCACCCGCGCATCCACCGCTGGGCCTGGGCCGACGTCCGCGCCGACGACGCCCCGGACGGAGATGAGGAGGACGGGGCCGGTGTCAGTGTGCTGGTCGCCCGTCATCACCACTACACCGGCGAGCTCTCCTTCCTACCGCTGCTGGGCCCCCGGTGACATCACCCTGGCCCAGCTCGTCGAGGGGATCTGCCACCGGTGGCGGACCGAGGAGACATTCCAGCTTGGAAAGTCCTTCACCGGCCTCGACGAAGGGCAGGTGACCTGCTGGAACTCCTGGATGCGGTGGTCGCTGTTCTCCCTGATCGCGTCCGCTGCCCTGGCTTTGACCGCCGCAGCCACGGCCCCCGCCGGCCCCTTCGGCCCGGCCCGTCCCATCCCGTTGACCTGCCCCGAACTCGTCCGGCTCCTGAGGACGTGCGTCCTCACCCCGCCCGTCCGGGACCCGGGCCACGCCCTGCACCGGATGGCCTGGCACCGCCGAACAAGCAGTGGTCGGGTCGCCCGGGGGGTCTCTCCCCCGGGCTCCCGCAGAGTGAAGCAGGCCGCCGACGAGGTGCCCATGGTGTGGGTCCTTTTCCGACGGCCCCTTCCCGAACCGGACGGGCCGGTTGCCCGGCATCCGGCTCTCCAGTGATCACTTCCGTGGTGGTGCGGCGCCTCGTCCGGCGTGGATGTCCCCGTGGCAGCGGCGGCAGATCACCAGGGTCTTGCGCCGTCGCATTGCCATCAGGTGCATCCACTGAGCGGAATCCCGCCGAAGCGGGCGACCAGCGGCTTCCTTCCCCGGTCGTGTGGAACGGTGACGGTCAGACAGGTTCGCGGTCCCTCGGATGTCTCGACGGTGCTCATGTACTTCCGAACCATCTTCGTGACCGTCGACCGGTGCTTCCCGGCCAGCGTCTTCAGCGAGGAGGTCTCCATGACCCACCGGAGCCTGCCCAGGCGGAACACGTCCTGGGCCAGAAGGCAGTACAGGACCGACCCCCGGTACTGGGCCTGGTACTTCGCGACGATCGTGGAGTCCTCGTCATGAAGCAGTGCACGCGGTGCGCGGACTGTCCCTTGCTCAGGCAGAGCGCGCATTTCTGCCTGAGCACCGGCTTGGGCACGAACAGGCCGATCGCTGCGTTGACCGCCCGACGGTTCCGGGTGATCTCCGTGTCGGGGTGCTGGACTCTGATCTCGTAGCCGAGGATGCGCCGCCCTGCTGGTGGCGTGGGTGATCACGGTCTTGGGCTCGGAGAGTCCCAACTTGAGCTCGCCGTGCGACCACCGGGCCGGCCCGCTGCGGCAGGGCAGCTTCTCGGATGAGATCGGCCGCGAACTCTTCTCCGTCACCGCCGGACTGTCCCGGCTCGCCGGCTGGACGGCCTTCGACGTCGGTGAGATGGATGCGGGGCTTCGCATCCGAGGCCGTGGACATGGCTCAGGGTGCCTTCGAACGGGCCGAGGGGCAGGCTGTGCCGTGCGTGCTGGCGTTCACCCGGCTCGTCGAGGCCCGCGCTCACGCCCGCGAGAACGGCCCCAGAGCCGCCTCACAGTCCCTGAAGGCGTCCGAGGACCTGCTACAGCTCTCGCGGATTCCGCACCTGCCTGCGCAAACGCGGGATCGCACACACCGTCCCCGAGAAGGACGGCCAGCGAAAACACCGCCGCGACCGTGGCCGGCGAGGCGGCCGGCCGCCGGGCTTCGACCGCGACACCCACCGCCGCCGCAACACCGTCGAACGCCGCTTCAACCGACTCGAGGCATTCCGCGGCATCGCGACCAGGCAGGAGAAGACCGCCACTTCCTACGAAGCGGCAGTCAGTCCGGCGTCGTTCCTGCTCTGGGCAGGATCGGTTCGAAGGCCGGCCCTGGGGCAGATCACCATCGGTGGGCCTGTCCTCGTCGCTCACAGCGAGGCCGAGCAGCAGCTGAGCGGTACGCGACACCTCACCGTGCGAGCCCACCAGTCCGAGGTCGTTCTGGCTTCGCCGTCCGAGGGCTCTTGAGCCGACCGGCGGGCGGTGAGCAGCTCAACGCACCAGGCCCGACTCCCACGCCCACGCCGCGATCTCCACCCGGTTGCGGGCGTCGAGCTTGCTCTGGATGTTGCTGAGGTGCGCCTTGACCGTACCGGCGCTGATGTGGAGCCCGGCGGCGATCTCCGCGTTGGTGTGTCCCCGGGCCACCAGGCCGACGACGTCCTCCTCCCGCCGGGACAGCGCCCCGCCAGGTGGCCGGGCCCGCTGCCGGGCCGGTTCCGTGAACCGCTGGAGCAGCCGCACTGTGACGGACGGGCTGATCAGCGCCTCGCCCAGGGCCGCCGACCGTACGGCCTCCGCCAACAGCCGGGGCCCGGCGTCCTTCAGCAGAAAGCCGCAGGCGCCGCCCCGCAGCGCGCGGTGCACGTACTCGTCATCGTCGAAGGTCGTCACCATTACCACCCTCGGCACATGAACCACCCCGGGGCGGGTGAGCAGCCGCAGCGCCTCCAGGCCGTCGAGTCGGGGCATTCGGATGTCCATCAGCACGACGTCCGGACGGTGCCGGGCCACCTGCTCGACCGCTTCCAGGCCGTCCTGGGCCTGCGCGACGACCTCGATGCCGTCCTCGGCCGCGAGGATCATGGCCATGCCCGTACGGACGATGGCCTGGTCGTCCGCGATCAGCACCCGGATCGTCGTCATCCCGTCCCGCCTCTCTCGGCGCGGAGCCCTGTGGCACGGCCGTCACCCGCACCGCCGTGGAACGCGGCCGAAGCGCCGGGGAACGAGGCCGCCACCGTCCAGCCACCCCCGTCGCCGCCCCCGCCTCCGTCACCGCCCCCAGGACCGGCCCGGAAGGTTCCGCCGGCCAGGGCGACCCGCTCGCGCAGCCCTCGCAGTCCGTAGCCGTAGCCATTCCCGCTCCTGCCGCTCCCGCTGCCCGGGGCGCGTCGGCCGTCTCCGTCGTCGCGGATCTCGACGTCGACCGCTCCCCCGGGCGCGGCGGTCAGCAGCACCTCGACCGTGCCGCAGCCGTGGGAGTGCCTGGCCACATTGGTCAGGGCCTCCATCACCACCCGGTGGATGCTGCTCGCCACCTCCGCCGGTATGCCGTCGAGCGGCCCCCGCTCGACGAGCCGGATACGCACCTCCGGGTACGCGAAGCCGTCGACCAGGGACCGGACCCCGTCGAGCCCGCTGTCCACCGGCAACGGAACCCCCGCGCCGGCTCCCGCCCCGCCTCCGGCTTCCTCTCTCAGGGCGCCCACCATCCGCCGCATGGACTCCAGCGCCTCGGCGCCGGTCCGCTCTATGAGTTCCAGGGCGGGCTCCACCAGCTCGGGGTTCTTCGCCGCGACGGCCCGGGCGCCCTGGGCCTGGACGACGATGCCCGTCACATGGTGGGCGACGAAGTCGTGCAGGTCGCGGGCGAAGTCCACCCGCTGGTCGAGCCGGATCCGCTCGTCCCGCTGCTCCCGGGCGGCCACCACCAGCCGGGCGGTGAGCCCTGCGGCGAGCGCGGCGCCGGCGAGCAGGGCGAGGAAGAGCGCGACGGTCGTACTGCCCTCCTGCACCCGGATCGCCAGCGGCCGCAGCACCACGGCGGCGGTGAGCAGGGGCACCCCGAGCGCAGCCCCCACGGGTGTACCCCGGCGCGCGGAGAGCAGCAGGACGACGAGCAGGGCCACGGGCTCAAAAGCCCCGTATGCGGACGAGGCCGCCGGGCCGAGGTCACCCGCCCCGTCCGAACGGAGGCGGAGCGCCGACGAGCACCCCAGCGAGACGGCCCCCGCCCCGCAGGCCGCCCGGGCGACGCCGGCCGCCGACAGCCGCGGAAGCAGCACCAGAGCGGCCGCGGCCACGGCGGCCGAGATCAGCAGCGGGGTGCCGGTGACCGGCTGCCGGAACGTGCCCATCCGCAGGTCCAGCAGCACCGCCGCCACCACGGCGCAGGCCGCAATGACGCCCCCCGCCTTGGCGAGGGCCGCCGCACGACTGGAGGAGAGGGACGAGCACCGCATGCCCCGAAGATATCCGCAGACCGGGCGGGTCGGCCTCGGCCGAAAGTCATAGCCGCACGAGGGCGGACCGGCCTTTCAGCAGATACGGCAGGCGGGTAGCCGACGGCAGAGTCGTCATCGTCAACCCGTCGTCGCCCGACGGCCCCCGACGCTCAGCCTGCGAGGACCCACCCATGAACGTGTCATTCCAGATCGGCGCCCCCCTCGTGCTCGGGCCGCTGCTCGCCGCGTACACCGCCGTCCTCGCCATCCGTGCGCGGCGCGGGACGGCAGGGCACACCGGGCGGCACGCGGCGCTCCGCTTCACCGTCGTGCTGTACGCGGTGGCGGTGCTGTCCATCACGGTCTTCCCGCTCAACATCGCCTGGGGCGAAGGCGCGAACCTGATGCCCTGGTACAACCAGCTGAACTGGCTCCCCCTGCTCACCATGGACGTCAGTGCCCTGCCCAACGTCATCATGCTGATCCCGCTGGGCCTGCTGCTCCCCCTCATATCGTCGCGGGCCGCCTCGGCGGGGCGCGTCACCGGGCTGACCGCACTGGCCAGCGCGGCGATCGAGAGTGCGCAGATACTCTCGTACATCCTGTTCAACAACGGCCGGTCGGTCGACATCAACGACGTGATCGCCAATACGCTCGGCGGCCTGATCGGCTGGGCTCTGTTGCGGGCCGCGCTCCGCACGGAGGCGCTGGGCGGTGCGCTGCGCGGCGCCGCCCTGCCCGGTTCGGCCGTCGCCCTCAGCGCGGCGGATCCGTCGCGCCGCTCCCCTGCCCCGGTCACGGGCTGACGTACGGGAAGGCCGGGGTGACGTGCAGGGAGGACGGGAATGCGGGCACGTTCTCCGGTCCGGGCCCGGGGGCCGTCGTCGGTCGTGTCGGCCCCCGGGCACCGGCAGAGTGCCACGTGCCCGCCGGCCTCGTCGAAGGCCGGATCGGCCGGCAGTCGCACACCGGCCGACGTCCGCACCTCGCCTGCGGCCGGGCCGGCGAGGCGGACCCGGTAGCCGGCGCGGCCCGGGGCCTCCCGTCGGCCAGCGCGAAGACCTCGGCCCGGCCGGTGACGTCGAGGAGACCGGCATCGGGGAAGACCGCGATGGCGACACGGTGCGAAAGGGGCGTGCCCCCCTCCTCGCCGCCACCGCCCATGACCGCGATGACGGCCGGCTGTCACATCCGGACATGCGGCCGAGCCCTCCGGTGTCGCCGTTCCCGCAGCCGACGGGAGCAGCCTTGCCCTCCGCCAGGGCGAACCGGTCGCGCCGATCCGGGAGAACCGCTCGGGCGGGACCGGGCTGCCGGCTCCGCTCACCTCGAAGGCGCATTGGTCTATACCTTGACACGATCACATCAAGCGCGCTTGAGTGGGTGCACAGCCCCCCACCGCGGCCGAGCCCGGAGCACAACTACCGCTCCGGGCCGGGCCGTTGTGCTCAGAGGAGTGATCGAGTGTTGAGAACCCGCCTCCTGGCCCTGCTGACGGCGATCCTCGTCACCACCGGCCTCGCCGTGGTACTGACGCCCCCCGCGTCCGCGGCCTCCCCCTGCGACACCGCGCCCCACTGGCAGCAGGGCGCCAGATACACGACTGGCAACGTTGTCAGGTACAACGGCGCGTACTACGTGGCCGAGCACGACAACCCGGGCTACGACCCGACCGTCAGCACCTGGTACTGGGACCCGTACAACTGCGGCGGCGGGGGCGGCAACCCGTCGCCGTCCGGCTTCGTGGTCAGCGAGTCGCAGTTCCACCAGATGTTCCCGAACCGGAACGCGTTCTACACCTACAGCGGCCTCACCACCGCCCTCAGCGCCTACCCCGGCTTCGCCACCACGGGCAGCGACACGGTGAAGAAGCAGGAGGCAGCGGCGTTCCTCGCGAACGTCAGCCATGAGACCGGCGGTCTGGTCCACGTCGTCGAGCAGAACACGGCCAACTACCCGCACTACTGCGACTGGAGCCAACCGTACGGCTGCCCGGCCGGCCAGGCGGCGTACTACGGCCGCGGACCGATCCAGCTCAGCTGGAACTTCAACTACAAGGCGGCGGGCGACGCGCTCGGCATCGACCTGCTGAACAACCCCTGGCGTGTGCAGAACGAGGCGGCCGTGGCCTGGAAGACGGGCCTTTGGTACTGGAACACCCAGAACGGCCCGGGCACGATGACCGGTCACAACGCCATGGTGAACCAGGCCGGCTTCGGTCACACGATCCGCTCCATCAACGGCTCGCTGGAGTGCGACGGCAAGAACCCGGCACAGGTCCAGAGCCGGGTCGGCAAGTACCAGCAGTTCGCCCAGATCCTGGGCGTGCCCACCGGCTCGAACCTCTCCTGCTGAAACCGGGCCGCCACTGAACGGGCCGCGGACCGGGGAGACACCGTCCCCCGGTCCGCGGCCGCGCCATCTCACACGGCCCACAGGCAACCCGCGAGATCTTGTCCCCGTCTTCCGGGACCGAGAGGCACCCGGGCGAACCGGGTTCCTGGACCACGGAGTCGAGGAGGGGACCGTTGACACGTGCCCGAAGGATATGGGCCACCGCGATAGCGGTGCTCACGGTGGCGGGGGTGTCGCCCGCGGTGGCGCAAGCCCGGCAGCCACCCGACGTCCGGACCGCCACTGCGGCGGACGACAACGACCGTGACCTGCCGCCCGGCTGGCGGATCACCCATGGTGACGGGGACAGCGCGCTGGAGTGGCGCTCACCGCGTCCGGTACCGGCGGGCGACGCGCGCGTGGAGTTCCACGCCGACGGCAGACTGGTCGGCGCTCCCGAGCCGGACAACGACGGCCGGACCTTCCGGCTGCCCCTCGATGACGCGCGCACAGCGGAGCTGACCGGCCTTCAGGTGCTGGCGGCCGGCCGTCGTCTGGACCAGGGGGCCGATGCCGCCTCCGACGCCCGCGACCGGCGTTCCGCGAAGCCACCCGCCCCGAAGTCACCGGCCGGACTCCCGGCGGGCTCCGTCGACCCCGGCAGACCCGGCACGTACCGCACGACCACCGGCGAGTACGCGCTCGACCCGGTCCGCCTGCCCGGATTCCCCGCACCGGTCGAGATGCGCGGCGTCGTCGTCGCGCCGAAGGACGCCCCCGGCAAGCGGCCGGTCGCGCTGTTCCTGCACGGCCGGCACGCCACCTGCTACGTACCGGGCGGCGACGAGGTGACCATCGACTGGCCCTGCGCCGGGGGCGCCGAGCCGATCCCGAGCCACCGGGGCTATCTGCGCGACCAGAAACTGCTGGCCTCCCAGGGCTATGTGACCGTGTCGATCTCCGCCAACGGCGTCAACGGCCAGGACTGGAACGCGGAGGACGGCGGCGCGCAGGCCCGTTCGTCGCTGGTGCGGACGCACCTGGCCCGCTGGGCCGACTGGGCCGCCAAGCCGGCCACGGCCCCGGCGGCCGTGCGCAAGGCCCCGAAGGCCGACTTGTCGCGCGCCCTGCTCGTCGGCCACTCGCGCGGCGGCGAGGGCGTCAACCGCGCCGCCATGGACAGCCTCTACCCGCCCCCGGCCGGCCAGGACGGCTACCGCGGCACGGTGCGCTGGCATGTCCGCGGTACCGTACTCATCGGGCCGACGGTCTTCGGCCAGAACCCGGTGCCGGACGTGCCCTCGCTGACGATCCTGCCGGGCTGCGACGGCGACGTCTCCGACCTGCAGGGACAGGTGTACGCCGACGGCACTCGCGGCGTCAGCCGGGGCAGGGCCCTGCACAGCTCGGTCTACATGGTCGGCGCCAACCACAACTACTTCAACAGCGAGTGGACTCCGGGCCGGGCCCAGGCGCCCGCCGACGACGATTTCTGGCACGACCCCGAGCAGCCGGATCCGGTGTGCTCGCCCAAGGCCGCCACCCGGCTGACCGCCGACCAGCAGCACCGGGCCGGCGCCACCTACATCGCCGCCGCCGCCCGGCTGTTCGTCGCCGGGGACGACCGGGTGCGCGAGCTGCTCGACGGCTCGGGCCGCCGGGCCCCCTCCGCCGACCCCGCGCGGGTGCTGACCCACGCGGTCGGCGCGAACCGCGGCGCCGGGTTCCTGCCGGACGGGCCCGTGAAGGTGACCGGCGGGCGGCTGTGCTCCGCGATCGACCCCGACCCGCACGTCTCCTGCCTGGACACCGAGGCGGGCGGTTCCTCGCCGCACTTCGCGTACTGGCAGCCGGAACGCGAGACCGGCCGCCGCGCCGTGGCGCTGCGCTGGTCCGCGCCGGGCTCGGCGGTGAAGGTGCGCCCCGAGAAGCCGCTCTCCGTCAAGGGGGCCAAGAGCCTCGCGCTGCGCGTCTTCGTACCTCCGAACACCACCGGGACCCAGTTGGACGTGTCCGTCACCGACGCCGCCGGCAAGCGGGCGAACCTCGGTCGTGTCCGGGTCGACGGGCTGCCGGGCAGCGACCGCACCTCCTCCTACTGGGCGCGCGAGGTGCGCGTACCCCTCGCCTCGGCCACCCGCGCCGGTCTCGACCTGCGCCGGGTCGCCTCCCTGGAGCTGACCCCGCGCACCGGCTCCGGACAGGCGTGGCTGATGGACGCCTGGGCGTGGAACCCCGGCACCCCCGCGGTGCGCGAAGCCGCGCTGACCCGCGTCGACATCGGCCGCCTGAAGGTCAAGGAGGGCGACTCCGGCGTCCGTACGCACCACGTGCCCGTGCGGGTGTCCGGCAAGGGCAGCGGCACGGTACGGCTGTACGTCCTGGACCCCGTCACCGGCACGGCGGAAGACCGCCTGGTGACGGTCCGGCCCGGCCGCAGCACCATCGACGTGCGGGTGAAAGTGAAGGGCGACAAGCGGTACTCCTGGGACGTGTCCCACGACGTGCTCGTCAAGGCGGTCCGGGGCTCGGTCGTCGGCTCGCACACGGGCGGGGTCACCACCGAGAACGACGACCCGATGCCCGAGATCACCGTGGAGCCGGTCGTCGGCAAGGTGACCGAGGGGCAGCCGCTGACCTGGCGGGTCTCCCTCTCCGCGCCCGCCGACGTGGAGATGACGAAGACGCTCCGGATCGTGCCCGTCCCGGGCCGCCCCGAGCTGTCCACCAAGGACGTCGACCCGCAGTGGCTCCTGGACCTGACCGGTGAGGTACCCGACGGCGAGGTCCCGCTGTCCCGGCTGGACTACGCCTACGTGTGGGCATCGGTGCCCGCCGGACAGACCGGGGCGGAGGTGACCGTACCCACGATCCGCGACCAGGTGGCCGAGCAGACCGAGTACGTCGGCCTCCAGCACACCGACGACGAGGGCGAGCCGCACGGCCCGGTCCTGACCGGCACGGTGCTCGACGCCCCGTAGCCCCGCGTCTCACGGCAGGGTGAACCCGCACCACACCGCCTTGCCCGGGCCGCGTCGGCCGGCACCCCGGGTGCCGGCCAACGCGGCCACCACCAGCGGCAGTCCGCGCCCCGGCGGTACGCCGTCGTACACCAGCGCGTTCGCCGCCGGTTCGCTCAGGCACAGTGTGATGCCGTCTGCCCGACGCGCCGGGCACGGCCACTGCCGGGCTTTGCCGACGAGGTACGGCTCGTCGCCCGGTGCTGCCACTGCCGCCGTCGCGTCGGGGGCCGCCAACTCCTGGCGTCCGCCGGCCGACCGGCGAGATCCGCCGGACTGCTCATGACCGGCACCGGTACCGAGGTGCGCCCGGAACATCAATAGGGTGACCCCATGTCTGCCACGTTGAGTTCCCAAAAAACCGCCACCGCGCTCCGAACATCGGCACGCGTCTCCGTTGAGTTGCTGCTGGTCCTTGTGATGACTGCGGTGGCTCTGTGGATCATGGGCCGGATGTGGTCGGTGGTCTGGCCGCTCATAGTGGGCCTGCTCCTCACCACGCTGACCTGGCCCCTGGCTCGTTTCCTGCGCCGGCACGGGTGGCGCCCCGCCCTGGCCGCGTCGGCTGTGACCGTACTGTTCCTCCTGGTCGCCACGGGCATCGTGGCGCTGATCGCGGTGCCGGTGGCGTCCCAGTCCGGCGAGCTGGCCGACGGCGTGGTCGAAGGCATCCAGAAGCTCCGCGAGTGGGCCGCCGGGCCGCCGTTGAACATCGGCGACGACCAGATCACGCGTGCCTTCGACACCGCGATCGCCCGCATCCAGGACAGCATCGGCAGCATGGTCACCACTGTCGTCACGGGAGTGAGCACCGTGTTCAACGGCGTGGTCACTGCCGTCCTGGCGCTCTTCCTGATGTTCTTCTTCCTCAAGGACGGCCCGCGGTTCCTCCCGTGGCTCACCCGTCAGCTCCCCGGCCGGCTCGCCACCGACGTCCCGGTCGTGGCCGCGCGCGGTTGGGACACCCTGGGCGCGTTCGTGCGTTCCCAGGCATTCGTCGGCCTGCTCGACGCCGTCCTCATCGGTCTCGGCCTGTGGATTCTGGAGGTACCGCTGGTGCTCCCGCTGGCGGTGCTGACCTTCGTGTCCGCGTTCGTGCCGATCGTGGGCGCCCTGTTCGCCGGCTTGGTCGCGGTGCTCATCGCGTTGGTGTCGAACGGCCTGACAGACGCACTGATCGTGCTGGCGATCATCGTCGTGGTGCAGCAGCTCGAGGGCAACGTGTTCCAGCCCATGATCCAAAGCCGCGGGCTCGGCCTGCATGCGGCGGTGGTCCTGCTCGCCGTGACGTTGGGCGCCAGTCTGGCCGGCGTCGTGGGCAGCCTGCTCGCCGTACCGGTGGCCGCGCTGATCGCGGTGGTCTGGAACTATCTGCGCGAGCAGCTCAGCGACCCTCCGCAGGAGCCGGAGGCCGGCGAGTCCCCCACCGGCGCGGCCGTCCCGTCGTAGCTCCTCGCCCCGGCCACGGCGCGACCGAGCGGGATTGCCGTAACCGCGCCGTTCATCCCCGGGCTTCCCCGGGCGGTCGCAGACTGCGCTTGCCCCGATCGGCCGGCAAAGACCCGGCGCGGGCGCCGCAGAGCCGGTACAGGAGCCGGCGGCAGTCGTGTTCACGCTCGTACGCCGGCCTGCCGACCGCGGGGGGCGCCGCCCGCGCAGACCGGGCACTTCGGCGGAGCACCGCTCGTCGTCACCGCACTCGCCTCGAACGCGTTCACGTCCGCCTCCGGGCCTTTCAGCCTCAGTCCGCAGGCCACGATGGCCGGCGCCTCATCAACACGCTCGCGGAGCAGGCCGTTGCCGGCGCCGACGGCATGACCGTCCGCGTCTTCCTTCCCTGGTCACCAGGGAAGGAAGACGTTCCCCGCAGGCTGACACCGTTGTACGTGATCTGCGTACGCCCCGGTTCGGGGCGCGGCCCGTATAGCTCAGCACTTGCAGAACCGATAAATCATTAGGCCGAATTACTCCATATGCGACAAGGCAGCCACCCATTTGCCCCGCATCCCGCCTAATGCATGTTCCGTTGGACGGATCATGACGAATGCAATTTCACCGGTCTCCTCGGGGCGCCTCCTGGCCGACGCGAAGAGCCCCACACGCGCTGTCCGGCCGGGGAAATCGGTGGTCACCCCGATGGCCGGCCAGCCCACCCGGCGGCCTCTTCATGGCTGAGTCGCGCGGCCGTCACAGTCGCGCAGAGCCTCCCTCTCCCCCGGGCTCCCCCGGCGACTGGTCCCACCCGACCGACAGCCATCCGCCGGCGGGAACCTGGGCCCACCCCCCGACCCTGGCCGACCAGTTGGACGCGCACTGGGATCCGGCAGAGGAGCTCGCCCACCTCCTGCACGAGGCCATCGAAACCGAAAGGAACGCCGGCCCCCCGCCCGCGGACGACACCGACCTGACGGCCACCGAAGGGGCCGACACCCCTCTCGCCGGCCTGACCGAGATCACCGCCGAACTTCCGCCCCTGCGCCCCTCGCCCTCGCGCCGCCGCGCCCCCTCGCGGAAGAAGCGTACGACCGGAGCGCTGCGGACCACCAGCTTCTTCCTCGCCGCGCTCACCGCTGCCGTGGCGTCCATGGTGTGTGTTTTCAGCGGCATGGCCGCCTACGACCCCCTGCACCACCTCGCCGCATACCGCACCTCCGGCATCACGGCCGGGTGGTGGCCCCTGCTGGTGTACGGGCCGTGGATGGTCGCCTCCCTGTCGATCCTGCGCGCCGCCCTCCACCAGCGCCGCGCCGCCCACTCCTGGACTGTGGTGCTGCTGTTCTCCACCGTGTCCATGCTCCTGTGCGTAGCCCAGGCGCCCCGGACCCTGGTCGACGCGGCAACCGCGGCGCTCCCCTCGCTCGCCGCCCTGGCCTGTTTCCAGCAGCTCGTCCGGCAGATCACCCTCACCCGCCCGCCCCGCCAGACCAAACCACGCCACCGCACCCGGCAGACCCCGCGCCGACCAGGTGCTGCGGGGCGATGAGAAGCCACCCGTCCCGAAGGGGCAGATCCCCGCAAGACGGTGTCCCGCATGGTTACTGAACTTGAACTCGTGCGGCCGGCCCGGCGTGTGGGGGTGCGCCCGTCGTCGGCGACGAAGGCAGCCGCTCGATTCCCGACGGCCGTGCCGTAAGTGCTCGGTTCCCACGGTCCGGGCTCCACCCGTAGACCGTGGGAACAGCCTGGACGACCTCGCTGGGCCGGGCCCGCCGAAACCGGTCCAGCAGGGTGTCATGCCCGGTCGGGATGTCGGGCTGAACGGCGGTGCCGCTCGTCCAGACGGGGGAGCAACACCTTGGTCCTCTGCGAGTCGTTGGTCGAGTACGCCCGCCGCCTGGCCGTACGACCAGGCTCCCGCGTCTGTGCGGCAGGACGCACCGGCTCCCGGCGGGCCGTTGCCCCGCCCGGGCTCACGAGCGGGGCCAGGGGCGTCCGCCGATGCGCTCGATGTCGGTGTTGAAGCGCCTCAGGTAGGAGGCGAAGGCCGCGATGTCCTCGTCCGGCCAGCCCACCAGGATCTGGTCCAGGGCTCGGACGATGCCCTCGCGTTCCTCGTCGAGCATCTCCGCACCCTTGTCGGTGATGCGGAATTTGCGGGCCATGCCCCCGTCGGGGTCGGGAATGCGTTCCACCAGTCCGGCGCGCATCGCCGCGGCGGTCTGCCGGTTGAGGGTGGAGGCATCGAGTCCGAAGGCGTCGCTCAGCTCACCGATCGACATGGGTCCCTGCATGCGGATGCGGCTGAGGAGGATGTAGGCGCTGCGCTCCAGTACGCCGTCCTTGCGGCGTCCGCCCCTCTGGTTCAAGAACGTGTGGCGACTGAGCAGCATCTGCTCGTACTCGACCTCGTGCGTCGGTCTGACCATGCGTCCCGCCGCCTCCCGCTTCCTGCCGTGCCGCCGGCGCGTCGCGCCTCGAGGCGGTTCCTTGCCTCAATTCTCTCACATACATGCATCATCCACATAATATGCTTGATGCATGCGGTGTGTACGATGCACATCCTTGCTGCGAACACACTCGAGGAGCTCCGCGCATGGACGTCCCCCGGCCCGCATCCCGTCCAGGTGGCGTGGTGGCCACGCTGGCGTTCGCCGGCATCACGGCAGCGATCATGCAGACGCTGGTCACTCCGCTCATAGCGGAGCTGCCGAAGATCCTCGGCACCACGCCCTCGAACGCCGCCTGGGTGATCACCGCCACCCTGCTCGTGTCGGCCGTCTGCGTACCGGTCTCCGGACGCCTGGGGGACCTGATCGGCAAGCGCCGGATGCTCCTCGTGTGCGCCGTGCCGCTGATCGCGGGCTCGGTGGTGTGCGCGCTCTCGTCCTCCGTCGTCCCCATGATCGCCGGACGGGGTCTGCAGGGCATGGGCATGGGCATGGTGCCGCTGGGCATCGCCCTGCTGCGTGACGTGGTCCCGGCGGAGAAACTCAGCTCCTCCATCGCACTGGTCAGTGCCTCCATGGGCATCGGCGGCGGCCTCGGCCTGCCGATCGCCGCGGCGGTCGCCCAGTACACGAACTGGCGGGTGCTGTTCTGGGGCTCCGCGGCCCTGGCCGCGGTGGTCGCGGTACTGATCTGGTTCCTGATCCCGGACGTCCCGGCCGGCGCCAAGGGCCAGCGCTTCGACGCGCTCGGTGCGCTCGGCCTCGGCACCGGCCTGGTCTGTCTGCTGCTCGCGGTCTCCAAGGGCGCCGACTGGGGCTGGGCCTCGGGCACCACGCTGGGCCTGCTCGCCGCCACCGTCGTGGTGCTGCCGGCCTGGGGCCTGTGGGAGCTGCGCACCAGGGAGCCGCTGGTCGACCTGCGGACCACGGCCCGCCCCCGGGTGCTGCTGACCAACATCGCCTCGGTCTTCGTCGGCTTCGGCATGTACGCGAGCATGCTGGTCGTGCCGCAGCTGCTGCAGTTCCCCGAGGCCACCGGCCACGGCCTGGGCCAGTCGATGCTCGCGGCGGGCCTGTGGATGGCGCCCGGCGGCATCATGATGATGTTCGTCTCCCCGCTCGGCGGGAAGCTCACCGACGCCCGGGGCCCGAAGTTCACGCTGGTCTGCGGTGTCCTCGTCATGGCCGCCGGCTACGGCCTGTCGCTGGCGCTGATGGGCTCGGCCTGGGGGCTGATGCTGGTCGGCATGGTGATCAACAGCGGTGTGGGCCTCGCCTACGGCTCGATGCCCGCCCTGATCATGGGTTCGGTGCCGCTCTCCGAGACCGCCGCGGCCAACGGCTTCAACACGCTCATGCGCTCGCTCGGCACCTCGATCGGCGCCGCCGTGCTCGGTGCGGTCCTCGCCCGGATGACCACGACGGCGGGCGGCTACAGCTTCACCTCCGAGGAGGGCTTCCGCACCGGCCTGATGATCGGCTGCGGGGTCGCCCTGGTCGCCGCGGCGATCGCGGCCCTCATCCCGGCCGCGCGCCGCGTCCCGGCCGGTGCCGGGGAAGCCGGCTCGCCCACCGGGGCCGGACGGTCCGCGGTCAGGGCCTGACGGGTCGGAACACGTCGGAGGAGCACGGCGGCGAACCCGGCCCCGAACGCCTCCCGCGCAGGGCCGCGTCGAAGAACGTACCCGTGCCGCTCGCCGCGGCCGGACAGCCGGGACCGACGCCGTTCTCGGCCCGCACCCCGAAATCGCCCAGGAAATTCGTGTGCTGCCGCGCGGACGCGAGGCGGCCGCGCGGCAGCACGGCCACGGAGAGAAAGAGGGACGCCATGTCCGACCCCCGCAGCTCGCCCGTTTCCACCCCCTCCCCCACCCCCACCGGCGCTCAGGAACTCGGATTCGACCCCGCCGCCCTCCGGGCCCGTTACCGGGCCGAGCGGGACCGCAGGATCCGGCCGGAGGGCCGCAGGCAGTACCAGCGCGTCACCGGCAGGTTCGGGTACTACGACGAGGACCCGTACGCCGAAGCCGCGCCCTCCCGCGAGCCGCTCCACGACCGGGTCGAAGTGGTGGTCGTCGGGGGCGGGTTCGGCGGCCTGCTCGCGGGTGCCCGACTGCGGCAGGCGGGTGTGGAATCGATCCGGATGATCGAGAAGGGCGGAGATTTCGGAGGCACGTGGTACTGGAACCGGTACCCCGGCATCCACTGCGACATCGAGTCGTACATCTACCTGCCGCTGCTGGAAGAGGTCGGCTACGTCCCGAAGTGGAAGTACGCGCCGGGTGAGGAGATCCGCCGGCACGCGGAGGCGGTCGGACGGGCCTTCGGCCTTTACCGTGACGCCCTCTTCCGGACTCGGGTGACCGAGCTGCGCTGGGACGAGGACGCGTGCGAGTGGCACGTGAGCACCGACCGGGGCGACCGGATACGGGCGCGGTACGTGGTGACGGCCAGTGGCACGCTGAGCGAGGCGAAGCTCCCGGGCATACCGGGGATAGAGACCTTCGGGGGGCACACGTTCCACACCAGCCGCTGGGACTACGCCTACACCGGCGGCGACGCGGGCGGCAACCTGCACCGGCTCGCCGACAAGCGCGTCGCCCTGATCGGCACGGGCGCGACGGCCGTCCAGTGCGTCCCCCACCTCGGGGCGGACGCCGAAGAGCTGTACGTGTTCCAGCGCACTCCTTCCTCGGTGGACGTGCGCGGCAATCGCCCCACGGATCCCGGCTGGGCCGCCTCCCTCTCCCCCGGCTGGCAGCAGCGGCGCAGGGACAACTTCCTCACCCTCGTCACCGGCGGCCAGGCGGACGAGGACCTGATCGACGACGGCTGGACCAGCACGGCCCGCCTGCAGCAGAAGCTCATCCCGAGCGACGGTTACCTGGCCCTGCCGCCGGAGGAACGGGAACGCGCGTACGAGATCGCCGACTTCCGGAAGATGGACGAGATCCGGGCGCGGGTCGACGCCGTCGTCACGGATCCGGGGACGGCCGAGAAGCTCAAGCCGTGGTACCGCTACATGTGCAAGCGGCCCACGTTCAGCGACGGCTATCTGGAGACCTTCAACCGGCCCCATGTCACCCTGGTCGACACGGCCGACAGCCACGGCGTGGAGAGCATCACCGAGAACGCCGTCGTGGCCGGCTCCACCGCGTACGAAGTCGACTGCATCATCTTCGGAACCGGATTCGAGGTCGGTGTCTCGGGGATCACCTCCGGACGCCTGCCGGTGTACGGCGCGGGGGGTGTCGCTCTGGCCGAGGCGTGGAAGGACGGCCCCCGGACGCTCCACGGCTTCTACAGCCACGGCTTCCCCAACCTCTTCCAGCTCGGACCGCTGCAGAACGCCAGTTCCGTCAACTTCGTCCACGTCCTCGACGAACAGGCGGTCCACGTCGCCGAGGTCGTCGCCGAAGCGCGCAGGCGCCGGGCCCGCCGGGTGGAACCGACCGCCGAGGCCGAGGCCGCGTGGGTCGCGACGATCCGTGAGAAGGCCGCCGACCTGTACGCGTTCCAGGCGGAGTGCACCCCCGGTTACTACAACAACGAAGGCATGCCCAGGAAGCGCAGCGAGTCGTACGGGGACGGACCGGTCGCCTTCCACGCCCTGCTCCGCGACTGGCGCGCGAACGGCGGCATGAGCGAGGTCCTCGTCGGCGCCGAGCAAGGCCGGGCCTGAGGGAAGGGGGCGGAGACGATGACGGAGCGCCCCAGCCGGTACGGGCCGGTCGCGTCCGGGCCGGTCTCACGCACCCGTTGGGAGGTGAAGAGGCTCAACGCGCCCAATCCGCTGTGGGGTTCGAACGGTGTCGCGTTCGGGCCCGACGGAAGGCTGTACGCCGCACAGTTCCTGGCCGGCCGGATCAGCGCCGTGGACACCGCCACCGGGGACGTCGAGACGGTGGTGGCGACGGACGGCCCGGTCCAGTCGCCGGACGACCTGGCCTTCGCGGCGGACGGCTCGATGTACATCACCGACCTGGTCCCGGGGCGGGTGTGGCGCCGCAGTCCGCAGGGCGCGTACACCCTCGTGTGCGACCAGGTCGAAGTACCCAACGGCATCACCTGCGTCGGCGACCGGCTCTTCGTCAACGAGATGAGGACGAACGGCCGGCTGCTGGAGCTGTTCCCCGGCAGCGGCGATTCCCCCCGGGTGCTCACCGACGGGCTGGCGCTGGGCAACGCGATGCAGCTCGGCCCCGACGGCCACCTGTACTACCCGCACATGGTGACCGACCAGGTCTGGCGCATACCCCCCGACGGAGGAGAGCCCGAACTGGTCGCGCAGGACGTGCACGAACCGGTCGCGGTCCGCTTCGACCGGGCCGGCGTCATGCTGGTGCTGTCCCGGGGCCGGGCCGGCACCGTGACCCGTATCGACCTGCACGGGACGGGCTCCCGGTCCGTCGTCACCAGTGGTCTCGCGGGGCTCGACAACGCGGCGTTCGACGCGGAGAACAGGATGTTCGTCTCCAGCTTCGCCAGCGGCGGCATCACCGAGCTGCACCCCGACGGCCGGACGCGGGAGATCGTGCCCTGCGGACTCGACGGCCCCTTCGGGGTGACCGTCGACCTGGCGGGCACCGTGTACGCCGCCGACCACTACCGGGTGGCCGGTCCGGAAGGCGGTACGACGGGCAGTCCGGGCGGTGTGACCACGCACGTCCTGCGGCCGTTCGCCCACGGCATCAGCGCCGGGGGCGGACTGCTGCACCTCACCTCGCAGTACGGCGAGGTCAGTACGTACGATCCCGCGCGCGGAACCACGCGCGTCCGGGTGAGCGGTCTGCGGCAGCCCATGGGCATCTGCGCGCGGCCGGAGGGCGGACTGGCCGTCGTCGAGGCGGGCGCCGGCCGGGTGCTGGCCCTGGACGAGAACGACACCGTCACCGTGCTCGCCGAGGGACTCGGCCACCCCGTGGACGTGGCCTTCGACGCCGAGGGGCGCTGCTACGTGAGTGACGAGCGGCTCGGGACGGTACTCAGGATCGACGACGGGCACACCGTCACCGTCGCGGACGGGCTCGACGCCCCGCAGGGGCTGACGGTGCTGGGTGACGAGGTGTTCACCGTGGAGACCGGCTCGCGGAGGCTGCGGGCCGTTTCGCTCACCACGGGGGAACACCGGATCGACGCCGAGGACCTGCCGGTCGGTCTGCCCCCGGGCACCGTCCTCCGCGCCAGGCCCGCGCTGTTCGCCCACGGCATGCCCGGCGTGCCGCGTCCGTTCGCCGGTCTCACCGCGGCTCCCGACGGCTCCCTGCTCCTCTCGGCCAACGGGGAGGGGACCGTACTGCGCCTGTCGCCCCGGTCCCCGGGGACCGGGGCGCACGGTACGGGACAGCGCCCCGGCGCCCGGCCGCCGGACGACGGCGGCGCCGGGTGAAATCCCGGGGACCGAACCGCACTTCACCCTGCCGGAGCGTGTACGGGAGCAGCACATGCCGCTGCCCGCGACCACGCCACCGGCGCTCGTGCTCCACTGAAAGGAAAACCCATGACGAACAACGGTGTGGCAGGACGCAGTGTCGTTGTCACCGGGGCCGCGTCCGGCATCGGCCGGGCCGCGGCCCTGAGGTTCGCGCAGGAGCGCGCCCGGGTTCTGGTCGCGGACCTGAACCGGAGCGGTGCCGAAGAGGCCGTCCGCGAGATCGAGGAAGCCGGGGGCACCGCCCTCGCCGTCGCCGGTGACCTGAGCGACCGGCACGTGGTGGACACCGTCGTCGAGCGGGCCGTCACGGCCTTCGGCGGGCTGGACGTCCTGGTGAACAACGCCGGGATCATGGACCGTATGTCCGCCCTGGGCGAGACCGACGACGCGGAGTGGGAGCGCGTCATACGGACCAACCTGACCGCGCCTTTCCTGCTGACCCGGGCCGCCCTGCCGCACATGCTCGCCGCCGGGCGCGGCTCGATCGTCTTCACGGCCTCCGAGGCCGGCCTGCGCGGCGGTGCGGCCGGCGCCGCCTACACCGCTTCCAAGCACGGAGTGGTCGGCCTCGTCAAGAATCTGGCCGTCATGTACCGGAAGCAGGGCATCCGGGCCAACGCCATCGCTCCTGGCCCCACCAGGACCAGCATCCACGTCGACGCGGCTCCCGAGGCGCACGGACCCTCCCTGATAAGCCGGTTGATCGGCGCGAACATCGGCCGGCTGGGCAGCGCGGAGGAACAGGCCGCCGCCATCGTCTTCCTGGCTTCGGACGCCGCCGCGTTCGTCAACGGCGCCGTCCTCCCGGTCGACGACGGCTGGGCCGCCGTCTGACGAGGCCCTCTTGCCTCAAGCCCTGTGGCGTGCCCGTTCCGGCAGCACCCGTACACCAAGAAGTGCATGTGCGGCGCACTTTCCGCTCCGTGGGCGCGACAGAATCCCCCCTTCAGGGCCGGAAGGAAATCTGTCGTGACGGTAGTAGACATTGCCGTTTGATGGGGTAGGGTTCCACTCGTAGCCAAGACAGCGAGTGAGGCGCGGCAGGGACGAACTGCCGCGCATGCAGGTTCAAGCGAGTTGTGGCACGGCAGTGGAATCTCGGGGCCGGATGTACGCGGGGTCCTCAGGTTGACCGCCGGGCCGGACGGCCCACAGGGGCGGATTGTGGCACGGCAGTGGAGCGGAAGGGCCGGACGCACAACAGGGGTCCTGTCGCTGACTGCCGGGCCGGCGACTCCAGGAGTCGCGAGCAGTCCCGCAGTTCCAGCAGTACGACAGATTGATCACGGGAAACAAGGAGGCAGACGCCATCAGGATCGCCCGGGCGAGGAAGAGTCCGCCCGGGTACCGAAGGACCCGGAAAGGAAGGTGGTCCCCGGTCACGCATCCGCGATCCCCGCACCCCGCCCCTCCCCCCGGGCGAAGATGCGGAAACAAGAGCCCGGCACAGCAGTAGCCGGCAGATGGTGTTGATCCCCCCGGGGCCCTGGTGCCGTACGGCACCAGGGCCCCTTCGCACGTTCAGGCGAAACCGCGGCGCGCCTGGGCGTGTTTTCGCCGGCGGCGCCGCTACGGCACCCGGCGCCGCCGCTCCCGGACACGGCAGCGGGCGGGCCGCTGATTCACGGTGTGACGGATTTCCCGGTCGCCGCGTGCGCGCCGAGGGCGTCGGCGGCGCTGGGGTAGGAAGGCATGAGCGTGCTGAGGCCGGTGAGGTCCAGCATCCGGGCCAGCCGGCCGGGGGTGGCGGCCAGGGTGAGGGAGCCGCCGGCGTCCTTCGCGCAGCGCATGATGCCGATGAGGGCGTTGAAGCCGGAGGAGTCGCAGAAGGTCACCAGGTCCAGGTCCAGGATCAGGTACGGGTGGCCCTGGGCGATGAGCCGAAGCGCTCCGGTGCGCAGGGCGGGGGCACTGTCCACGTCGATCTCACCGGCGGTGGCGACCAGAACGAGGGGGCCTTCGGTGCGCTGGACGGTGAGCGTGAGGGCGTCGGTCACGAGGGGTCAGCGCTCCTGGCCGGTGGGGGTGGCGTCCTCGGGGGACGCCGGGGTGGCGAGGGTGTGGGTGGTCACGGCGGCCGTGGGCTGCTCGGCGGCCGCCCGATGGGGGACGGACAGGGCAAGCAGGGCGACGTCGTCACCGGCGCCCTGGGGCATGTTCGCGATCAGAGCCACAGTCTCCTCTACGAGGGCGGAGGCCGCCGAGGTGTCGCGGGTGGCGAGGAAGGCGGCCACCCCGTCCTCGCCCAGCATCGCGCCGTCCGCCAGGCGGGCCTCGGTGAGGCCGTCGGTGTAGAGCAGCAGGCCGTGGCCGGGGGCCAGATACAGGGTGTGGGAGGCGAAGCGGGCCTGGTCCAGGGCGCCGACCAGCATGCCGCCCGTGGGCCGTACGCCCTCCACCCGCACGACGACGTCGCCGTCGTGCTCCAGGTGGAACAGCGGGGGGTGGCCGCCGGTGGCCACCACCACGGTGAACCCGCCCTCCGGGGCCGGGGTGAGGGTGCCGAAGACACAGGTGCAGTACCGGCTGCCGACCGACGGGTCCAGCAGCAGGGCGCTGTTGAGGGCATCGAGCACATCGATGGGATCACTGTGGTGCTGGGCGGCTTCGCGCAGGGTGTAGCGGGTCAGCGAGGTCACCGCTGCGGCTTCGGCTCCCTTGCCGCACACATCGCCGAGGAAGAACGCCCAGCGGTCGCCGCCCAGAGGGAAGACGTCGTAGAAGTCGCCGCCGACATCGCGCGGGGAGGCGGTCTGGTAGTGACAGGCCAACTCCAGACCGGGCACCGCGGGCAGCGCCGGCGGCAGCAGGGTCCGCTGCAGGGCGGAGGCGAAGGAGGTGATCGCCTCCTTGTCCCGTTCGGCCTGCTTCCGCGCCTCCTCCTGCTCGATGCGCCGCTCCTGCTCCTCGCGCAGCCGGTGCAGCGCCGACAGGCGCAGTTCCAGCGCGTCCACGACCATCGCGGCCAGGTCGGCCAGGGTCGCGGTATCGGCTGCGGTGATCAGGCGCGGTCTGGTGTCGAGGATGTTGACCGTACCCAGCCGGTGCCCGTCGGCGGTGATGATGGGGGCGGCGGCGTAGAACCGCACTCCCAGAGGACCTGCCACCAGCGGGTTGGAGCAGGCCACCGGGTCGGCGAGGGCGTCAGGGATCACCAGCGTGTCGTCGGTGAGGATCGCCGAGGCGCACAGGCCCGGATCCCGGCCGATCTCAGTGACCCCTTCCAGGCCATGAGTGGCCTTGAACCAGATCCGGTCCTCGTCCACGATCGTCACCGTCGCGACCGGCACGTCGAACAGGCGGGCGGCCACCGCCGCGACCCGGTCGAACGCACCGTCGGGCGGAGTGTCGAGGATGTCGTAGCGGCGCACCGCCGCCATCCGCGCCGCCTCGACCGACACGGCAGGAGAGACCCCGAACGGCATGACGACAGGCGCACTGGCTTGGTCGGACATATACCTCGTTTCGCCTTCCCCCGTCAGAAAAAGCGACTGCCGGACAACCGCCGCCCCAAGCACCCTACCCAAGGCCACGGACACCTCAGGCTTCCCGGAGGCCCCTTCCCGTCAGCCGGGGGTGTGGTGCGCAAGCCGCTGCCCTGGGCCGTACACCCGTCCGCCCGGGGCGACACCGCGGTCGACGACGTTCCTGACGACGGCATCGCCGGCGGTAACCCCGCCGGGCTCATACGCCGTCGTCACAGCGACGGGGACATCGCCCGCCTCCCGGCCGTGGCCCGGTGGGACTGACCGCTCCAGCACGTCAGCGAACACGTCCGAACCATCATGTCCGGCAGCGTCAACACCCTCGAGGCCGCCGCTCCGGGAAGAGAGCAGCCGCAGCGATCTCGATGCGTACCTCCGCGTGGCGGAGGAGTCCGGGGCGCTTCGGGTGCTGGACATCGGTGGGGGGGGACAGGTGTGTTCGTACTCCTGCCGGCTGATCGCGGGGCCGAGGAGCCCATACGCCGGGACGGCGAGCGGGAGCGGCCCGTCGGCGAGGAGATCATCCGGATTCCGGCCGACAGGCACGCAGGTCACCAGGGGCGGATGGCGGCTCGCCGACGCGTGGCTGAACGACCAGCCCCCGTCGAGCCGTAGTACCCGACCCGGCGCTGCCGGCGGCGGTGATGTGCGGCATCGACGGAGCGCTCGCGCTGACGGGTGACCGGGGCACGTACGACTCCACGCGGTGCGAGGCCGGCCTGCTCAACGTGTCGGTGTGGCCGGCTCCGCGTTCCTTCCGGCGCGCCGACGACGTCATCGCACCCCCGTCCGGACGCGGCGAGGGGTACCGCACGCAGACGGAGAGCCGGCTCCGGCGGCACGAGGCGCCCTACGACGAGCCGTGGATGCGCGGGGCGGGCGACGGGCGCCGCGACGACGAGGTGAAGGCCGGGTTTCCGACCGGCGCGTGCGTCACCGGTACGCGGTGCGGGTGCCGCTGGACGGCCGCGACCGTGTGGTCGCCCTGTGGCGCCGCCTGGGGCCGCCCACGTGACAGGTCGGCTACGGCAGTTCCCGGGGGTGATGAGCGCGCCGGCGTCCGTCAGTCCTCGACGAGCGCGTCGACCACGGCCCGGGCGACCCGGCCGGCCCGCTCGGCCGTCCAGAAGGCCGGATCCTCCACCGTGGAGACGAAGTAGCCGCGGGTCAGCAGGAAGAGGACGTCGACGGCCAGCTCCGCATCCGGCACTCCCGACGCGATGGCCGCGTCGAGGAACTCCTGCCGTGATTCACGCGCCTCGCGCCGGTCGGCCCCGTTCGGGTCGGTGTGCACCGACGAGAGCATCTCGACCCAGAGGGTGCGCAGCAGCAGGTCGTCGGGATCGGTGCTGAGGTTCCACTCCACCATGGCGCGCAGGCGTTCCTTGCCCTCCAGGTCACCCACACGGCCTTCCAGGTCGGCGCGCCAGCGGGACTCGGCGGCACGGACCGCGTTGGTGATCAGCGCTATCCGCGTGGGCACGTAGTTGGTGACCATCGCCGTGGAGCCGCCCAGTTCCTTGGCCACGGCGCGGATGGTGACCGCGCGCGCCCCGTCGCGGGCGGCGACGGCAAGGGTGGCCTGGGCGATTTCCTCGCGGCGCTGGACTTCGTCGACGTCGATCGGCATGAAGGCAACCTAGCTCAGTGGGGGTTGACGCTGCGGACATTCAAATGCAACGCTGTTATATCACGTTGTTTTCTCAATGTTTCCTCTGCGTGGAGAGCCCATGAGCCTTGCCGTTGAGCGCGTCACTCCGCAGCCCGTCCCCCCGCAGGCGCAGCAGCACATGGTGCGCGTGCGGGACGGAGTGCTGCTGGCCACCGATGTCTACGGCGCCGGCCCCGAACCCGCCCCGACCGTGCTCGTCCGCCTGCCGTACGACAAGAACAGCCGGTACGTCTTCTTCGAGAAGGTCGCGGAGCGGTTCACGGAGCGCGGTTACGTCATGGTGGTCCAGGACGTCCGCGGCAAGTTCCGCTCGCAGGGCGAGACGCTGGGCTGGACCGGCGAGGTGGACGACGGGTACGACACCATCGAGTGGGTCACGCGCCAGCCGTGGTCCGACGGGGTCGTGGGCATGTTCGGCGACTCGTACTACGGCTTCACCCAGTGGTCGGCGGTCGTCGGCCAGCACCCCGCCCTCCGTGCGATCGTCCCCCGGGTGACCTGCACCAACAACGGTCCGGGTGTGGCCAGTTACGACACCGGCTCCGGCCGCCAGCCCCTGTGGCTGGAGGGCGCCGACTACCAGGCGCACGTCTGGATCGACAACGACAGCTACGCGTTCGAGGCGGACCTCACCAAGCGTCCGCTGATCGCCGCGTACGAGGAGGCCTTCGAGGTCATCGGGAAGCGCTCGGCGGGCTTCGACCTGGTCGTCGGCTCCATCCCGCTGCCCCCGTACAACGGACCGCACCCCTATGACGCGCGTCCGGTCCCCGTCCTGCACTGTGTGGGCTGGTTCGACAACCTCGGCATCGCCCACATGCGCGACTACACCGAACTGGCCGAACGTCCCGGCTGGGCGGCGGTGCAGTACCTGATCGCCGACACGACCGACCACGAGAACTACTTCCTGGAGAACGCCCCGGTCTCCCCCCAGGCCGACCACCTGGTCAGCGAGGCCGCTCTGGACGGCATGCTCGACGCGTACACCGGTCCGGCACTGGAGTTCTTCGACGTCTTCCTGAAGGGCACCGCGCGGCCCGAGTCGCTCCCGCGGGTGCGCTGGAAGCTCGGGCACGCCGACTGGCGCACGTCGGCGGCCTGGCCCCCGCCGCGGGCGGTGGAGACCGACCTGTACCTGGGGGACCCGGGGTCCGCGACCGGCCCGGTGCCCGGCGGCCGGCTCGCCGCCGCTCCCGCGCCGGAGGCGGAGTCCGTGGAGTGGCGGTACGACCCGGACAACCTCGTGCCGTCCGCCACGGCGGACACCTTCATGCTGTTGCGCGACCACCCGGACGAGCGCCGCACGGCGGACCGGGACGACGTCCTGCTCTTCACGGCGCCTGCCTCCGAGGCCCCGCTCGACCTGGCCGGTCCCGTACACGCGGTGCTGCACGTCGAAAGCACGGCGCCCACCTTCGACGTGTTCGCCAGGCTCCTCGACCTGGCCCCGGACGGCACGGCGCGGCTGATCGTGCGCGGCTGTGTCCAGGCGGACGCGCCGGGCGAGTGGGAGATCGCGCTGGGCCACACCGGTTACCGGGTGCGCCCGGGCCACCGTCTCGCGCTGACGGTCGCCGGCAGCGACTTCCCGAACCACCTGCCCAACTCCGGTTCGCGGGAGAACCCGTGGCTGACGGTCGCGCCCAAGGCGAGCCTCCAGAAGCTCCGGACCGGATCCGCCCGTCCCTCGCGCCTGCGCCTCACCGTCCTGCCCGAAAGCGGTACGGGCGGTGGTCCGCGGTGACCCTGCGGTACGTCGCCACCAGGCTGGCCACCCTCGTGGTGACCGTCCTCGTCTCCAGTCTGGCGATCTACGGTGCCCTGTTCCTGACCCCCGGCGACCCCGCCACGCTGCTCGTCGGCGGCAGCCGGAACCCCGACCCGGCCGTACTGGACCGGATCCACCGCGAGTACCACCTGGACGATCCCTTCGTCGAGGGCTACTGGCACTGGCTGAGCGGCTGCCTCCAGGGGGACTTCGGGAGATCCCTCGCCTACCGCGACACCGTCGCCAACCTGGTCGGCGCGCGCGCCGGCGACACCGTCGCACTGGTCGCCTACGCCTCCGTCCTGGTCCTCCTCGCCGGTACGTTCATCGGCACGCTCGCCGCCCTGCGCGGCGGCCGGACCGAAACGCTGGCCACGACGCTCACCGCGGGCGCGATGGCGGTACCCACGTTCATCATGTCGGTCCTGCTCATCTGGGTGTTCGCCGTCCGGCTGCCGTGGTTCCCGGTGTACGGCTCCGGCGAGGGCTTCACCGGCACCCTGACGCACCTGACGCTGCCGGCCCTCGCGCTGGCGGTGACCTGGACCGGTTACGTCGCGCAGGTCACCCGTACCGCCGTGCGCGCGGAGATGCGCGCGGAGCACGTGGAGACCGCCCGCAGCCGCGGCGTACCCGAACCGGCCGTGATCAGACGGCACGTGCTGCACAACGCCTCCGGCCCCGTCTTCGCGGTGTCCGGCGTCGGTGTCGCGGGCCTCATCGCCACCGCCGCCGTCGCCGAGCAGGCGTTCGGCACCGGCGGGCTGGGAGCCCTCATGATCGAGGCGGCGTCCAAGCAGGACATGGCCGTGGTCCAGGCCGTGTCGCTGATCTTCGTGGTCGTGTTCGTCGTCATCAACACCGTCGTCGATCTGGTCAGCGCCGCGCTCGATCCCCGGGCCGCGCGGAAGGGGACCCGATGAGCACCGCCCTGCCCGGCCGTACCGCCCGTACACCCCGTGCCGGGGGCCGGACCGGACGCCCGCGCGACTACGTGACGCTCGGCGCCGGGTGCGTGGTCGCCCTGTTCGTCCTGCTGGCCGTGCTGGGACCGCTGGTCGCCCCGCACGATCCGAACGCCGTCGACCCGTTCGACGTCAACGCCGGGCCTTCGGGGGCCCACCTCCTGGGCACCGACGACACCGGACGCGACATCCTGTCCAGGATCGTCTGCGGTACCCGCTCCAGCCTGGCGGCGCCGGCCGTGGTGATTCTGGTCTCCACCACCCTCGGCACCCTGCTCGCACTGACCGCCGCCTGGGCCGGGGGGTGGCCGGACCGGTTCGTCTCCGGCGCCCTGGACGTCATTTTCGGTTTCCCGGGCCTGATCATGGCGGTTCTCGCCGCCGCCGTCTTCGGGGCGGGCCTCGCCGCTCCGGTGGTGGCCCTGTCGATCGCCTACCTGCCACTGATCACGCGGGTCGTGCGGTCGGCCGCGCTCAAGGAACGCAATCTGCCGTACGTTTCGGCGCTCCAGCTCCTCGGGGCTCCCACACACCGCATCTGGCTCCGTCACCTGCTGCCGAACCTGCTGCCCCTCGTCCTCGTCCAGGCCACCATCGGCTTCGGATACGCCCTTCTCGACGTGGCCGCGATCTCGTTCCTCGGGCTCGGCAGCCAGCCGCCGGACCCCGAATGGGGACTGATGGTGTCCAACGGGGCCCCTTCGATCCTCGCCGGCCGGCCCCAGCAGTCGCTGTACGCCGGCCTCGTCGTCCTGGTGGTGGTGGTCGCGTTCAACCTGCTGGGGACGGGGCTGTCCCGACGCCTGCTCGGAGAAGACTCATGACCTCACCACCACTGCTCCGGATGGACGGGCTGAGGCTCGACCTGCCCCTCGACGGCGGCCTGAAGACCGTCGTCCACCGTGCGGATGTGACCGTTGCCGAAGGACTGGCCGTCGCCCTGGTGGGCGAGTCCGGATCGGGGAAGTCGCTGACGGCCCGTTCCGTTCTGCGCCTGTTGCCGAAGGGGGCCCGGATGCACGGTGACGTGCTGTTCGCGGGCGAATCCGTGCGGAAGATGTCCCGGGAACGGCTGCGTGCGTTCCGTGCCGCCGATGTCGCCATGGTCTTCCAGGATCCCCGTGCCCACATCAACCCGGCGCGCAGCGTCGGTGACTTCCTGGTGGAGGGACTGACGACCGCACGTGGTGTCCCCGCGGCCGAGGCCGTCGCCAAGGTCACGGGAATCCTGCGGGAAGTCGGGATCGGTGACGCCGAACGGCGCATGCGACAGCGGCCCCACGAGCTCTCCGGCGGCCTGCTGCAACGTGTCATGATCGCCGCCGCGCTGGCCGCCGAACCGCGGCTGCTGCTCGCCGACGAGCCGACCACCGCGCTCGACGTGACCACGCAGGAGGAGGTGATGGCCATCATCGGCGAGGCCCGTGAAGCCCGCGGTCTCGCCATGCTGTTCATCACCCACGACCTGGAACTGGCCGCCGCCGTCTGCGACCGGGTCGTGGTGATGTACGCGGGTTCGACCGTCGAGGAGCTTCCGGCCGCCTCGCTGCGCCACCGTGCCGCCCACCCGTACACACGGGCCCTGCTCGCGTCCCGTCCGGCGGTCGGCGACATCCGTGCCGAGTTGCGGGCCATCGCGGGCAGACCGCTTTCCGGCTTCGAGGCGCCCGCGGGATGCGCCTTCAGCGACCGCTGTCCCGACGTGCGGGATCTGTGCCGCGGCGACCGGCCGCAGCCGCGTTCCGCCGGCGGTTCCACAGCGGCCTGCCACTTCCCCCGCTCCCACTCGTCCGAGGAGACCGGCAAACATGCTTGAGGTGAGGAACCTGCGCAAGGTCTTCGGTGACTTCGTCGCCGTCGACGACGTCACGTTCTCCCTTCCTGAACACGGGTCGCTGGCGGTCGTCGGCGAGTCGGGATCCGGCAAGACGACGACCGCGCGCATGATCGCCGGACTCGAAACACCCGGTGGAGGACAGATCGTCGTCGCGGGAAGCGAGCGCCGGTCCGGGCGGGTGCGCCCGAAGGAGCGGCGTACCCGCGGCCGGCAGATCCAGATGGTGTTCCAGGACCCCTACTCCTCGCTCGACCGGCGCCAGCGGGTGTGCGACGCCGTCGCGGAGGCGGTCGTGCTGCACCGGCCGCTGCGCGGAGAAGCGCTCCGGGGCCGTGTCTCGGAACTGTTCGCCATGGTGGGACTGGACGACCGGCAGGCGAGGTCCCTGCCGAAGGCCCTGTCGGGCGGGCAGCGTCAGCGCGTCGCCATCGCCCGTGCGCTGGCCGCCGAACCGCGGGTGCTGATTCTCGACGAGGCGATCGCGGCGCTGGACGTGTCGATCCAGGCACAGATCCTGGGCCTGCTCGCGCGTATCCGGGCGAGCACGGGGACAGCGCTGCTGTTCATCACGCACGACCTCGGCGCCGTCCGGCACATCAGTGGGGAAGTCCTGGTGATGCGGGCCGGGAAGGTCGTCGAGTACGGCCCGGTCGCGGACGTCCTCGACCACCCGCAGGACGCGTACACGCGGCGCCTCATCGAGTCCGTCCCCAAGCCGGGGTGGACACCGCGCAGGAGGACCCAGAAGGCTGCCGCCTGACCAGGTCGACCGAAGACGCTTGTCCGGGCCCGGGGGGGCCGGGCAAGCGTCTTCGGCATGAAGGAACCGAACGGCTCGGACGGCTCGGACGGCTCGGACGGCTCGGACGGCTCGGACGGCTCGCGCAGCGGGGCCCGTTGCCCGTGTCGCTCCTGCGTGTCGGCGCCGGCGCTCTGCGGCCGGCCGAGGGGGACCGGAAACAGCTCCGCCCCCTCGGCAGCCCGGACGGCTGCCGAAGGGGCGGTGTTCACGCCGGAGCCGGCGTCCGGCTCAGCCGGCGTGGGACCGGTCGGGCGAGGGCCGGGTACGCGGCGCACGGGCCTCGATCGCCGTGGCCGCGTGGAGCAGCAGGTTCTCGCGGAAACGCCCTCCGACGAGCTGTACGCCGGACGGGAGACCGTCCCTGATGCCCGTCGGTACCGACATCGCCGGGAAGCCGAGCACCGGAACGGCCTGCATGGGCCATTGCGCGGCGAGCAGTTCCCGGACGCGGGCGTCGCCGGCGAGGTCCGCGTCCTGTTCGAACGGCGGCTCCGCCGACACGGGCGTCAGCAGGATCCGCTCGTCGCCGAGGTACTGCTGGAGCCGGGTGATGAGGGTGCCGCGCCGCGCGTAGCCCTTGATGTACGCGTCCAAGGTGGGCCGTTCGCCCCAGGTCTCGGCGGCGGCGGCGAACGAGGACGCGAGCGAGAGCCTCACCGCGTCGTCACCGAACCGCTCGATCTCCGGCATCATCGTGCGCAGCTCCTCGTAGAGCAGCAGCGACCACAGCCGCGCCGCTTCGCCCAGCAGCGGCAGCTCGGCCTCCTCCACCTCGTAGCCCGCTTCGCCGAGCCATGCCGCGGCACTGTCGAGGGCCGCGTCAACGGCGGCGTGGGGCTTGGCCAGACCGACGTCGCGGACGACCGCGACCTTCACCGGGCGGGGCTCACCGAGCGGCGGCCGCACCGGCAGGCCGACCGGATCGCGCAGGTCCGGTGTCACCATGGCGTGCAGAGCCAGCCGGACGTCGTCGACGGTCCAGCCCAGCGGCCCGTGCACCGCCATGGTCTGGAAGGAGAGCGGGGCGTCGAACTCCCCTCCCCCGCCGGGTTCCGAGGCGGAGACGAGGCCCACCGTGGGCCGCAGGCCGACCGCGCCGCAGCAGTAGGCCGGGAACCTGATGGAACCGCCGATGTCGTTGCCCTGGGCGATCGGCACCATCCCGGACGCGATCGCGGCGGCGGCGCCGCCGGAGGACCCGCCCGGGGTGTGGGCGCTGCTCCACGGGTTGAGCGTCCTGCCGTGCAGGTCGTTGCCGGTGAACCACCGTACGGCGAACGCCGGGCTGTTGCTGCGGCCCATGAGGTTGGCGCCCGCCTCGCGCAGCGCCGCCACGCACGCCGCGTCGTCCGCGGCGACGGCGTCGGCCCATGCCGGGAGTCCGTGCGAGCTGGCGTATCCGCGCTGCGAAGTGTTGATCTTGATGGAGACCGGCACACCGTGCAGCGGTCCCAGTGCCCCGCCGGTGGTGACCGCCTTGTCCGCGACCGCGGCCTGGGCGAGTGCCTCCTCGGGGCGGACGTCCACGAGCGCGTTGACGGACGGGTTGGTTTCGTCGATCCGCCGCAGGAACGCCTGCGCGACCTCGGTCGCGGAGAAGTCCCTGTCGCGGATTCCGGCTGCCAGCTCAGCGGCCGAGCGGTCCCACAGCGGCTTCTCGTCCGGGGTGTCGGTCATCCTGGTCTCCTGGTCTCCTGGTCTGCTGGTCTGCTGGTCTGCTGGTCTGCTGGTCTGCTGGGATCTGAGGGGGCGCGGGTCACTTCTCGGTTCCGCCGATGCGGGCGGCCCACGGCATGCCCATGTAGGCGAAGGAGGTGGGCGCGCCGCTGATGCGCTTGTTCATGAACATGCGTTCGTGAGTGGTGGCGAGGTAGATCGCCGGGACGGTGGGGGTGAAGAGGGCCTGGGCCTCGGTGTAGGCCTTGGCCGACACCGCGGGGTCCGAGGACGTACGTGCCCGCCCGAGCAGCCGGGTCACGTCGGCGTCGTCGTAGCCGGTCCAGTTGAAGAGCCCGCGCGGGGTGACCATTTCCGACACGTAGGACGCCGGGTCCGGCATGCCGACGTAACCGAAGGTGAGGATCAGGTCGATGCCCTGCCGGATCGAGGGGTCGTAGAAGAGGGAGGACATCTCGGTGGGCTGCAGCTGCTTGATCCGGATGTCGACACCCAGTTTCCTGGCGACGGCCTGGAGGAACGTCAGGGTCTGCAGGCCTTTCTGGTCGCCCGCCGGGATGGCTGCCACCAGGGGCCGTGACACGGGGCCCGCTTGGTCCATCAGTTTCCTGGCCCGCTCCGGATCGGGCTTCGGCACGGCCGGCAGTGCTTCGTATGCGGCGTCGAGCTGGGCGGCGGCCGGATCGCCGCGCCACGTGAGCGGCGGGACCAGTGACTTCAGGGGCGTGGCGTCGCCGCCGAACACGTTCTTGATCAGCGCGTTCCGGTCCAGGGCGTGTGACAGCGCGTCCAGGAGCCTGCGGTCGGCGGCGGGGGACTTCGCGCTGCCGGGGATCAGCAGGACGCTCTGGGTGGACGGGCCGAGGTAGGTCGCGCCGTTCTCCGCCTTGGCGAGCGCCGTGGCGCTGCTGGGCGGCAGTTCGTAGGTGCCGTCCACCTCGCCGGAGAGAAGCGCGCTGGTGAGCGTGTTGCTGTTGGTGATGAATTTGAAGACGATCTGGCCGGCCTTCGGCTTGAGCCGGGGGTCCCAATAGGCGTCGTTGCGTTCGAGGGTGATGCTGTCGCCGGACTTCCAGGAGGCGATTTTGAACGGTCCGGTGCACATGACTCCGCCCTTGGCGGTGCCGTAGGCGGCGCCGGCCTTCCGGGTGTACGCCTTCTGGTTGACCGCGCCGAACGACGTCGACAGCGCCTTGAGCAGGGACTGGTCGTACGTCTTGGTGCGCAGTGTCACCTGGTGCGGGCCCGTGACCTTGATCGACGTCACCGCGGAAAGGTAGTTCCCGTACAGCGCCTGCGTCTTCGGGTCGGTCTGCCGTTCCAGGCTGTGGACCACGTCCTCGGGTGTCATGCGGGAGCCGTCCCAGAACGTCACGCCGGCCCGGAGATCGAGTACCAGGGTGCGGTCGTCGGTCCATGTCGTCTTCCGGGCCAGGCCGGGGCTCAGGGAGAAGTCCGCGTTCATCCGCATCAGCGTGTCGCAGAGGTTCGCTTCGACCGTCTGGGGCGAGTAGTCACCGACCTTCGCCGGGTCCAGGGTCGTCGGCTCTCCGTAGGGCAGCGCCCAGGTGAGGCGGTCGACGGCGCCGCTACCGGGTGGGGTCGTGGTGGTGAGCCGGATTTTCCGGGGTGTGCCGTTGCCTCCGCCGGACGCGGACGTGCAGGACGCCGTGGCCAGCAGACCCACGCTCATGAACACCGTCAGCACCGGTCTTTTCGCAGCCATGGCTGATGCTCCTTGCCGAGGAAGAAGAGGGGAGGGAGGAGGAGCGCTCGCCGTCGAGGCATGTGAGTGGCGGCAAGTCTTCATAAACGAACGTCATATAACGTTGTTGCATGTCACGCTTCCACCTGATGGGTGAACGAGTCAAGCCCCCTGCCTGCCTTCTCGGGGAATTCCGGCAGGGCAGCGCGCACCGCGGACCGGGGCGGCGCCCGGCGTGGCGCCCGGGGTGGTGCATCGACGCAGAGGCAGGTACCTTCTCCGTCCGTACCGCCGCACCGCGCGCACTCCCCCTGCGACCCTGTCGCAGGCCCCCGCCCTGCCGCTTCGCGGCGGCCATGGCGCCGCCGGAACCACCGCGCGCCGTCCGGGCCGCGACAACCGCCCCGCTCATGACAGAGCCGCCGCGTCGAGCGGCCGCCCTTCGTCACGCACGCCCGCTTCCGGGGCGCGCCTTCACCCACCGTCGGCGAGCACGTCGCACCACACCCATGGAACGGAGTCCCACCATGCCCTTCACTCCCGCTCTCGTCTTCGCGTTCGAGATCCGAGCCCACGTCACCGAGACGCTCCACATCGGCCACGGGGACGGGGAGACCACCGAGTTCACGCCCATCACCGGAGGCAGCGTGGAAGGTCCGCTGCTGCGCGGACAGGTGCTGGCGGGCGGGGGCGACTGGAGCAGCACCCGGGGCGAGGTCTGCGAGCTCGACGCGCGCTACCTGATCCGGGCCGACGACGGGGCGGTGATCGACATCGTCAACCGCGGGTACTACAGGCCGAAGTCCGACAGCCCGGACCAGTACGACGGCGACCTCCAGGTCTCGGAGACCGGCCACTACTACCGGACCTCTCCGGTCTTCCGCACGGATGCGCCCGCCCACCGGTGGCTCGCCGAGACGGTCTTCGTGGGGCTCGCCCGCCCCGAGGGCGAGGACGTCGTCGCCATCCGCATGTACGCGGTCCGGTAGGACTGCACCGGCCCTACCGGTCCTACCGCCGGTGGCCGGCGCGGTACCCGGCCCGCTCACCGGCGGCTTCGGCGGCAGTCACGCGCCCGCGTCAGGACAGCGCCCGCCACGCGTGGTTCAAGGTCTCGCGGAACCGGACGATCTCCTCAGGACCGAGACCTTGGACCATGCGCTCCTCGAGCCGCCGCGCCGGTCCCGCGTACTCGGCCAGGAGCCGACGGCCCGCGTCGGTGAGCAGGACGACTTTCTCGCGCCGGTTACGAGGGTTGGGCTCGCGGCGGATCAGACCGCGGCTCTCCAGCGCGCGGACCATGTCGGCCATGGACTGGGCCGTGACGAAGGAGTCCCGGGCGAGCTGCGCGGCGGACCGTCCGTCGTGACGTTCCAGCACGGTGAGGGCCGTGTACTGCAGCGCCGTGATGCCGGCAGGCTTGAGCAGCTCTTCGAGCCGCGCGCGGACAACCAGTTCGGTCCGCTTGACCAGATAGAGCAGCGAGGGACTTCCCGCTCCTCTCGTCGCCACGGACTCCACAGCTGCCTCCACGTCACGCCCCCACGAGTTGCCGACCGGATTTTCGGTGCGCCCACCCTAGGCCATTGACAGGAATCCTGAGTATCGACCACACTCCGAACCGACAGGATTCCTGTCGATCACTGGGCGGCCCGCCGCGATGCCCCCGGAGGAGAACGGGCATTGCGGGACCGCTTCCGAGCACGTGGTCCTCTCCCCGACCCGCCCGGCGCCCGGTTTCCGTCGGAGCGCCCCGTCCACAGACCGTCAGAGAGGTGCATGAAATGGATCTGCACGGGAAAGTCGCCGTCGTCACCGGAAGCGGTCGCGGCCTCGGCCTGGGGTACGCCCAGGCCCTCGCCACGGCCGGAGCCGCTGTCGTCGTCAACGACGTCGACCGCGACGTGGTCGACGCCGCGGTCGCCGCCATCACCTCCGCGGGGGGCAGGGCCGCAGGCGTCGTGGCAGCGGTCGGCGACAGCGAGGCGGCCGAACAGCTGGTGGAGACGGCCGTGCGGGAATTCGGCCGTCTGGACGTGCTCGTCACCAACGCGGGCATCCTGCGCGACCGGGTGCTGTGGAAGATGACCGACGACGACTTCGACGCCGTCGTCAGGGTCCACCTGCGCGGCACCTTCACGTGCGCCCGGGCGGCCGCGGTCCGGATGCGGGAGCAGGGAACCGGCGGCCGTCTCGTCCTGATCTCCTCGCCGGCCGGGCAGCGGGGCAACTTCGGCCAGACCAACTACGCCGCCGCCAAGGCCGGCATCGTCGCGATGGCGCGGACCTGGGCCCTGGAGCTGGCCAGGGCCGACATCACCGTCAACGCCGTCGTTCCCGTCGCGGCCACCGAGATGACCAAGACCATTCCGGCCTTCGCTCCGGTCATCGAGGAATCCGAGCGCACCGGCGCCCCGCTGCCGGACTGGCTGCGCAAGGAAGAGGGCCTGGGCACGGTCGAAGACGTCACCGGGCTGATCACCTTCCTGGCCTCGGACTCCTCCAAGGGCGTCACCGGGCAGGCCATCGGCATCGGTGGCGACCGGCTGGCCCTGTGGGCGCACCCCAAGGAGAAGACGGTCGCCTTCAGCGACGGCGGCTGGAGCGCCGACGCGATCGCCGGGAAGTGGCACGACGGCGTCGGCTCCGAGCCCGAGACCTACGGCATCCCGGCGCCCCAGGCACCGGAGGCCTGAGATGAGCGGCCTCGCCCCCGACCTCGCTCACCACCTCGCCGTCGACATCGACGAGCTGACCGCCATCGACGTGCACACCCACGCGGAGATCTCCAAGGACGGCCACGGAGCGCTGAGCCCCGAGCTGTTCGGTGCCTCCGAGGAGTACTTCAAGGCCCATGGGCACCGGCAGCCGACCATCGAGGAGATGGCCGCCCACTACCGTGAACGCCGCATGGCCGCAGTGGTGTTCACCGTGGACGCCGAGCACGCCACCGGGCACCCGCGCATCGCCAACGAGGAGATCGCCGAAAGCTGCGCCGTCCACTCCGACGTGCTCATCCCCTTCGCCAGCGTCGACCCCCACAAGGGCCGGGCCGGAGTGCGCGAAGCCCGCCGTCTGGTGGCGGAGTACGGGGTGCGCGGCTTCAAGTTCCACCCCAGCATCCAGGCATTCTCCCCCGACGACCGGCTCGCCTACCCGTTGTACGAGGCCATCGAGGAACTGGGCGTACCCGCGCTGTTCCACACCGGCCAGACCGGCATCGGCGCCGGCGTCCCCGGCGGGGGCGGTATCCGGCTGAAGTACTCCAACCCCATGCTGGTCGACGACGTCGCCGTGGACTTCCCGCAGTTGCGGATCATCCTGGCCCACCCGTCGTTCCCCTGGCAGGACGAGGCGCTGGCGGTGGCCACCCACAAACCGCACGTCTACATCGACCTGTCCGGCTGGTCGCCGAAGTACTTCCCGCCGCAACTGGTGCGGTACGCCAACACCCTGCTCAAGGACAAGGTCCTCTTCGGCTCCGACTACCCCGTCATCACCCCCGACCGGTGGCTCGCCGACTTCGACAAGCTCGACATCAAGCCCGAGGTCCGGCCGAAGATCCTCAAGGACAACGCCGCCCGCCTCCTCGGCCTGCTCAAGGACTGAGGGAGCCGCCGTGTTGAACCAAGGGATCGGCTCCTGGCCGGCGCGCCGGGCCCGCAAGACCCCGGACCGGACCGCCGTCGTTCACGAGGACCGCGCGTGGACCTACCGGGAACTCCACCAGCGGGCACTGCGCCTGGCCCACGCCCTGCGCGCCCTGGGAACGGGGCGCGGCGACCGGGTCGCGTATCTGGGCCCCAACCATCCGGCCTTCCTCGAAACGCTGTTCGCCGCCGGTGTGCTCGGCGCGGTCTTCGTCCCGCTCAACACCCGGCTGACCGCACCGGAACTGGCCTACCACCTCTCCGATTCGGGCAGCGCCGCCCTCGTCCACGCCCCCGAGCAGGCCGAGGCCGCCGCCGCGGCCGCCGCCGGCACCCCGGTGCGCCACCGCATCGCACTCGACGGCCCCCACTCCGACGCCCTCGGCTACGAGGACCTGCTCGCCGACCACGCCGCCGAGCCGCTGGACGAGGCCGTCGCCCCCGACGACCCCTGCATGATCATGTACACCTCGGGAACCACCGGCCGCCCCAAGGGCGCCGTCCTCTCCCACGCCAACATCGCCTGGAACAGCGTCAACGTCCTCGTCGACACCGACCTCGCCGGGGACGAGGTGACTCTGGTGACCGCCCCGCTGTTCCACACCGCGGGGCTCAACATGACCTGTCTGCCCACCCTCCTCAAGGGCGGCCGCGTGGTGCTGCTGAGCGCGTTCGACCCCGACCGCGTCCTGGAGCTCATCGAGAACCGGCATGTGACGTGCATGTTCGGCGTCCCCACGATGTACGACGCCATGGCCGCCCGGCCTCGCTGGGCCACCACCGACCTGTCCAGCCTGCGCACCCTCAACTGCGGCGGTGCGCCGGTCCCCGAGCGCACCATCACCGCCTATCTGGCCCGCGGCCTGGCCTTCAGCCAGGGGTACGGCATGACCGAGGCGTCCCCCGGCGTCCTCTACCTGGACCAGGAGCAGACCTCGGCCAAGGCCGGATCCGCGGGCGTGCCGCACTTCTTCACCGACACCCGCGTGGTCCTGCCCGACGGCCGGGACGCCGCACCGGGAGAGAGAGGCGAGATCCTCGTCTCCGGCCCCAACGTCATGACGGGTTACTGGGGCCGGCCCGAGGAGACCGCGGACGCCTTCACCGGCGGCTGGCTGCGCACCGGTGACCTCGCCCGGCTGGACGGCGACGGCTACGCCTACATCGCCGGCCGGGTGAAGGACATGTTCATCTCCGGTGGGGAGAACGTCTACCCGGCCGAGGTCGAGGACGTGATCCTGGGCCACCCCGGCGTCGAGGAGTGCGCTGTCCTCGGCGTCCCCGACGCCAGGTGGGGCGAGGTCGGCCGTGTCGTCGTCGTCCTCAAGCCGGGAGCCCGTGCCGAGGAGCACGACATCCTCGCGTTCCTGCGCGGCAGGCTGGCCAAGTACAAGATCCCCAAGTCCGTCGTCTTCGCGGACACGCTGCCCCGCACCGCGTCCGGGAAGATCATCAAGCCCGCCCTGCGCGCGGTGTACGCACCGGCCTCCGCCGACCACCCCTGACCCCCGCGAACTCCCCCAGAAAGGGCCTTGCCCCATGCCCACCACCACCAACGGCCCCGACGAGCTCAAGGCTCTGGCCGGAACCGACCTCGGCCGCACGGGCTGGCTGGAGATCACCCAGAGCCGGGTGAACACCTTCGCCGACGCCACCGGTGACCACCAGTGGATCCACACCGACCCCGACAAGGCCAAGGACGGGCCCTTCGGCGGCCCCATCGCCCACGGCTACCTCACCCTGTCCCTGATCATCCCGCTCTTCAACGAACTGCTGGAGATCACCGGCATCTCCATGAGCGTCAACTACGGCTTGGAGAAGGTGCGCTTCCCCAGCCCCGTGCCGGTCGGCGCCAAGGTCCGCCTGCACGGCACGGTCGACGCCGTCGAGGAGGTCAAGGGCAACGGAGTGCAGATGCGACTGACCTTCACCGTCGAGGTCGACGGCAGCGACAAGCCCGCCTGTGTGGCCCAGGCGGTCTACCGCCACTACGCCTGACATCGGCCGTCGCCTCGCGGTCCCCCTGAGAAGACCGTGAGGCGACTGACCCCATGACTCCGACAGCCACCCATCTGCTGGTGCTGGTCAAACACGTCACCAGCGCCGAAGCGGCCTACTTCGGCGCGACCTCCGGCCGGCCGTTCGATGCGCCGGCGCTCTGGATCACGGGCGACGCCGAGCCGCACTCGGGCATGTCGGCGACGGCCGACGAGACGCGTGAGCAGATCGTCGGGCTGTACCGGGAAGTGTGGGCCCCTCGGACGCGACGACCGAGTCGCTGCCCCTCGACCCGATCGGCCGAGTGCCCGGGAAGAAGCGGCTGGAGCTGACGCTCCACCGGATGCTCGTCCACATGATCGCCGAGACTCAGCGGCACGCCGGGCACACAGACATCGTCCGGGAACCCGTCGACGGGACCGCGCGACTGCGGAACGGGAACGACGACACGGCGCCCGGCGACCCGGCATGGTGGGAGAACCATCGAAGCCGACTGGAGCGCACAGCTCAGGAGGCAGACCCTCGCCGCGCTCATTGGCCCACCGGTCGACGGCTGATCACTGCGCACTGCCCGCGACGCGCCGGCTGGCACGTCTGTCCCACCCCACGGATCCCGGCTTCCGGATCAGGTCACCTGAGTCCGGACGTCATTGAAGGCAGTCGGCTCCAGCAGGCCCGGACTCGACGCGAACACCCACACGACGACGAGGAGCCCCGCCCCGCCACAGATCCCGCCGCCCGCCGGGCCTCCCCCGCTGCGGCACGGGCTGGAGACTGGCCAGAACCGGACAGGTGACCTCGGCGTACGAACAGTGGTGATCGCCGCATAATGCCGCGCGGCGCGGTATGCCGGGCGCGGGTGGCGACGGCAGGACGGTCCACGACTGGAGCGTCCAGCGGTCACACTCCGAAAACGGCGCGGGGTGAGGACTGCCCTGTGGGGCGGCCGGGACCGATGGGACGTGTGTGCAAAAGCCACGACGTCAGTACCGCGCCGGGGGCGTGGTCTGCCAGGGCCCAGGGGCCGGCAGGATCGCGCTCCCTGACGGGCCATTCACCCCTGGACGGCCGTGAGCAGCGGAAAGGGAGTCCCATACTCCGACTGCTGGAGGACGAGGCTGCCGAACAGGACTCCATCGCTACCGACCCGGTGAACAGCTGATGTCCCATCAGCAAACGATCGCGGTACTTCACCGCCCCACAACGACGCGTCCGCTCCGCCGGCCCCGCCGCCACGAATTTCGTGGGCCACAACCGCCGCGGCGGGCTTCGCTCCGCCGCGGGGAGCACACCCCCGACGGGCGCGCGCAGAGCGGCCGAAAGGCGCCCTTGTTGACGCCCCGGCCGCACCGCAGGATTCCTACCACGCCGATTGACAGGCTCATGACCGCTACGGATGGTCATCCTGCATCGGCGTTCTGATGGGCCCGCCCACCCAGCGGGCCCCGGGATCCCCCACCGGAGGATGTAGTGAACTTCAAGCGCCTCTCCCCCCTCGGCGGCATCACGAGACGTGCACGGCTGATCGCCGTCGCATCGACTCTGCTGACCGTCTCCGCGCTTGCCACCCCGATCGCCGCGGCCGAACAGGGCGACGACACACGGGCCACCGCCACCCAGCTCGCCCAGACGGACGACGCGGTACTCGGCGCGAACGTACCGGGCACCGCCTGGTACACGGACAAGGCGTCGGGCAAGGTCGTCGTCACCGCGGACAACACCGTCTCGGCCGCCGAGATAGCCAAGATCAAGAAGGCGGCGGGCGCACAGGCCGACGCCCTGGAGATCAAGCGCACGCCCGGCACGTTCAACAAGCTCATCGCCGGCGGCCAGGCCATCTACAGCGGCAGCGGCCGTTGCTCGCTCGGCTTCAACGTCCGCAGCGGCACCACGTATTACGCCCTCACCGCCGGCCACTGCACCAACGGCACCGGTACCTGGTACACCAACTCCGGCCGGACCGCGGTGCTCGGTTCCACCACCGGTTCCAGCTTCCCGAACAACGACTACGGCATCATCCGCCACTCCAACGCCTCCGCCGCGGACGGCCGGGTGTACCTCTACAACGGCTCGTACCGGGACATCACCGGCGCGGGCAACGCCTCCGTCGGCCAGGCCGTCCAGCGCAGCGGCAGCACCACCGGCCTGCGCGGCGGCACCGTCACCGGCCTCAACGCGACCGTCAACTACGGCGGTGGAGATGTCGTCTACGGCCTCATCCAGACCAACGTCTGCGCCGAACCCGGCGACAGCGGCGGCGCCCTGTTCGCCGGCAGCACCGCGCTCGGCCTGACCTCCGGCGGCAGCGGCAACTGCTCCTCCGGCGGCACGACGTTCTTCCAGCCGGTCACCGAAGCGCTCAGCGCCTACGGAGTAAGCATCTTCTGACCCACGCGGCAACAGCCGGCGGGCCCCTTCGGGCGGTCCGCCGGCTTCTGCGTGCCTAGGCCGTCGGGCGCCGCCGACCGGGCCGGGCAGGCCGGCAAGGACACCCTGACCGCCTTCGCGAACGTCTGCCGCGACTGCGCCCGGGAGCACCCCGGCCGCCCCCGACACCCTGCTGCGGAACCGGCCCGCACCCTGACCGGAGCCCCGTACCAGCCGGAGGCCGCCGTCTGCGCGGCACAGCGGCACACTGGTGAAGCCGGACAATCCAGTTACTTCGGCCAACAGGCTGGGGCCATGCACACCGAGCACCAGTGGATCACCACACCCCTCACCACGGACCTCCTGCGCGGCGCCCGCTGCGGTTCCGGGCTACGGGGGACCCCGCCGAGCACACCGCCGGAAAGCTGACGCTCGACGTCATCCGGGAGGAGCTCGCCCGCATCGTGAAGCAGCGTGCGGCCGACGACCGGAATCTGCACTGTCTCGACGGCCGCGACCTCTACGGCGAGGCGGACTTCGCCGAGCTGCCGCTGCCCGACCAGCTCCACCCGGATGCCGCCGCGCACCGCCGCGTCGGCGAACGCCTCGCCGCCCTGGCCTTCGGCACCGGCGGCCCGTTCATCACCGGCCGTGTCCGGGACACCCACTCCTGATCCGGCTCCGGACAGGAACTAGCCCTTCAGTCGCTCATGCAGTTCTTCCGCATCGGCGAGGAACCAGGTCTGCCGCCCGCGGTTGCATTCCCGGACGAAGTCCCGCAACGCCGAACTGGACGCCAGGTGCCGGGAGATGTCGCCGAGGACGACGACGCCCACGCGGTAGTTGACGAACTTCTGGATGATCTCGCCGGCGACACGGGTGCGCAGTTGGAAGAACGTCTCACCGAGCCGCCCGGCGGGGATGACGACCCACTGAACGCCCTGGTAGGCGGCGTTGCCCACGAGATCCAGGACGTCGCGTTCGCCGCCGATCGCCTCGCCCTCGGGGGCACACATCAGGACGGGCACGTCATGGATCGTCTGCAGGGTGCTCATGGAAGCCGAGGTTAGTTCCGGATACGGACGCGGTCGACGTGATTCTCCGGACAGAGGCCCCCCTGTCAGCGCAGGTCGAACCGCATCAGGATCCGGGGATGGCCGGCCAGCACCGAGGTGGTGTCGGCGGCGTGGACGAACCCGGCGCGCTCGAAGTTCTTCCGGATCCCGGCGTACGCCATCGTCATGTCGACCCTGGCGTCACCGTTGTCCAGGGGGTACGCCTCGATCGCCGGTGCGCCGTGGGCGCGGGCGAACTCGACCGCACCGGCGATGAGGGCATGCGAGATCCCCCTCTTCCGACAACCGGGGCGTACGCGGATGCACCACAGCGACCAGACCGGCAGGTCGTCGACGTGCGGGATCTTACGGTTGCGCGCGAACGAGGTGTCCGAGCGCGGTGCCACGGCGGCCCAGCCGACCGGCTCGCCGTTGTCGTGGGCGAGCACCCCCGGAGGGGGTTCCGTACGGCACAGCTCGGCGACGTACTCGCCGCGGGCCGGCCCGCGGAGCTCGTTGTTGAGCTTGGACGGGATCCGGTAGCTCAGGCACCAGCAGACGTTGGCCCCGGGTGACTTCGGGCCGAGCAGCGTACGGACATCTTCGAAGACCGAAGCCGGGCGGACCTCGATGGTCATGGCACCACGATGTCACGGCATGCGCGGCGGCGCCGCCCAGTATGGCGGCTGTGGTGACAGTGCCGTGGAAGACATGGGCACGCCTGCCGTAACCGAAGCCGGCGGGCCGGCCCTTCGGCTCATGAACCGTGGGTCTGATCTGCCGCCCTCGCCGGCCAGGTCCGCGTCGGCCTGCACTGCGTACAGGAGGACAGGATGCGGCCCCGGGCGCCGTCGGCCGACCGGCGCCGGTGACGTTCGCAGCCGGTCTTCCAGCTGGCGAACCGCCCGGGAAGGTCTCGGCAGGGGGACCCGGTCCGCACCCGGGCACGGCTCCGGCCGCACCCGCTCCGCGTTCGTCGGATCACCCCGCCCTCTGCCAGGTCTGACGGCCGGACACGTCCTCAGGGGGCGATGGGCAGCCGGCGCTTGTGGTCGGTGAGGCGGTAGCGGCTGACGATCGTTTCGAAGACCCGCTCGTCCACCGGCTTGCCCTCCAGGAAGTCGTCGATGTCGTCGTAGGAGACCCCGAGCGCGTCCTCGTCGGCCTTGCCCGGGTCGAGGTTCTCCAGGTCGGCCGTCGGGGTCTTCCACACCAGCTCGGCGGGTGCGCCCAGCGCGTCCGCGACGGCGCGCACCCGGCGCTTGGTCAGGCCGGTCAGCGGGACCAGGTCGGCGGCGCCGTCGCCGAACTTGGTGAAGAAGCCGGAGACCGCCTCGGCGGCGTGGTCGGTGCCGACGACCAGGCCGCCGTGCGCGCCGGCCACCGCGTACTGGGCGATCATGCGCTGCCGGGCCTTGATGTTGCCGTGCACGAAGTCCTGGTGGTGGGCGTCGCGGAAGCTCACGCCGGCGGCCAGCGAGGCTTCGAGCGCGGCGTCGCTCGCGGGCTTGATGTCCACGGTCAGCACGTGGTCGGCCCGGATGAAGGAGAGCGCGAGCTGGGCGTCGTGCTCGTCGGTCTGCACTCCGTAGGGCAGTCGCATCGCGTAGAACCGCGCCTCGTGCCCGGCGGCCCGGGCCCGCTCGACGGCGAGCTGGCACAGCCGGCCGGCGGTGGTGGAGTCGACGCCGCCGCTGATGCCGAGCACGAGGGAGCGCAGACCGGTGGAGGTCAGCCGCTCGGCGAGGAAGGCCACCCGCCGTTCGATCTCCCGCTCGGCCTCGAAGGTCTCGGCGACCTGGAGTTCCCGGGCGATCTCCTGCTGCAGGGCGATGGACGCCGGCTCGCTCACGTCTGCTCCTTGTTCCGGTTCACGATGTGCTGCCGCGCCCACCCTACCCAGGGGGTCCGGCGGGTCTTGACCGACGGTCCGACGGTCGCCGGGGCGCGAGACCGGGGGCCGGGCCGTCCTTGCGCCAGGCGACGGCATGACGGCCCGCGGGTTCGGATCCGGGGGAACGGGGGCATCCTGCCGGCAGCAGGCGGGGTGGTCCGACAGACCACGAGTGGTCACGGCCGGACCTGCGCCGCCCCGGTCCTGTTCCGACGCACAGGCCCTGGTGCGGAGGATGCCTGCTGTGTCACGACTGCCCCACCCGTAAAGCGCACTGCGTCACCGCACACCAGCCCTCGCCCGTCCATTCCGGCGGCCGTCTCCACGATCACGCCCCTCACCACCGGGCCGTCACCACCGGCCGGACCCTCACCACCGGACCCTCACCGGCGGGCCAGGCTGGCACCACGCCACGGCGTACCGCGCTCGTCGGTGGGCCCGCCGGCTCCTGCACGGCGGCGACTTTCGGCCGTCGCTCCCCCAGTCCAGCGGGGCGCCGCCCGCCCCTCGTGCCGCCCGCTGTCTCTCCCGCCCCACCCGGCCCACCAGGAACGGCTGACAGGCGCCCTGCCCCATCCCACCCCCACGCCCGGATCCTTCAGACATGGGGGATATCGACCTGCCACAGACCGACGAGGAATGGGCGGCGCTCGCCCGGCACATCGACGCCGAACAGGCACACGACGAAGGCGCCACCGCGGCCGGTCCGCCGGCCGGACCCGACTGCCCGGACTGCGGACTGGCCGGTGACCGGTACCTCACCCACTACAACCGGTGGATCCTCCTCGAACCGCTCCCCGCCCTTCCCGCGCATGCCATACCGCCCCGGCAACGGTGGCTCATCGGCAACAGCACCGACGGCGAGGGCCTCGCGTGGAACACCGGCGACGAGGAACCCCGGCCCGGAACGGAGTGCCGCATCGCGCACCGCCTGGTCTGCCCCGGGATCCGGCGTGGTGATGTCCTGCCGTGGCTGGCGGCGCTGCGGGAGGGGAACCGGCTCCGTGCGGCACGCCTGGACGCGAGGCGCACCCCGCCCGACAGCCTGCCCGACGCCGGGTGACCGTTCCGGCCCGGCGTTGCCGGCGTCCTCGGCCGCCGTGGACGGAACGGGCGCGGCCCGGTCCCGTCGTCGAAGCCGGCGCGGGCTCCGCTCCCGCCCGGCGGCGTCCTGGTCACCTGACGCGAGTGCCCTGATCACGTAGGGTCGGCGGATGGCGAAATATTTCGACGTGCACCCCGAGAACCCTCAGCGGCGCACCATCAGCAACGTGGCCGACGGTGTCCGCTCCGGCGAGCTCATCGCGTACCCGACGGACTCCTGTTTCGCACTGGGATGCCAGCTGGGCAACCGTGACGGCCTCAGCCGTATCCGGTCGATCCGGAACCTCGATGATCGTCATCACTTCACCCTCGTGTGCCAGGACTTCGCACAGCTGGGCCAGTTCGTGCACATCGACAACGACGTCTTCCGCGCGATCAAGGCGGCGACGCCCGGCAGTTACACCTTCATCCTCCCCGCGACGAAGGAGGTGCCGCGCCAGCTGCTGCATCCCAAGAAGAAGACGGTCGGGGTCCGGATCCCTGACCATGTCGTCGCCCAGGCCCTGCTCGCCGAACTCGGCGAGCCACTGCTCTCCAGCACCCTGCTCCTGCCCGACGAAGACGAGCCGCTGACACAGGGCTGGGAGATCAAGGAACGGCTCGACCACACGGTGGACGCCGTGCTCGACTCGGGTGACTGCGGCACCGAGCCGACCACGGTCATCGACTTCTCCAGCGGCGAAGCCGAGATCGTCCGCCGAGGGGCGGGCGACACCTCACGGTTCGAGTAGCCGCCCCGCCGTCATCGCCATGCGCCGGGGCACCGGTACGACGCCCCGGCCGGTGGACGGCGGTCAGGAGGGCAGAGGGCGTAGGGGCCGGGTGGGCGTAGATGCGGCGGCCGGGCTCGCACCGTCAGGCGTGGCCCCCCACTGCTTCGCCGATCCCTCCATCAGCACGATGTTCGGCGCGTCCACCGGGGTGGTGCCCGGTGTCGTCGCCGAGGAGGGGTACGACCAGTCGTTCGCCGTGTTCCACGCCCCCGTCGAGCTGATCCGGAACTGCACCTCCTTGCGGTACGCCGACTGCCCGGCCGGGGCGATCGTCGCGGCCGAGCAGTCCACGGTCACGTAGTAGACGTTGTCCTTGTACTGCGTGGGTCCGGAGATCTTGCCGCACTGGTTGTAATGGGTGCTGTAGCTGATCTGGCCCGGCGTGACGCCCGGTTCCAGGGTGAAGTAGTAGCGCAGCGAGGCGTCGGTCAGCGCCCGCGCCGGCCACGCCGACTTGTTGACGAGATACGCCTTGATCTCCGTGAAATTCGACCCGGCGGCGTTCACCGACGCCTGTACGGAGATCTCCGGGCCGTCCGGCCGCTCCGCCTTCGGGAAGTCGGCGAGCGGGCTGCCGCCGTACTCTCCGTGCAGCCGGGCCAGCGCCCCGGTGAAGGCCGCGTTGTAGTCGGTGGCGACCTCGTTGTTCACGTAGTTCGACCGGTCGTCGGTGTACCTGTCGTCCGGCGCGCTCGGCCCCCCGACCAACGCGCCGTACAACGTGTGCCTGCTCTCGACCGGGCTGTTGATCTGGTCCGTCCACGATCCGTGGGCGGTGCGGTGGTGCGGCTTGGCCGGCGGGTTGGCGCCGAAACCGACGACGTAGCTGGACTTGCGCGGGTTGTCGCCGAGCGCGTAGTTGATCTGCCGCACCGCGAAGTCGTGGTAGCGGGTCTTGCGTTCGCTGTCGCCGGTCAGCCAGTCGGAGTACTGGAGTGCCGCGAAGGCGGTGTTGGCGGCGTACCGCAGTGAGCCCCAACTGTCGAGGACGGCCTGCCCTCCGGGCGAGTACCGCACCCGCTGACCGTTGACACCGACCGTCCACCAGTCGAGCCAGCGGTTGGCGTCGTCGACGTACTTCTGCTTGCCGGTGAGCTGCGCCAGCAGCACGTACGCCCCGTAGGAGTTGTCGTCCCAGGACAGGGTCCAGCGGTAGGAGCGGGTGGTGGTCTGCGGCTCGGTGGAGAGGTTGCCGTAGTACGACTCGGCCTTGGCCAGGTAGGACGCGTCGCCGGTGGCCTTGTGGAGCCAGATCGCGCCCCACACGAGCTCGTCGTGGTAGCCGCTCCAGGAGTTGTAGTACGACTTCGCGTCGGTGATGCAGTCGCTGTACTTGCCGCGGTAGGCGTCGGCGAAGGCGTACAGCTGCTTGGCGTGCGTGACCAGCTTCTCGGCGTAGGCCGGATCGCTGTCCTTGAACACCATCGACGAGGAGGCCAGCGCCGCGGCGGTCTGGCCGGCGAGGTCGGAGCCCGGACAGGAGGCGTCGATCTTGTACGCGGGCCGTGCCATCGGCATGACCTCGGCCGGGCCCCACCACTTGTGGTCGTCCGCTCCGTTGCCCACCTGCCCGTACAGGACGTTCGGAGAGGGGTGTGCCTTGAGGAAGTAGTCGTTGACGAAGCGGAGGTTGTTCTTCAGGTGCGGCAGTTGTCCGGAGGAGGTGTACGCCGCCTTCTCCTCCACCCCGCCCCAGGCGAGCATGGTGGCGGAGAATGCCATCGGCAGGCCGAACTTGACGTGGTCACCGGCGTCGTACCAGCCCCCGGCCAGGTCGAGGCCGACGTCCTTGCCGTCGTCCAGTCCGGAGTCGCCGCGCCAGCTGACGCGGTTGGTGCCGGGGATCTCGCCGGACTGCTGGGCCTCGTAGAACAGGATCGACTTCTGCAGTGCCTCGCCGTAGTTGAAGGCGGGTGCGGCGGATGCGGTGGTCGGCAGCGTCAGGGGAAGGAGGAGGCCGGCGGCGACCGTACCGGCGAGGGCGAGGGCGGTGGTACGGCGCGGACGCCGTACGGTTCTTCGGTCTCTTCCAGGTTTCAGGAGCAGGAGGGTGAGCGCGCGCAACGGAGTGTTCCCTTCCGTACGTCGGCCGGGCCTGGTCGGGCGGGCCGGTGGGGGGCCGGGTGGGCCTGCCCGCCCGGCGCCGTCGAGTGGCAGCCGGGCGGACAGGGGCTTGTCGTGGAACGGTCGCGGCCCGTCAGGCGGGCGGTGTGCCCCAGGCGTGGCGGGTGCCCGTGTAGGCGGGGATCGCCGGGGCGTCCGCGTACGCCGTGGCCGTCGAGCGGCTGTAGTCGTCGGCCTCGTCGAAGTTCGACCAGTCCGACTTGCTCATCCGCACCTGGATGTCACCGGTGTCCTTGCCCGCCGCGAGGGAGCCCCCGGCGAACGACACCTCCAGGTAGGCGTCCGCGCCCGCGACCGGGGTGGTCAGCGGGACGACCTTCAGCTTCACCTGCGCACACCCGACCGCCGCGTAGTCGCAGAACGCGCTGACCGACGGCGCCCCGCCGTCGCGGGTGAAGTAGTAGCGCGCCGAGACCGTGCTCAGGTCGAGGGAGGCGGATCCGGTGTTGACGACCTGGAGACCCGGGCGGACGGAGTTGTCCGTGGCCGAGCCGTCGTTGTTCTTGTAGCGGACCTTCAGCGCGCCCGACGGGCCGCCACCACCACCGTCTCCGGCCCCGGTCGTCACGCTCAGCGCCGCCGACGGCGCCGACACGTTGCCCGCCGCGTCCCGCGCCCGCACGGTGTAGCTGTACGCGGTCGAGGGCGAGAGGCCGGTGTCCGTGAACGACGTACCGGCCACCGGCGTCGTGTTCACCTTCGCCGTGCCCCGGTACACGTCGTACCCCGCCACGCGCACGTTGTCCGTCGACGCGCTCCACGACAGCGACACACTGCTCGCCGTCTTCGCCGTACTGCTCAGGGCAGTGGGCGCGGTCGGCGCGGTCGTGTCCGTCGGGTCCGGGTCACCGCCACCGTCCCCGTACACATCGGTCAGGCTGATGCCCGTGGTACTCCCGGCGCCACCGAGCGGGACCTCGTGGTCGAGGCTGACGAACTTGCCGCCGTGCTGCCACAGGGCCGGCTTCAGCAGGGCGTACTTCTCCTCGTCCCACGACTTCCAGTCGCCCAGCAGGAGACCGCCGGTGTCACCGGAGTTGGGGTTGATGCACCAGAAGGTCTGGTGGATACGGTTCTCCACGATGAGATCGCGCAGCGCCTTCATCCACTTCTCGTTCGGTCCGCCGTCGAGGAAGCCGCCCCATTCGCCGATGAGGAGCGGCGACTTGTTCTCCTTGTGCAGGTAGAGCCAGTTGGGGTCCCAGACGTCCCGCTCCAGCGTGGTGCGGTCCCAGTTTCCGGTGAACCAGGGCTGCGCGTGGACGAGCGGGCCGTAGTCGTGCGGGGAGTACACGAGCTGGTCGCTGTTGGCGCCGAGGTCGACCGGGTGGTCGCGTACGCCGCGCAGGTTGCCGCCCCACCAGGTGGAGTAGTAGTCGGTCGGGGTGGTCGAGGTCCAGCTCACACCGGCCTTGGGGTACACCTCGATGCCTTCGCACAGCACCAGGACGTTCGGGTTGATCGCCAGGATCCGCTTGCCCGCGGTCTCACAGGCGTACTTGAAGTTGTCCTGGTCGGTCGAGCCGTCCCACTTGGCGCGGATGGCTTCGTTGGCCTTGCCGTGCGGCTCGTTCTTGATGTCCATGGCGACGAGGGTGTCGTCGGCCTTGTAGCGGGCTGTCACCCACTCCCATGCGGCGTAGAACTGCTCGGACGTGATGGCGCCCTTCCACCACACCGGGTAGTTGTGACCCGAGTTGTCGGCATCGGCACTGTGCACGTCGAGCATCACCTTGATGCCGTACTGCTCGCACAGGCGCAGCCAGTAGTCGAAGACCTCCAGCGAGGTCTTGCCGGCGATCTCGGGGTTCGCGAAGTTGTTCACGCCGGACGGGACGGCCGCCTGGCCGTTCTTCCACTCCAGCAGGAGCTGCGTCGAGATCGGTACCCGGACCATGTTGATGCCCCGGTCGGCCATGGACTCGGTGATGCCGGTGATGTTGCCGGACCACAGTCCGTGGAAGACCCGTTCCGAGGCGTTGAAGCCGAACCAGTTGGCGCCGGTGAGCCAGACCTCGTCCCCGTTCTTGTCGACGATCTTGTTGCCCTCGGTGTGCAGCCAGTCGTCACCGGCCGCGGCGGCGCCGTTCGCCGCGTCCTCGGCCACCGGGACTGCCTCGGCCGCCTCGGCCGCCTGGGCCGCCGCTCCGCCCGTGAGGCCGCCCACCGATATGAGTCCCGCGGTCATGACCGCGGCAACCAGCCTTCGGAGGTGCCGTCTTCCTCTTCGTTCGCTTCGTTCGCTTCGTAACTGTCCCGACTGTCCCACTGTGTGCCGCCCTTCCGTCTGTAGCGGGGAGAAAGGAGTTGCACGTGCCGGATTGGGAGCGCTCCCATAATGCAATGGGAGCGCTCCCAAAGGGTTCGGCCAGGACTGTAGGGGCGCCCCGCCGCGCTGGCAAGAGAAGTTGCGCGTTCGCGGGGATACGCGTGGAGTGGCGGGAACTCCCTTGCACCGCAAGGGCGGCGAGGGCGAGGGCCTCCTGCCGCCCGAACGGGTCAGTACGCCACAGAGGACCGAGTCCGGGAGTCTCTCAACGGGTGCTGTGCGCGGCACGCCACTCGGGTGCGAGCACCGACCAGATCTCAGTGTCCTGCCGTACGCCCCGGTAGGGGTCGTTCTGGCGCTGCACCCCGTCGAGGCTCATGCCGAGCCGCTTGGCCACGTTGATGCTCGCAGTGTTCTCGGAGGACACCAGCCACTCCACCCGGCGCATTCCGCGTTCCAGGACCGCCCAGTCGATGATCACGCGTACCGCCCGGGTGACCAGGCCCCGTCCTGCCGCGGCCGGTTCCAGCCAGCAGCCGGCCTCGCAGTTGCCCGTGTGCGTGTCGAAGACCCTGAAGAGGACGCCACCGACGAGGAGTCCGTCGAGCCGGATGCCGTACAGCCGGCCGGTGTCGGCCGCGGTCTTGTCGGCGTACACCTGGAGCCAGTTCCGTGCGGACTCCAGGTCGGCTGTGATGTCGGGGAGTCCTACGTACCGGCCGATGTACTCGCGGCCGCGGTCCATGTGGGCGAGGAACTCCCCGGCCTGCCAGGGCTCCAGCGGCCGCAGCTCAGCTCCGTCACCCAGGGGTATCGCGAACATTCTCATCCTCCACAGGGCCGTGAACGGTCCCTGGATCCTCGCACGGCCATCTGCGCGTTCCGGTGGCCGGTTCCAGGTACTTGGCCACCCGCTTTCGGTGTGCTCCCCTCGGTTCCCGGTGCCGGACCGGTCCGAGAGGTGACAGGCCCTTCGCACCACCCGAGTTCCGCCGTGCGCACCCGGACGGCGGGCTCCCCCGAGGGCCGCATGCGGGATGCGGACCCCACCGGGGCGGCCCTGCCGGCCTCACCACCTGGAAAGGGGTGGGCGCGGAAGTCAAGTGGCTGACGGCGGTTGCCGCCCCGGGGTACTGCCCGAAGGGGCGGGGCCCTCCCGGGTGGACCAGATGAACCAGGTGGACCGCGTGGCCCGCGTGGACCGGTCAGGCGGGCGGTACCGCTTCGACGCGTTCGGCTGCCCGGCCGCGATCGCTGGTGGGTGGCGTCGTGCGGGTGTCGGTGCGGGTGGCACCGATCCCGGCGATCACCACACACATGACACCGGCCGCGGAGACGGGGCCAGGGATCTGCCCGAGGGCTGTCACGCCGATGACGAGTGCGACGGCGGGCTCCAGGCACATCAACGTGCCGAAGGCAGTGGTGGTGAGCCGGCGCAGGGCAAGGAATTCGAGACTGAAGGGGACGACGGGGTGGAGCACGGCCAGCGCCAGGCCGGTGAGTACCAGGGGCCAGGTCACATTGCCCAGTTCGGAGGGTCCGGCGGCGAGGGTGGCGACCAGGCCGGCAACGGGCATGGAGACGGCCAGCCCGCTCAGGCCGGTGACCCGGTCCCCGACGCGCCGGGTCAGCAGGATGTAGGCGGCCCAGCAGACCGCGGCGGCGAGGGCGAATCCGACCCCGGCCGGGTCGATGGCGCCGCGCCAGGGCTCGGTGAGCAGCACGACCCCGATCGCGGCAGGAAGGGCCCACACTCTGCGCCTGCCTCTGCCCGCGTACACGGCTACCGCGAGTGGTCCGAGGAACTCCAGGGCACTCGCGGTTCCGAGGGGGATGCGGGCGACCGCGCACATGAAGAGGATCATCAGTCCGGCCGTTGCCGCGCCCAGCGCGACGGACGCCAGCAGGTCCTCGCGGGTGAAGTCCGAGGGCCGGGGCCGGACCAGGGCCAGCAGAAGGACACCTGCCCACGCGAGACGCAGCCACGCGGTGCCCAGGGGCCCCAGCTGATCGAACAGGTTCACCGAGAGGGCCAGCCCCAGCTGGACGCAGAACATGGACGCGATGGCCATCACGGCCCCGCCGCCGGCTCCGCCGGGCGGGCGCAGACGGCCGGCGGTGAGTCGGAGGGTGGATTCCGGCGGGGTCATGGGGGTCAGTAGACGGTCCGCGCATCGTTGATGTCCACGTGCCGATCATGGACATTCCGTTCGGGAAACCTGAACAATGAGGGGATGGAGACACGGCGACTGGAGATGCTGGCGGAACTGTCGCGGCTGGGGTCGATGCGCGCCGTCGCGGATGTGCTGGGAACCACGACTTCGACGGTGTCCCAGCAGATCGCCACCCTGTCCCGGGAGACGGGCACAGTGCTCATCGAGCCCGAGGGACGCCGGGTCCGGCTGACACCCGCCGGCCGCCGACTGGCCGAACACGCGGTGACGATCCTTGCCGCGGTCGAAGCCGCGCGTCTCGACCTGGGCCCCGCGGCGGAGCCCAACGGCACCTTGCGAGTCGCCGGATTCAGCACCGCCATCCGTACGTTTCTGCTGCCCGTCATCACCGACCTCGCGGCCGGCCACCCGCGGGTGCGGGTCCTGGTCCGGGAACACGAGCCCGCCGAAGCCCTCGCCCTTCTGGCCACGGACGAGGCGGACCTGGCGCTGACCTACGACTACAACCTGGCCCCGGCCACCGTCGACCCCGCCGTCCGGACGACACCGCTGTGGACGGCGAAGTGGGGCCTGGGTGTTCCCGCCCGCATCGATGTCCCGGCCGGCGCCACGCTGGACGTCTTCGCCCGGTTCGCCACCGCAGAGTGGATCACCAACTCCCGCAACACCGCCGACGAACACGTCGTCCGCACCCTCGCCTCCATGGCGGGGTTCAGTCCCCGGGTGACCCATCGGGCCGACAGCCTCGACCTGGTGCAGGACATGATCGTCGCGGGCATGGGCGTGGGGCTGCTGCCCATGGGCCATGAGACTCTCCCCGGCGTCCGGCTGCTCCCCCTGACGTCCCCGGACGTCGAGCTGCGGTCGTACGCCGTCGCCAGGCACGGCCGCCTCGACTGGCCTCCGCTCGCCCTGGTGACCGATCTCCTCACCGCGCACACCGACCGCCGCACAGTACAGCCGGGTACGGATGCGTATATTCGGCTGCCCTGAAGCGGTGACCGAGCTTCCGACGTGGTGTTACGCCAGAGGATGGAACGTGGAAGAGAAGCAGGAAGAGGGTCCGATGACGACGACCGCCCGTGCGAGCGTGCAGCACGAAGACGACCAGGTGCGTGTCACCCGCTGGGATTTCGAGCCCGGCACGCGCACCGGCCACCATGTGCACGCGTACGACTACGTCGTCGTGCCGGTGGTGGACGGCCACATCAGCGCGTTCGCCCCGGACGGATCGGTGAGCGAGTCGCACCTGCGCGCGGGACAGTCGTACGCCCGCCCCGCAGGCGGTGAACACGATGTCGTCAACACGGGCGGAGCCTGGCTGGCCTTCGTCGAGATCGAACTCAAGGGCTCCTCTCCGCTCTCGTGAACGCCGTGCCCCGGACGGAAAAACAGGCCGGCAACAGGACGACGGGGCGGGAAGGCCAGTGCGAGAGACGTATTCCCGCCCGGGGCATCCCGAGCGAAGGACGGTACAGGTGGCGGACAGCAGCACGACCGGCCCGGGCCGCGGCACGGACGGCCCCTCACGTACGCCGGCCTCGCTCAGTGCGCAGGCGCGCCAAGCGGTCCGGCAGCGGATCGTCGACCGGCGCTCTCCGCAGGGCTCCCGCCTCGTCGAGCGGGAGGTCGCCGAGGAACTGGGACGGCGTGTGCTCGGCCGAGGCACTGCGCCGGGTCGTCGAGGTGAACCTCGCGCGCGGCGCGGATGTCATCAAGACGCGCGTCAACGAACGCGCGGGCTGCCCGACCAGGACCCGCTGACCCAGGTGTACGCGCGCGAGCAGTTGTCCGAGGCCGTCGCCGCGGACGGTTACCGCGTGGCGGCGCACGGCGGCGCGGACGTCATGGGCCTCGCCCACGCGGACTTCGAGCCCGGCTCCCCGGCCGACTTCGTTCTCGTACGCGGCGAGTGCCTGCCGCAGGTCGTGGTGGACATGCCGCAGCGCGACATGGTGGTGCACGGCGGCCGCATCGTGGCTCGTGACGGAGAGCCGGTCGGCTGAGGCCCGTCTTCGAAGGTGGGGCACGCGTGACGATGACGGGTTCGGCCGGCCGTCGATAGCATGGGCCGTATGGCTGAGCACTGGAGCTCGACAGATCCCGGGATCATACGGTTCCCCTCAGGCATCCTGGTGCGCGGCCGGGGCCTGCGTCACCCCCTCCCTTCAGGACCGGCCCCGTCCTTCGCGGTCCACCTGCTCGGAAAGCGGCCCCCGTCGACCGAGTGGGACGCCCGATGGCTGCGCTGGCCCGATTTCCGGCTTCCCAAGGACCGCCGGGAGGCCCGGAGCGTGTTCGAGGAGGCGCTGAGCCGGGCGGCGGGCGAACGCGTCGAGATCGCCTGCGGTGGTGGGCGCGGACGGACGGGAACGGCTCTGGCCTGCATGGCCGTTCTTGACGGGGTCCCGGCAGACCGCGCCGTACAGTTCGTCCGCCGGCACTACCACCCTCGCGCTGTGGAAACCCCCTGGCAGCGACGCTTCGTATCGCGTTTCGAAGACGCGTAGCGCTCCTTCGGTGCGCCGTCGGCGGAGACCGGCGCCGTACCCGTGGTCGACCGCCATCACCATGAGCACCCCGTGACCGGCGTCGCACCCCGCCCGAGCTCCCGGCCTCCCTGCGGACACACCTGCATCCGGCCGGCTGGTGACGCCGCCTGGGTTCGACATCGAGCGTTCACAATATTTCGGATCGCGACTGGTTTCGACCTGCCGTACCGCATGCGGGAGCGGGGTGCGAAATTGCATGAATGGCAGATTCCGCTTGTTCTGCAATTTCACTTGTCGAGCCGATGAATTATTTGTTGCGGAAAGAGAATTGATGGCGGCTCAGCGGCACAGACGCTACGGTTCATTCACACGGCATACGTGAGGCCGAGGAGCATCGTAAGGAATTGCGAAGCCATCGGAGCCCCTCTGAAGCCGACCATCGAGGAAAGGGAATCCCAGGTGTGACCAATTTTCCACTGCGGGCCGTTTCGTGCCGGCGGAAGGGCGCGACGGCAACACTTCCCCATCACCCTCAGTGAAACTCAGGCCCTGATTTTCCGGGCTGTCACGCTGGAGACCAGCACTTCCCTTCCCGTGCCGGAGACCACGGACCCGGGCCAGGAGACACCGCCCGGCATCGTCCGCCTTCTCCCCCGACCTGCGACCTGCTTGCGCCGACACCCCGGGAAGGAGATCACCACCATGGCCGGGACATCTCACCACTCCGGGCCCGGTCGCGGCGGCGTACGGGCCCGCCCCTCGGAGCCCTCGGAGCCACTGACGGCCTGCCTGCCGCTGGACTACACCGCGTTCTGCCTGCTGCACCGGGATGCGTATCTGCGCTATGCCCAGGCCCGGCTCGCCGATGCCGGGGCGAGCCATGCGGCGGTGGAGACCACGCTGGGGCGACTGGCCCTGATCTGGCCCACGGCGCTGAGCAGTTCCTGTCCGGCCGCCGTGGCCTGGCGGCTGCTCGGCCACCAGATCACGTTGTCGGTGGAGCAAGCCGCGCCGGCTGCGGCGGGCCATGAGGACCTTCACGGGCGGTTACCGGCCGTCCAGGCCGATGCGGTGCTCCTGTGCCACCGCCTCTCCCTGACACCGAGGCAGGCTGCCGCCCTCATGGGAGTGCAGGAGCCGGCGGTCAGCAGTTGGCTCAACGCGGCCCGGCGCGGTCTGCCGACGTCCTGAGACTCGGCTTCCCCCTATCGAGGTCTGGTTCCGCTGCCGCCGCCTTGCTTACCATGTGGGCTTCACCGAAGCGACGCGCTGTCACCACAGTGCGGTGGGGGGCCGGATGAACCACGGGGATCGACCGCTGTCCGCATCAATCGACGTAACCGTACCGAGCGTGGCTCGCATGTACGACTTCCTTCTCGGCGGCAAGGACAGTTACCCCGCCGATCAGCAGGCCTGCGCGCAGCTGCTGGAGCAGGTGCCCAGCACAAAGGCCCTGGCCGTGAACAACCGGCGCTTTCTGCAGCGTGTGGTGAGAACCCTGGCGGCGGAGTACGGCGTACGTCAGTTCATCGACCACGGATCCGGCCTGCCGACCCGTGACAATGTCCACCAGGTCGCCCAGCGCGTCGATCCGTCCTCCCGGGTGGTCTACATCGACAACGACCCGATCGTGCTGGCACACGGCCGCGCCCTCCTGGAGGAGAACACCTCCACCGCCGTCATCCACGCCGACATGCGGGACACCGACGGCATCTTCGACCACCCCGACACCCGGCGCCTCATCGACCTGAGTCAGCCGGTGGCCGCCCTGTTCGTGTCGGTGCTGCACTGCATTCCCGACGACGACGATCCGGCCGGCCTCGTCCGCCGCGTGGCATCGCGCTTGGTCCCGGGCAGCTTCCTGGTGGTGTGCCAACTGGTCAGTCCCGACCCCGCGGTACGTGAATTCGTCACCGAATTCATGCGGGAGAGCACACAGGGAAGGTGGGGGCGCGTCCGCGAGGAGAGCGACGTACACGCGTTTCTCGAAGGCATGGACATCGTCCGCCCCGGGCTCGTGGAAGTCTCCACGTGGCGGCCCGACTCGGACATGGCTCCGCGCCAGGAGACCGAGGAGTGGACCGAGTTCGGCGGTGTCGCCCGGATCCAGTGATCCGTACTCCGTACTCCGCACTTCGGGCTTCGGGCTTCGGGCTTCGGGCTTCGGGCTGCTGCGTCAGGCTGAGAGGTCCTGGATGGTCTTCTTCAGCAGCTCCCGAGTGGCTCTGGGGGTGAGGGCTGCCGCGGAGAGGCGGTCCAGCAGGGCGCGGTATTCCACGGTCGCCTCGGGGCGCTCCAGGAACTCCGCGCCGTTGAGCTGTTCCAGGTACACGACGTCGGGCACGTCCTGTTCGGGGAAACGGAGATGGGTGAACGGGGTGTTGGACGACAACGCCTCGGGGGCGTCCCGAGGGACCACCTGCAGCGTGATGGCGGAGTTCGCGTCCGACAGCCCGGAGACGTCCAGCAGGTGCTGCAACTGCTCCCGCATCACGTCGGGCCTGCCCAGTGTCCGGTGGAGCGCGGATTCGTCGATCAGCGCCCACAGGGAAGGCGGATTCGGCCGTGCCAGCATCTCCTGGCGGCGCATCCGCAGCTGCGTACGCTGCTCCACCTCGGCCCGGCCGGCCATCGGAAGACCGAGGCTGATCACAGTACGGGCAAAGCTCTCGGTCTGCAGCAGTCCGGGGATGAGCTGCACCTCGTAGGTACGGATCGTCTCCGCGGACTCCTGCAGACCGATGAACTGCTCAAGCCACTCGGGCAGCGTGGTGTGGCTGTACCGCTGCCACCACACGGACTCCTCGGCCCGGTGCAGCAACTCCCGCACCCGACACGCCTCGTCCGGCCCGGCGCCGTAGAGGCCGAGCAGAAGAGTCACGTCCTTCTCCTCGGCCGGCTTCTTGCCGCTGCCCTGCTCGATCCGGCAGATCTTCGAGTTGCTGAAGCCGGCGCGCTTGGCGGCCTGCCCCTGCGAGAGGCCCGCATCCTCGCGCAGAGCTGCCAGGTGACGGCCCACGAGCCTCTTCAGCAGGACGGGCGCCTGGCCGGGACGTTGCAGGTAACGCTCGAGGGACACGACTCGGTTCGGCAGGGCGGACATAGCGGCTCCAGCTCAACGACAGGGGTCGAAGACGAGTGTCGCAGCCAGAAGCCCGGCCCACGCCCGATATCCGCTATGTCGCGCGCCCCTCCAGCGCGAAATGATCGAATTCCCCTTCTTTCACGCCGGCGAGAAACGCGTCGATCTCGGCACGCGTGTACACCAGTGCCGGACCCTGCGGATCCCGGGAGTTACGGACTGCGACCCCACCGCACGAAAGGGCCGCCACCTCGACGCAGTTGCCCACCGCGTTGCTGTGCCGGCTCTTCACCCATGTGACGTCCACCAGAGAACCGGCCGGAACTCCGTTGCTGACCTGTCGCATAACACCTCTCTCACCGAACCGTTCGGACAACTCCGCAACGCGACTGCGGCGACCGCCCCGAACACGGGAACAGGCGCGCCCGCGAGGAGATCCGTGGGATTTCTCGTGCAATTGCACGCGCCGTGCGGACGGTGGGGATACTAACTTCAGCCCCGACCGCTCACGGGCCGCCCGATCGGCGGTTCTCCGGGGAGACAACGTGCCGCCGTATGCGAAAACCGCACAAAATCAACTTGGAAACGCCATCGAGGTCCCCCAGCAGACACCCGGCGGTTCACTCGAAAGAGGAGTGCGGGCGCGGCTTCCCACTCCCGGCCGGGCCGACGGGTCCGGGGGCTGCCGGGCGGTTGCGTACCTGACCCAACTCCAGTTCCCCCACCCTCTGGTCCCCGCTCATCTCCCCTGTCGGCCGGATACCGAGCCCGAGGTAGAAGCGCTCGGGGCCGTCCTCCCCCGGGTGCCAGGTGGTGGTGAGACGGGTACCGCCGCGGCGGCGGATCTCGGCGGCCACGGACTCGACCGCGAAGCGGCCGTAGCCGCGGCCCTGCTCGCCGGCCGCGATGTTGAGGCGCCACAGGCCCGAGCGGATGTCGGTGCCCTTGCCGTCACCGGCGAAGTCGATGTCGAGGAAGGCCATGAGGAAGCCGACGGGCCGGTCACCGTCGAGGATGAGGCGGGGCCAGGCTGTGTCGGGGTACACGTACGCCTCGGCGAGGGACTTCACGACCGGAGCGACCAAGTGCTCCTGGTCGGGACGGACCTTCAGACCGATCGCGGCGTCGAAGTTTTCGGCAGTGATCTTCTCCAGGCGGAGCGCAGTCGTCATGCGGGCACCATAAGCCGGTTGATCAAATGATTTTCGGCGGCGCAGACTTCCCGCACGACGGTGACAGCCGCCCCGGCCTCCTCCCGGTCCGCGATCAACGGCGCACGGCGTACGACTTCATGGTCACGGTCCTCGTCCGCCGCCCGGGCTGCGACGGCATCGCCACACCGTGCCCGAACCGGGCGCGGCCCCGGGCCCGACGGACGCTCCCGGGCACGTCTTTGCCGGACCCGCGAGGAGCGCCCCCGGGCGTCCCTCTCCCGCATCATCGAGGCAGGCCGCCTGTGAACGCACCACGGAACATCCATTCGAACTCGAACCCGGGCGGTGAGTCGCCCCAGGTCCTGGTCGTCGAGCACGAGGCGGAATGCCCGCCCGGCCTGTGGGGCGGGTGGCCAGCCGAAGCTGGCCTGCGGTTGCGCCCCGGGCGCCCCTGTCCGGGCGAGCCCCTGCCCGAGGGCCTTCGCGGATGCGACGGGCTCCTCGTCCTGGCGGATCTCCCGGTCCCCTGGACGACGACCGGTGCCCGTGGCTGCCCGTCACCCGCGCTCTCCTGCGTACGGCCGTCGAGGGCGGCACACCCACGTTCGGGATCTGCCCCGGGGCCGAGCTGATGACCACGGAGTTCGGGGGCCGCGCAGAACGCCGTGCCCGGCCACAAGTCGGTGTGTACGGCCTGGAGGTGCTGCCCACGGCTGCAGGAGACCCCCTCTTCGCGGGGTGACCGGCTGCCCGCCCGCCCTGCTCTGGCACCAGGCGGGGATGGCCGTCCTGCCTCCTGAAGCGGCCCTTCTCCTCGGCGGCCAGGCGTGGGGGGCCCAGCTCCCTCCCGAGGCGACGCCGCGGATCGTCATCGGACAGGTCCGTGAGAGCGCCCTTCTGCGCAAGGTGGGCGCCGGGGCGGACGAGATCGTCGCGCAGCTCGGCGCGGTGCGGGCCGGGACCGCGCCGGTGCGGCGTCCGGTCGCCCACCGCCGGGCCTCCCTCGTCCACCAGCGGCGCGAGGACCGGACAGCCGCAGCGCGACAGCGGTGAGCCCTGTGGCCGGGCATCGGCCCGGGCGGTGTGCGAGGGCCGGTGCCCGCGGCTTTCCTTGACCTCAAGTCCGCTTCAGGATCTAGCTTTCCGTGTGCGCCCCGGGCCACGCCGGCCGACGGGTACCGCGTCGGCCCACCAGCACCGGAGGCACCTCATGGACATGGAAGTCACCGCGTGGACATCGCTGCACAGCGCGGTCAACGCCCCACAGGACCGGAAACCCTTCTCCCGGGCCACCCTGCGCCGCATCGCCTCCTTCGCCCGGCCGCACCGCCGGCAGCTGTACCGCTTCCTGCTGCTCAGTGTGGTCACCGCCCTGCTCGCGGTGGCCACGCCCGTCCTCGCCGGCCGCGTCATCGACGCGATCGTCCAGGGCCGGGAGGCCGGCACGGTCACCCGGCTCGCGCTCCTCATCGCCGTCATCGCCGTCGTCGAGGCGGGTCTCGGTCTGCTGACGCGCCGGCTGTCGGCCACCCTCGGCGAGGGGCTGATCCTCGATCTCCGTACGGCGGTCTTCGACCACGTCCAGCGCATGCCGGTCGCCTTCTTCACCCGCACCCGGACCGGCGCGCTCGTCAGCCGGCTCAACAACGACGTCATCGGCGCGCAGCGGGCCTTCAGCAACACCCTCTCCGGCGTCGTCTCCAACCTCGTCACCCTGCTGCTGACCCTCACCGTGATGCTCGGCATCTCCTGGCAGATCACCCTGCTCGCCCTCGTCCTGCTGCCGGTGTTCGTCGTCCCCGCCCGCCGGATGGGCTCCCGGATGGCGAAGCTGCAGCGCGAGGCCGCCCACCACAACGCCGCCATGGGCACCCAGATGACCGAACGCTTCTCCGCCCCCGGCGCGACCCTCGTCAAGCTCTTCGGACGCCCGGCCGACGAGTCCGCGGAATTCGCCGCACGCGCCCGCAGAGTGCGGGACATCGGCATCCGTACCGCCATGACCCAGTCCACGTTCATCACCGCCCTCACCCTGGTGTCCGCCCTGGCGCTCGCCCTGGTCTACGGACTCGGCGGCCACTACGCGCTGCGCGGCAGCCTCGACCCGGGGGCCGTCGTCGCCCTCGCCCTGCTCCTGACCCGCCTCTACGCCCCGCTGACCGCACTGGCCGGCGCCCGGGTCGAGGTGATGAGCGCGCTGGTGAGTTTCGAGCGGGTCTTCGAGATCCTCGGCCTCGACCCGCTGATCGCCGAGAAGCCGGACGCCCGCCGGGTGCCGGACGGGCCGGTGTCCGTGGAGTTCGACGGGGTCTCCTTCGCCTACCCCTCCGCCGACAAGGTCTCCCTCGCGTCCCTCGAAGACGTCGCGACCCTCGACTCCCGTGACGCCGCCGAGGTTCTCCACGGCGTCTCCTTCCGCGCCGAGCCCGGCCGGATGATCGCCCTGGTCGGCTCCTCCGGCGCGGGCAAGTCCACGATCGCGCAGCTCCTGCCGAGGCTGTACGACGCCGACTCCGGTTCCGTACGGCTGAACGGCGTCGACGTACGGGACCTGAGCGCCGCCTCGATCCGCGAGACCATCGGCATGGTCACCCAGGACGGGCACCTCTTCCACGAGTCCGTACGCGCCAACCTGCTCCTCGCCCGACCCGACGCCACCGAGGACGACATCTGGGACGCCCTGCGCCGGTCCCGCCTCGACGCCCTGGTGACCTCGCTGCCCGACGGCCTCGACACGGTCGTGGGCGAACGCGGCTACCGGTTCTCCGGCGGCGAGCGGCAGCGGCTGACCATCGCCCGGCTGCTGCTGGCCCGTCAGCGGGTCGTCATCCTCGACGAGGCGACCGCCCACCTCGACTCCACCTCCGAGGCGGCCGTCCAGGAGGCTCTGGACGAGGCGTTCGAAGGCCGTACCGCCGTGGTGATCGCCCACAGGCTCTCGACCGTACGGGCCGCCGACCTGATCCTGGTCGTCGAGGAGGGCCGGATCGTCGAACGCGGCACCCACGCGGAACTGCTGGCCGCCGGAGGCCGGTACCAGGAGCTGTACCGCACCCAGTTCGACCGGCCGGGGGCGGACACCATCACGTCGTCGACGACGGGAGACGCGTACTGACCGGCACGACGGGGACCGGCCCTCGCGAGAGGAGCCGGTTCCGCCGTGACCCGAACGGGGCCAGTTGTGTGGGCTGGGCGAGGGACAGGACGGCATGGCGTGTTTTCCGGCGACCGCCCCGGGGTCCATATGACCAGGTTCCCGTGAAACCAGGGCTGGAGTACGCACATGAGTTCTGCCGCCGGCGTGTGGCACCGCCTGTCCGACTCGTGCGAAAAACCTGGAGCACGGCACACCGCGTCACATGGCGTCCGGGGACGAGACCACCTGGAACACCGGCTCGATCCGGCGCTGCCCCCGGACCCTCCTGATCGTCCGGTGACGCCGACGATATCCATCGACCGCAGTCGCGGAGGGAAGCAGCCATGACCACCTTGTGCAGGCCGGCCATCGCCGTCCCTGACCACATCATCACCCTCGACGAAACACTGGAGCTCGCCCGGCGGTTGCACTCCGGCCACGAGCAACTGGGCCTGGCTCTGCGGCTGATCGAGAACACCGGCGTACTCACCCGGCACATCGTCCAGCCGATCGCCGACACCCTGCACCATCCGGGATTCGAGCAGCGCAACCTGCTGTACACTGCGGAGGCCAAGTCGCGCGTCCCCGACGTGGTCGAACGCGCGCTCGACCATGCCGAGCTGAAGGCCCGGGACATCGATCTGCTGATCTACGTCTCGTGCACCGGGTTCATGATGCCCTCGATGACGGCATGGATGATCAACTCGCTCGGGTTCCGCTCCCACACCCGCCAGCTGCCCATCGCCCAGCTCGGATGCGCGGCCGGCGGTGCCGCGATCAACCGGGCCCACGACTTCTGCCTCGCCTATCCGCAGTCCAACGTGCTCATCGTCGCCTGCGAGTTCTGCTCGCTGTGCTACCAGCCGACCGACCTGGGAGTGGGGTCGCTGCTGTCCAACGGACTGTTCGGCGACGCCCTCGCCGCAGCCGTCGTACGCGGCGAGGGCGGTACGGGCGTGGCGCTGGAGCGCAACGGCTCGCACCTGGTCCCGGACACGGAGGACTGGATTTCCTACAGCGTCCGCGACACCGGCTTCCACTTCCTCCTGGACAAGCGGGTCCCGGGCACGATGGAGATGCTCGCGCCCGCGCTGCGTACGCTCGCGGACCAGCATCTCTGGGACGTCTCCGGTCTGGACTTCTACATCGTCCATGCCGGTGGACCGCGCATCCTGGACGACCTCTCCCACTTCCTGGACCTCCCGCCGGAGACCTTCAGGTTCAGCCGCGCGACGCTCACCGAACGTGGAAACATCGCGAGCGCCGTCGTCTTCGACGCCCTCGACCGCCTCTTCGAGGAAGGCCGGGTCGCCGGTTCCGGTACGGGTCTGATCGCCGGGTTCGGTCCCGGCATCACCGCCGAGATCGCCCTGGGCCGCTGGACGGGGACCCCGCCCGTCGGCGGCGCGGTGGACGAGACGGCCGTCCTCCCCGAACGCGACGTACTGCCCTCCGGGCTCCGGCGCGCCCCCGCCTCCGCCTCCACCCGTCCGCCGGCCACTGCCCGGCCGGTGAAGTAGGAAGTCCGGTCACCGGAACACGGGCGGGTCAGGTGCTCAGCAGGCCCGAGCCGAACCAGTCGGAGGCGTTGCGCACCCCGGGCAGCACGAAGAAGTACCCGCCGCCGGTCGGTGAGACGAACCGGGCGAGCGGCTCGCCCGCCAACCGCTTCTGCATCGTGGCGAACTGCCGGACGACATCCTGCTGGTAGCAGCAGAAGACCAGGCCGAGGTCGAGGCTGCCGTCCGTGTCGAATCCGCCGTCGTAGTTGTAACTCCTGCGTAGGATAAGGGAGTCGGCGGTCTCGGCTGTACGCGGATTGGCGAGCCGGATGTGGGAGTCCAGCGGGGTCTTCCTGCCGTGCGGATCCTTGCTGTAGTCCGGCAGGTCCTTCTCACGGCGGCCGTCCAGGGGGGCGCCGGACGCCTTGCGGCGGCCGAAGATCTTCTCCTGGGTCGCTGTCGGCACTCTGTCCCAGGGCTCCACGCGGAAGCGGATGAGGCGGAGCACCTGGTAGCAGCCGCCCGCGGTCCAGGCCGGCTCGCCGGAGGACGGCTTCACCCACACGAGCCGGTCCATCTCCTTGGACGAGGCCGTGTCCGGGTTGACGATCCCGTCCTTGAAACCGACGAAGGTGCGTGAGGCACCCGAGGGCCGCGCCGGATTGTGGAAGCCGTCGGCCCGCCAGCGGGGCCGCATCTTTCCGTCGGTCCGGCGCGCCAGTTCCCGGATGACGTGTACGACGGCGTCCGGGTGCTCGGCACAGATCTGCAGCGAGAGATCCCCGTGACAGGCCGTCGGGTCAAGACGGTCGTCGGGAAACTCCGGCATCGGGGTGAGGAGCCGTGGCCGGCGGCCGGCGAGTCCGAAACGGTCGTCGAAGAGCGACGCGCCGACGCCGAGCGTGATGGTCAGACCGTCCTGGGTCTGCGGCTCGGCGGCCACTTCCACGTCCTTGGGCTTCACACCACGGATGAGGAGGCGGGCCTGTTCGGTGAGTGTCTTGAACAGTTCCGTGAGTTCCCTGCGGTCCTCGGCCAGGACATCGAAGGAGATGAACGCGGCGAAGGCCTGCTGCTCCGTGGTGACCCCCGCCTGGTGAGCGCCGTGGAACGGGTAGCGGCCCACAGTCTCACGGCAGGACCCGGCGGCCTGGGCGCCGTCCGCGGCCGGCTGGGCGGCGTACGCTTCGAGGCTTCCGAAGCCAGTGGCCGCCGCACCCGCGACGGTGGCGGCCCGTCGCAGAAATCTTCGCCGCCCGTCGTCCTGCCGCGCATCGACCTGGTCACGTCCCATCGTTCCGCCGTCCTGTCGTCGCACGCCCCACTGACTCGCTGCCCAGGGTGGAGCGGCCCGGAACGGGAGCTCGGCGCCCCGGTAGCAGCATCCGTGCGCGATTGTGGAACATCGCTGGTCAAGGGGTTGGGCCAACACTTCGGCGGCTGCCGGATTCATGCAGGAGTGTGCCGGGCTGTCGTCCGCTTGGACTACCGGCCGCGGGCGAGGGTTCCGGACTCCGCGTGCCGGAAGCGTGCCGTGGGCGACGCACTCGGCGCGGGGCCGCCTCCACGAGCGCGGGAGGCGGCCTCGTGCCGCGGGCGCGGCTCAGCGAAAGTGCACCCGGCGGACCGTCATGGGCCCGCCGACCGGCCATGACCTAGTGACTCCGGCTCCGGCTCCGGCTCCGGCTCCGGCCACTCTGCTCGCCGTACCGCGTCGGGCCGGAACGGAGGGCCCGTTCGCCGCTGAGCACACAACTCCGCCTGCGCGGCAGCCCGTTCTGTTGACCCACGCTCCGTCGTACGCTGTCCCCGGCGACGCTTCACGTCGCGGCGGCGGGTCGCTACGCGCCTTCGTCTCCCGTATCCGGCACGGCAATCGGCTGCTGCGTCGCGGATTCGTTCTTGACGACCCGGTAGTAGACGGACTTCTGCTGCTTGGTCCGTTCGCTCTGGTTCTTGGCGACCGATGCCTCAAGGGCGTTGCGCACCACTGTGACGCTCAGCGTGCGTTCGGGATGTTCCTGGGCCAGCTCCTGGGCGACTTCGGCCGCCGACCGTGGTTCCTGGTGCTTGGCGAGGACGGCGACGACGAGTTCCCGCAGCGGGGGCGCGGTCTTGTCGGTCTTTGCTCCGCTCTTCGGTTCCGCCGCCTTCCTGGGGCGCTTGTCATTGTCGGAGCCTGCCTTTGCGCGGCGTGCCCTGGGAACTGTTGCGGTCTTGACCGTCTTGGCCTTTTTCCCGGGAGGAGTGCCCAGGGCCGCCTGCATGCTCACCAGCAGTTCGTGGTCCTTCTGCAGACCTTCGAGCTGCGCCTGCAGGGTGGCGACCTCGGACCTGATGCGTTCCTGTTCTCTCGTGTTGCGCTCCAGGTCGGTGTCGACCTGCTTGGCGTACTGGGTCTGCAGAGTGGGATTGTTTTCCGCCATGACTACTCGCTTTCCTTGCGCGTCTGTTGGAGGCGGATGTTACTCACATTTGTTGCTCTTCAGAACCTCGCGGGATTTACGTCACCGGCAAACACCCCCCACACCGTGTCGACGCACACGGTGCTCGTCCCGCACACCGCTCAGCAAACAGAGGCGGACGTTCTCACTGGAACCATGCGTGGGTGGAGAGTTCCGGGCGTACGCCGTGCTGGGCGCGGGCGAGGACGACGGCGCTCGAGATGAGCCCGACGTGACTGAGTCCTTGGGGGAAATTACCGAGGAAGGAGAGGTCGCCCGGGTCGATCTGCTCGGCGAACAGGCCCAGCGGGCTGGCGTAGGAACACAACTTCTCGAACAGTTCCGAGGCTTCGTCGACACGGCCCTGGCCTGCGAGGTTGTCCACCATCCAGAAACTGCACAGCAGGAACGCGCCCTCCGGCTCGTCGAGTCCGTCGGGTGAGTCCTGCGGGAGGTAGCGGTACAGCAGACCGTCACCCGCGGCGAGCCGTTCGGAGATCGCCTGTGTGGTGGCGACCATGCGCGGATGGTCGGCGGGCAGGACGCGTCTGAGCGGCAGGGCGAGGAGTGAGGCGTCCAGTCCCCCTCCCCGGCCGAGGTGCTCGGTGAGGGAGTTCATCCGCTCGTCCCACGCGTCGCGGATGATCGTTTCGGTGAGGTGCCGGGCCTCCGCGGCCCACGTGGTGGCGTCGCCCGGCAGGCCCGAACGGGTGACGAGCCGCGCCGCGCGGTCGAGTGCCACCTGGCACATCGCCGCGGAATACGTGAAGGGGCGCCCCGGGGTCCGTACCTCCCAGATGCCGTGATCCGGTTCCCTCCAGGCGGTGCGGGCCTGTTCGGCCAGGCCGGCCAGGCGGTGCCACAGACCGTCGCTCAGCGTTCTGCCGGTGGCCGCCCACTGGAAGGCACAGTCCAGGAGTTCTCCGCAGACGTCGTGCTGAACCTGTTCCGCCGCGGCGTTGCCCCAACGCACGGGCGAGGAACGGCGGTACCCCTCCAGTTCCTCGTCGACGACTTCGACCGGCGGTGGCCGGCCGTCCACGGCGTACAGGACGCGCAGCCGTCCTTCGCGCCAGGCGGCGGTGAGCGCCCAGTGGAGGAAGCCGCCGGCCTCGGAGGTGAGGCCGATACGGCGCAGGGCGAACACCGTGTACGCGGCATCACGTATCCACGCGTAGCGGTAGTCCCAGTTCCGGTCTCCTCCGATGCATTCGGGCAGCGACGAGGTGGGGGCGGCGACAATGGCACCGTTCTCGACGTGGTCCAGGAGCTTGAGGGTGATGGCCGAGCGGCGTACCAGGCCGGCGCGGGGAGAGTCGTGCACGATGTGCGCCGACCAGCGTCGCCACGCTTCCACGGTGTTGGTGATGCAGTTGTCGGCCGGCGGATTCGGGCCGGGGGCCGCCCGGTCCCACTGCCCGTTCCAGCGCAGGCCCACCCAGAGTTCCTCCCCTTCGCCGAGAGGCAGTGTGCACCGGGGGCCGGGCAACGGCCGGGAGGCGTTCAGGTGCAGTTCCAGGGACTGACGCGGGCAGACCAGCCGGCACCCCCCGGCGGTGCGCTCGGACCGGGCGCCGCCGTACGGTCGCACCGCCACGGTCAGGTCGACACTGCCGTGCACGACCTTCGCGCGGCGGACCAGTTCCCCCCTGCCGGCCGGGGCGTGTTCCTCCAGGTGCGCACCCGCTTCGAGGAGGAACGCATCGGTGACCTCGACGACTCCGGTGTCCGCGTGCAGCTCTGTCACCAGGACCCCGGTGTCCTCGACGTAGTACTGGCTGCTTTCCCGCAGGCCCCGCGGTGCGAGCAGGAAGGAACCGCCGCCGTGCCGGTCGAGCAGTGAGCAGAACAGTGGCGGAGCGTCGAAGCGGGGGACGCACATGAAGCTGACGGCGCCGTCGCGGCCCACCAGGGCACACCCGCGGCCGTCGCCGATCAGACCGTGGTCCTCGATCGGCAGGTACCCGTCCCGGGGCAGTCGCGACCGCTCGTTCATACCCGGTCCAGTACCCACTGAGCGCGGACAGGATCAGCCGGCGGGCCCGGGGCCGGCGCGGGATCTGCGGCGGCCGGGAGAGCGGGGCGGCCGTCGGCGTGCAGGTGTGGTGGGGCTGTGTGACGCTTGCCGCAAAACCATGCCTCACCGACGGGAGGAGACGGTGATGAATCAGCTCGGAGACAAGCCGGAAGAGGTTCGCAAGCGGCTGGAGGAGGAGAAGCGGCACGCCCGGGAGCAGGACCGGAGCCGGGATTCCGCCGACCGGGTCCCCGAGCCCGAGGAGCCGTCCGGGAAGGCGCACGAGCCGGTGTACGGGGACGAACGGGATTCGGGCTGACCTCGGACCGTCGGAGCCGGACCGGCGCCGGACGGCCGACCGCCGTGGTCGATGCTGTGGTCCGGGATCGTGGGTGGCGCTCAGGGGCCGCAGCAGCGGAGCCTCAAGGGGCATCGCAGCGCGTGCGCGCTCACCAGATGCGGAGAGCCCGGTCAGCCGCCGGGAGCAGGGGCGCGTCGGCCGTGGCTGGCGCTCCCAGGAACCGCGCAGCGCTTCGGCCGGCGCGCAGGGCGCGTCTTCCGCGAGGTGACGTCCCGACTCGACCGGGCCGCCTTCCGGCCGGCCCGCGGCCCAGTCGCACCGCACGGCCGGGACGCCGCCGTAGAACTCGGCCATGGCGTCGGAGGCGGCGCAGAGCTTCGCCGACCGGCACGGCGTCGAGCACGGTCGGAGAGCGGACGGCGTCCGGATCGGCCTGTCTCCACCGCCCTGTCTCCGTCAATGGGCCGTCCACGAGCGATGTGGACGCGTGAGCATGTCCTGTCCCGGCTCGGTGACCGCTGAAGTGCCACCCCGGCCCGTGCGCGGGGCCGAGGCCCCGGGCGTGGCCCCTGGGCGTGTGTGGTCCCTGGTCTGTGGTCCCTGGTCTGTGGTCCCTGGTCTGTGGTCCCTGGGTGTGTGTGGCTCCCGGGTGTGGTCCCGCTCGACGGAACGACGTATGACGGGCAGCCCCGGGGCGCGGCGCCACGGCATCGCTGTGGCGCGCCCTCCGGCCCGTACCGGATCGGCCTACCAGCGCATCGCTGTCGCACGTACAGAGCTGAAGTCCATAGCCTGCTCCACCTCCCGCAGGGTCTGCTCGGCGATCTGGCGCACCTCGGCGGGTACGTCGCCTCGCTCCTCTATGAGACCTGCGTAGATCGGTGCCTCGGCATGGTTTGCGGAACTCACGTGATGAGGGCCCTTCAAGTCGGTACGTGCGGTTTCTGGCGGCGGCAGGAAACGGAGGACGAGTGTAGGGGGTCCGCGGAGTGCCGGAGCAGACCGCCCCCGTGCCCGGGGGTCGCGACCAGCAGCTTACGGCGTGGCCGTCGTGCGGCTCCGGTCCGCCCAACCCGCCGGGGCGGTGTCAGTGGGGCGTGACACCCTCCGGCGCATGGCGAAGCCACACGCCGGACACGGCCCGGACATGTTCCGGGAAGAGGATTTCCCCGTCCCCGCACTGGCCTTCGTGTGGGATCTGTCTCCTTCCGAGCTGCTCACCCGCAGGGAATTCCCGCCCGAGTCCCCCAGCACGAGTGCTTCACCGAAAGCACCACCACGTCGCTGTGTCCGGGGAAGGGCGTCGCCCACCGCCGCAGCGCGACCGTCGAAGGCACCCCTGGGCAGTAGCCCCTCACGACGGGTGCGCCCCGGTCCGTCACCATCCGGACCGGGGCGTTCGGCGTCGGCTCTCACGAGGCGGCGCTCACCCGCTTGGCGGGGAAACCGTGGGTGCGGGCGGCCACCACCACGAGCAGTACCGGCACCAGGAGCACAAGGATGCTCCAGGGGAAGGAGCCGGAGCCGAAGCGGTCGAGGAGGAGGCCGCCGACGACTCCGCCGCCCGCCATGGCCGCGTTCCACAACGTGACGAGCATGGCCTGCGCGGCGTCGGCCGAGTCTTTGCCCGCGTCGCCCACGGCGGTCTGCAGCAGCGTGGGGGCGCCTCCCCATCCGAGCCCCCACAGTGTCACGGCGAGGTAGACCATGGCGGGGCTGCCGGCGAGCAGCGCCAGGAGGGCGGCGGCCACGGCGAACAGGACGATGCCGGCGATGGTGAGGGTCCGCAGCCGGCGGTTGATCTGAGCGCCCACGATCCAGATGCTCGCCAGGGAGGCGGCGCCGAAGACCAGCAGCACGAGGTCGGTCGAGTCGCCCATGCCGAGCCGGTCGAGAAACGTGGCGATGAAGGTGTAGAGGATGGTGTGGGCCAGTACGAACACCAGGGTGACGAACAGGACCGGTGCCACCCCGGGGATGCGCAGGGTCCGCAGAATCGGGGTCCGGCCGCCCTGCCGCTGCCCGGGATAGTCAGGAACCGTAGCGGTGATCCATGCGAGCAGGGCGACCGTGAGCGCGGTCATGACCAGGAACGCCACCTGCCAGCCGAGTGCCTTGCCGAGGAAGGTTCCCGCGGGCACCCCCAGCGCCAGGGCGACCGGAATGCCGGCCATGGCGATCGCGATCGCTCTGCCTTGCAGGTGTACGGGCGCCATGCGGCGGGCGTACCCGGCCAGCAGCGCCCAGGCCAGGCCCGCGGCGACCCCGGCGACGAACCGGGCCGCCATGGTCAGGGAGTAGTCGGTCGAGACCGCGGTGACCGTGTTGGCGGCGGCGAATCCCGCCATCGCCGTCAGCAGCAGCCGCTTGCGCCGCCACCGCGCCGTGGCGGCGGTCAGAGGGATCGCCGTGAGCGCGGTGCCGACGGCGTAGATCGTCACCGTCTGCCCCGTGGCCGACTCGCTGACGCCCAGGTCGGCGCTCATCGCGGGCAGCAGACCTGCGGGCAGGGTCTCGGTCAGGCTGGTGATGAAGACGGCGGTGGCCAGTGCCAGCAGCGCCGGCAACGGGAGTTTCGGGTGGGTGGCTCCGGTGTCGGGGCGGGTGAGTTCTGTCGTGTGGTTCCGCATGCCGAGTATGCTCCGACCCTCACATCGATGTGAGGGTCAACGCGACGATTCGTGAGGTGGATCACATGCGTATCGGAGAGCTGTCGGAGCGCACCGGCACCCCCCGGCGGTTGCTGCGTTACTACGAGGAGCAGGTGCTGATCGCCGCCGACCGCTCCCCCAACGGCTACCGCGAGTACGACGAACGCTTCGTGGACCGGGTCATGCAGATCAGAGGGCTGCTCGACGCCGGACTGCCGACCCGGATCATCAAACAGATCCTCCCGTGCCTCGACAAGCCCCGGACCATCCACTTCCCCGACGCGACACCGGAGATGCTCGCCACGCTGGAACTCGAACGCGACCGCCTCACCGAACGCATCGAGTGCCTGACCCGCAACAGGGACGCCATGGCCGATTACCTCGAGGCGGTGCGCGACAACAACCGTCCGGACGCCGCCCGCGCGTCCGGACGCCAGGAGATCGCGCACGCCGCGGTCTGAAGCGGTCTGGAGGGGTCTGGACCAGCGGGACGAGGACGTGCGGTTTTCGCCTGCGGCGCTCCCGGGGCCGTTCAGCGAACCGCCCTGTCGGCTGTTCGTGTGAAATCCGGCAACAAAGCGGGTATTACGGCGTGTCCACGGGAGGGATGACTGCTGGGCGCCGTATCGCGCGCCCGTTCCGGGAACCGGTGCGGTGGCGGGATCGCTCGCTGTCCCACCGGAGAGAAGGGAGCAGTTTCCATGCACAGACGACTCGTGTCTGTCGCCGCGGCCGCGATGGTCCTCTCCGGCATGTCGATGACGTCGGCGTACGCCGCACCGGTGAGCGCCGACGACTCCATGTTCGTGAAGGCGGCCCATCAGGGCAATCTTGCGGAGATCGCCGCAGGGCAGGACGCCCGGAAGAACGCCACCACCGGGTGTGTGAAGAAGGTCGGGGCGGTGCTGATAAGTGACCACACCAAACTGGACGCGGACGTGAAGGCACTGGCGGCCAAGCTGAACGTGACGTTGCCCGGGTCCCCGGCCCCGGAGCAGGAGAAGCAACTGGCCGCCGTGCGGGCCAAGGCCGGTACGCCCGCCTACGACGCGGCCTGGCTGAAGGTCCAGGAGGCCGCGCACACGGCAACCCTGGCGCTCATCGACAAGGAACTGTCCGTGGGACAGAACGCCGAGGTCAAGGCCGCTGCCCGCAGTGCGCGGCCCGTGGTGGCGATGCACCTGGAGATGGTGCGCGGAGGCGTCTGCCACGCGGGCAAGGACGTCGGCATGGTCCGGGCCGGCAGCGGCGGGCACCTGGCCGTCGGCAACGACTCGCTCGCCGTGGCGGGCGTCGCCAGTCTGGCCGGCGGTGGGCTGCTCGCCGCGGGCGGGGCCGTCTGGCTCGTACGCGACCGGCGCCGCTCCCCCGGGCGCCGCTAGGCCGTGGTGGGACGCCGCTGCGCCGCCGTCGCGCTGTCCGTGTGCGGTCTGGGTGCGATGGCAGCCGGGTGGGTACTGGTCGGCGGCCCGCAGTCGCAGCTCCGGGACGCGGGCACGCTGCCGTCGGTTCGGGGTCCGGCGGCGGCGGGCGACGGCGCGGTGGCGTCCCCGCCCCGGGGCCTTCACGGCCCGGGGCGGTTCGAGGCCGCGCTCGTGCCGGTCGCCGCGGCGGCCGACGGAGCGCTGGTCCTGCCCGAAGAGCCCGGCACCGGCGGATGGTGGGCGCTGGGCGCCGCTCCCGGCGCCTCCCGCGGAACCGTCCTGGTCGCCGGTCACCTCGACACCCGCGAGAGCGGGCCGGGGGTGTTCGCGGCGCTGCACGAGTGGGAGCTGGGCGCCCGCGTCGTACTGACCGCCGCCGACGGCCGCGCCCACACCTACCGGATCACGGCCCGCCGCAGCTACCGGCAGGAAGCCCTGCCGGGTGATCTGTTCGACTCCGGCGGCGCCCCCCGGCTGGCACTGGTCACGTGCGCCGGGCGTTACGACCGCGCCACCGGCCGGTACGAGGACAACCTGGTCCTGTACGGTACGCCCGCCTCCCCACCCACCTCGCCCACCTCGCCCTCCCCGTCCACCTCGCCGCAGCGCCGTTGACGCCCCCGTGCGGCCGCGGGGCGCGAGGCCGCGAACGGGACGCGCGACCGCCGGTTTCGCGCGACACTGGACGTGACAGAGTGACAGAAGTGCCCTCTCCCTGCCGGAGGTGCAGCGTTGCCGGAAAGCCACCTCCCCCAGGGCGTCCCCGAGCAGGTCAAGGCTTCGGCGGCACTGCGTCTGCACCGCGCGCTGCGCTCCCTGACCGACCGCTTCCCGGCCCGCAGCCGGCTGCTGTGGCTCAGTGAGGCGAGTACCCGGATCGGCACGACTCTGGACCTGGACCGGACGGCCCGTGAACTGGCCGAGTTCACCGTTCCCCGGCTCGCCGACGGCGCGGCGGTGGACCTGCTGGAGTCCGTGCTGCTCGGCCAGGAGGGCGAACGCATGTCCGGGCCCGACGCGCCCGTCACCCGGGCCCTCGCCGTCGCGGCGGTCGACGGTCTGGCCCGGCGTCTGGAGCCGGACCCGGTCGGTGGGATCTCGTACCACCCGCACTCGGTCGCGTCGGTGCACTGCCTGGTCGCGCGGGAACCCGTGCTGATCGCCCGGATGGGACCGGACGACTACGAGCGGGTGGCGGTCACCGCGTCCGGCGCCGCCAGGATGCGCGAGACCGGCGTGCACAGCTACATGGCGGTGCCCCTCATCGCCCGGGGCGTGCTCCTCGGCGTCGCCGACTTCATGCGGCTGGGCACCCGGCCGCCCTTCACCCGCGCGGATGTGGCTCTCGCCATGCAACTCGCCCACCGCGCAGCCGTGTTCGTCGACAACGCCCGCCTGTACGGCCGGGAGCGCGAGCACGTCGTCGCCCTCCAGCGCAGCCTGCTGCCACGGGCCACGCCGACGACGCCCGGGCTGCGCGTGTCCGCCTGCTACACGCCGACGGCCGACGTCAGCGGCGTGGGCGGCGACTGGTACGACGTCATGGCCCTGCCGGGCGGACGCAGCGCTCTGGTCGTCGGGGACGTCATGGGGCACGGTCTGCCGGCGGCGGCCACCATGGGACGGCTGCGGACGGTCGCCCGGACCCTCATGGCCCTGGACACCGCGCCCGAACGGGTCCTGGCCCGCGTGGACATGGCCGCCCGCGACCTGGAGGACGACCAGGTCGCGACGTGCCTGTGCGCCGTCTTCGACCCCGCCACCGCCTCCTACACCCTCGCCAGTGCCGGACATCCACCACCGCTCCTGGTGACCGCCGACGGCGAGGCGTCGTACGTCGGCATACCGGTGGGCGCGCCGTTGGGCACCGGGGTCATTCCCTACGATTGCGTACGGCTGCCCGCGCCGGCCGGCAGCCGGCTCGTGCTGTACACGGACGGTCTGGTCAAGACGCGCACCGAGGACGTGGACGCGCAGCTGGAGGGGTTGCGGCGGGCGGTGTCGGGCCTGGCCGCGTCGGAGCTGGAATCGTGCGGTCTGGTCACGAGGACGGCGGGGCACGAAGTCCGGTTCGACGAGGCGGTGCTGGTGGTCGCCACGAGCCGTCCGCCCCGGCCCGAAGCGGACCTGTCGGTCTGGACCCTGGCACAGGGTGAGGAGTCGGCCGCGACCGCCCGCAGGCTGGTCAGGGAGCAACTCGAGCGGTGGCGGCTGTCCGAGCACAGCGACGTCATGGAACTCGTCGTCAGCGAGCTGGTCGGCAACGCGCTGCGCTACGGCGGCGGGCCCGGCGAGCTGCGCCTGATGCGGCACGACCGGCTCACCGTGGAGGTGTCCGACACCGGGCCCGACCTGCCGCAGATCCAGCACGCGAGCCTCAGCGACGAAGGCGGCCGGGGGCTGCAGCTCATCAACACGCTGTGCCGGCGGTGGGGCGCCGTCCGCACACCCGCCGGAAAGATCGTCTGGGCCGAGTACGACATCCCTGCGCCGTCGGAAACCTCCCCGTGAACGCGGGCGGCACCGGTTTCCGTGCCGCCGGGCCCGCGCGAGATCTCCGTCCTTGACAGCGGGTGAAGCCGTGGGTGAGTCTTCGGGCGTCCGATGGGAACGTTCCCATTCGGCCGGGGAGCGCAAGCGCCCGGGCCTCGCCGCACCCGCGCAACAGGAGACAGCACATGTCCGATCGTCCGGTCCGCTGGGGCATCCTGGCCACCGGCCCCATGGCCGCCGCCTTCACCGAAGACCTGGCCCTGATCCCGGAGGCGGAGGTGGTCGCCGTCAGTTCCCGCTCCGAGCGCTCCGCCCGGCTCTTCGCCGACCGGTTCTCCATCCGCCGCTCGTACGGCAGTTGGCACGATCTCGCGGCGGATCCGGAGGTCGACGTCGTCTACGTCGCCACACCGCACGCCCATCACCTCGCGGCCACCACCGCCTGCCTCGACGGCGGCAAGGCGGTGCTGTGCGAGAAGCCGTTCGCCCTGAACCGGGCGCAGGCCGCGTCGATGGCCGCGCTGGCGGAGCGTCGCTCCCTCTTCCTCATGGAAGCCATGTGGACCTCCCTCAACCCCCTGGTGCGGCGCGTACGCCGCATGGTCGACGACGGCCTCATCGGTGAAGTCCGCTCCGTGCACGCGGACTTCGGCGCGCGCGTCCCGCACGTCCCCGGACACCGGCTGCGCGACCCCGCCGCCGGCGGCGGCGCCCTCCTCGATCTCGGCACGTACCCCGTGTCGTTCGCCCACCTCCTGCTGGGCCCGCCCGACCAGGTGGCGGCCTGGGCGGACCTCACCGACCACGGGGTGGACGAGAGCACGGCGATGGTCCTGGGCTACGAGAGCGGGGCCATGGCCGTCCTGTCCTGCTCGCTGACGTCCGAGAGCGCGCGCAGCGCCGTCATCCACGGCACCGGGGGACGGATCGAGATACCCGCCGACTTCTACAACCCGCGGTCCCTGGTCCTGCGGCGCGACGGACACGACCCGCAGACGCTCGTCGCAGAGCCGCAGAGCGGTAACGGTTACGGCCACCAGGCGCGGGAAGTGATGCGCTGCCTGCGGGAGAAGCGGACCCAGTCGGACCTGGTCCCGCTGCGGGGCACCCTCGAGGTCATGGGCACCCTGGACAGGGTCCGCGAACTCGTCGGTCTGCGCTATCCCGGCGAGTGAGCGAGTGAGCGAGTGAGTCAGCGAGCGAGCCACCCGAATCTCCCCCCACCAGGCCGAATTTAGGATGCACTCCATGGAACAGCGACTTTTGGGCAGGACCGGCCGGAACGTCTCCGTCGTCGGGCTCGGTACGTGGCAGCTCGGCGCCGACTGGGGCGCCGTACGGGAAGAGGACGCCCTCGGCGTCCTGGACGCGGCGGTCGAGGAGGGAGTGACGTTCTTCGACACGGCCGATGTGTACGGGGACGGGCGCAGCGAGCAGCTGATCGGGCGCTACCTGCGGGAGCGGCCGGACGCCGGTGTGTTCGTCGCCACCAAGATGGGCCGCCGCGCCGAACAGCTGCCCGAGAACTACGTGCTGGACAACTTCCGCGCCTGGACCGACCGGTCGCGCGAGAACCTCGGCGTGGACACCCTGGACCTGGTGCAGCTGCACTGTCCCCCGTCCTCGGTCCACTCCTCCGGCGCGGTCTTCGACGCGCTGGACACCCTGGTGGCCGAGCAGCGGGTCGCCGCCTACGGCGTGAGCGTCGAGACGTGCGCCGAGGCCCTCGCCGCGATCACGCACCCGGGTACGGCGAGCGTGCAGATCATCCTCAACCCGTTCCGCCTCAAGCCGCTCGAAGAGGTACTTCCGGCCGCCGCCGAGGCCGGCGTGGGCATCATCGCCAGGGTGCCCCTCGCCTCGGGCCTGCTGTCGGGGAAGTACACCGAGGAGACCGTCTTCGCCGGTGACGACCACCGGACCTACAACCGGCACGGTGAGGCGTTCGACCAGGGCGAGACGTTCTCCGGCGTCGACTTCAAGGCCGGTGTCGGGGCCGCCGCCGCATTCGCCGCTCTCGCCCCGCACGGGGCGACGCCCGCGCAGACGGCCCTGCGGTGGATCATCCAGCAGCCCGGTGTGAGCAGTGTGATCCCGGGCGCGCGTTCGGCCGAGCAGTCCCGCGCGAACGCGGCGGCCGCGGCGCTGCCGGCGCTGCCGGAGGCCACTCTCGGCTCCGTACGGAAGCTGTACGACGAGCGCATCCGCGCGCAGGTGCACCACCGCTGGTAGGCGCCCCGCGTCCACCGGACACGACGGGGCCCGGCGCGCTGTGCGCGCCGGGCCCCGTCGTCAAGTGGTCGGTACGGGCAGGCTACTCGGCCGGTGGCCGCGGCAGCGTCAGCGCGTCCGTCGCCGGCAGCGTGCCGGTGCGCGCCACGTCGGCGTACCAGCGGGCACTCGCCTTCGGGGTGCGCCGACCGGTCGGGTAGTCGACGTAGACGGCGCCGAAGCGCTTGCTGTATCCGTAGCCCCACTCGAAGTTGTCGAGCAGGGACCACAGGAAGTAGCCGCGGACGTCCACGCCCGCCTGGATCGCCCGGTGCACCGCGGTGAGGTGGCCGTGCAGGTAGGCGACCCGGTCGGGGTCGATCACCTCGCCCTGCGGGTTGACGTAGTCGTCGAACGCCGCGCCGTTCTCCGTGATCATGAGGGGCAGGTCCGGGAAGTCCTCCTTGAGCCGGAGCAGGAGGTCGTACATGCCGCTGGGGTCCACGGCCCAGCCCATCGCCGTGGTGGAGCCCGGGGGCAGGTGGAAGTTCACGTTGTCGGCGCCCGGCCACGGACTGTGCGCGCTGTTGCCGTGGCCGTCGGAGCCGTGGCCGGCCGTGCCGTCGGCGGCGGAGACCAGAGTGGGCGTGTAGTAGTTGACGCCCAGGAAGTCGAGCGGCTGGTGGATCTCGCCCGTGTCGCCGTCCTGCACGAAGGACCAGTCGGTGAGGTGGGCCGTGTCGCTCAGCAGGTCGGCCGGGTACTCGCCGCCGAGCACGGGGCCGGTGAAGATCCGGTTGGCCAGCGCGTCGATACGGCGGGCCGCGTCCACGTCCTGCGCGCTCTCGGTGAGCGGCCGCACGTGGTGGACGTTGAGGGTGGTGGAGATCCGCGCGTCGCCGGGCAGGGCGGCGCGCAGTGCCTGCACGGCCTTGCCGTGGGCCAGGTTGAGGTGGTGGGCGGCGCGCAGGGCGGCGACGGGTTCGGTGCGGCCCGGTGCGTGGACGCCGGAGGCGTAGCCGAGGAAGGCGCTGCACCAGGGCTCGTTGAGGGTCGTCCAGGTCCGTACCCGGTCGCCCAGGGCGTCGGCGGCCAGGGCGGCGTACTCGGCGAAGCGTTCGGCGGTGGCGCGCTCCGGCCAGCCGCCCATGTTCTCCAGTTCCTGCGGCAGGTCCCAGTGGTAGAGGGTGGCGACGGGCTTGATGCCCTTCTCCAGCAGTTCGTCGGTCAGCCTGCGGTAGAAGTCCAGCCCCTTCTGCACGGCGGGGCCGCGGCCGGTGGGCTGGATGCGGGGCCAGGCCAGGGAGAAGCGGTAGGCGCCCACACCGAGGTCGGCCATGATGGCGACGTCCTCCTGCCACCGGTGGTAGTGGTCGGTGGCGATGTCCCCGGTGTCGCCGTTGCGGACCTTGCCCGGGGTGCGGGAGTAGGTGTCCCAGATGGACGGGGTGCGCCCGTCCTCCGTCGCCGCTCCTTCGATCTGGTAGGCGGCGGTCGCCGTGCCCCAGAGGAATCCCGGGGGGAAGGTGCGGGTGTCGGAGGCCTGGGGAGCGGGCTCGTTGTGTCGGATCGCGGTGGCCACGTGGGTCCTTCCGGGAAGAGGATGTTCGAGTGCGTGCGATGTCGTACGGACGTGAGACGTCGTACGGAGGAGAACGAGGAGGAGGGAGGTGCGGGGGCCGCTTGCTCAGCCCTTGACCGCGCCCTGCATGATGCCGCCGACGATCTGGCGGCCGAAGACGATGAACATCGCCAGCAGTGGCAGTGTGCCGAGGAGCGCGCCCGCCATGATGACCGACTGGTCCTTGACGTATCCGGCGCTGAGCTGGGTCAGCGCGACGGGCACCGTCGGGTTCTCCATGTTGAGCGCGACGAACGGCCAGAAGAAGTCGTTCCACGCGTGCACGAACGTGATCATGAAGAGGACGGACATCGCCGGGCGGGCGACCGGCAGCACGATGCTCCAGAAGATGCGCAGCGAGTGGGCGCCGTCCACCCGGCCGGCCTCGACCAGTTCGTCGGGCAGCGCCTCCATGAGGTACTGCCGCATGAAGAACACGCCGACCGCGCTGATCAGGGTGGGGAAGATGACCGAGGGCAGTTTCTGGCCCCAGCCCAGGTCGCTCATCATCATGAACAGCGGCACCACGCTGAGCTGCGGGGGGACCATCATCGTGCTGATGACGAGCATCAGCAGGAGGTTGCGGCCCTTGAAGCGCAGTTTGGCGAAGGCGAACCCGGCCAGGGTGGCGAACAGCACCGTGGCGGTCGCGATGGAGCCGGCCACGATCAGGCTGTTGACCAGCGCCTTGCCCATCGCGGCGTCGTCCCACGCCTTGGCCAGGTTGGAGAAGAGGTTCGGGCCGGGGAGGAACGGCGGCGGGGTCTGCGCGACACGGGTGTTGTCCGTCGAGGCCGCCACCATCGTGAAGTACAGCGGGAACAGCGAGGTGAGCGCGGCGATCCCGAGCAGGATGTACGCCAGGGGACCGGCGTGGTGCTGGCGCCCGGCCCCGGTGCGCAGCATCCGGCGGCGGCTGCGGCCGCCGGGTGCCGTGGTGGTCGCACGCGGGGCGAGCCCGTCCGGCCGGGCCTGGAGGCTGTCGGTGGTCATGGGCTGGCTCCTGGTCAGGATGAGCGGGACGACGTGAGGCGCTGGAAGAGACGCTGCAGCAGGAAGATGAGGATGACGATGAGGAACATCGCCCACGCGACGGTGGCGGCCCGCCCCATCTGGTAGTTCTTCCAGCCGGCCTCGTACAGCAGCAGGCCCATCGTCTGGTACTGGTTGTCGGTGCCGCCGCTGATGCCGTTGGGTCCCTGGCCGAAGATCAGCGGCTCACCGAAGATCTGGGTGGCTCCGATGGTCGACAGCACGATCGTGAAGACGATGGTGGAGCGGATGCCGGGGATGGTGACCTGGCGGAACTGCTGCCAGCGCGAGGCGCCGTCGATCGCCGCGGCCTCGTAGCGGTCGCGCGGGATGGCCTGCATGGCGGCCAGGTACAGCAGCGCGTTGTAGCCGGTCCAGCGCCAGATGACGATCGTCGAGATGGCGAACTGGGCGGGCCACTTGGAGTCCTCCCAGTCGATGCCGTCGAAGCCGAACAGCTCGATGAACCAGTTGATCATGCCGAAGTCGCGCTCGAACAGCATGGTGAACACGAGCGCCGCCGCGCCCACCGAGGTGGCGTACGGCGCGAGTGCGGCGACCCGGAAGAAGGTCGAGCCGCGCAGCTTGTAGTTGAGCAGGTGCGCCAGGCCCAGCGCCATCATGAGCTGCGGCACCGTGGAGATGACGCCGATGGTGAAGGTGTTGGCGAAGGCGTTCCAGAACTGGTCGTCCCGGACCAGCTCGGTGTAGTTGCCGAACCCCTTCCACTCCATGACGTCCAGGGTGGCGAGCTCCACCTTGTGGAGCGAGATCCAGAACGTGTAGAGCAGGGGGTAGAGGCTGAACGCCGCGAAGATGAGGAAGAACGGCGCCACGAAGCTGTACGGGGCGCCCTTCAGATCCAGGCGGTGCAGGAGGTTGCGCCGGCCCTGCCGAGGACGACCCCCTTCACCGCTGGCCTTGTTCTTCTTCGTACCACCGGCCGGAGCCGGCCGGGCTCCTTCGGCGTGGGGGGCGGAGGTGGGGGTGGCCACCGGAGGCCTCCTTCCTTGAGGGTGGGCAGAAGCGGTCCCCGGCGGCCGGGACGGCCGGTGCGGCACATCCGCGGTCGCCGGGGACATCAGGACAGGAGGTCAGCCGACGGCCTTCTTGATGCGCTCGTCGGTGGTGTCCCACGCCTTGCCGGGCTCGGTGCCCTTGTCGACGAGCTGGAGGCCCTGCGAGAAGATGTCCTTGATCGCGCCGTCCTTACGGCCGAGGACCTGCTCGTCGGGGATGTCCTGCGCGGCGGCGCCGAAGATCTGGCCGGTGGGCGCGTCACTGAAGTACTCGTGCTTGGCACCGGTGACTTCGGGCTTGCTCAGCGCCTCCTCGGAGGAGGGGAAGTTGCCGAGCTTCTCGAAGATGTACGCCTGCTGCTCGGGCGCGGTGAGCCAGGCGACCAGCTTCTTGGCCTCCTCCTTCACCGGGCTGTTCTCCATGACGCCGAGGAAGGTGCCGCCCCAGTTGGCGCCCTTCGGAGCCTTGGCGATGTCCCACTTGCCCTTGTTCGCGGGGCCGGCCTTCTCGCTGATGTGGGCGAGCATCCACGCCGGGCACACGGTGGAGGCGAAGCTGCTGTTGGACAGACCGGGGTCCCAGCCCTTCTGGAACTGCGGCAGCTTGGCGCTCAGGCCCGCCTGACCGGCCTCGACGGCCAGGTCCCAGGCTTCCTTGACGACGGGGCTGTCCTGGTAGACCAGGTCGCCGTCCTTGTTGTAGAACTGCTCGCTGTTGCCGTAGATGCTGGCGTTGAACAGGCCGGAGGAGGCGTCCATGAAGGACACCTTCTTGTTCTTGTTGCCCGCCTTGAACTGCTTGCCGACATCGACGTACTTGGCCCAGTCGCCTTCCCACAGCTTGGCGACCTCCTCGCGGTCGGTCGGCAGGCCGGCCTGCTCGAACAGGTCCTTGCGGTAGCAGACCGCCATCGGGCCGATGTCCGTGCCCAGGCCGATGACCTTCTTGTCCGGCGTGGTGACCTGGCTGAGCTTCCACGGCAGGAAGTGGTCCACGCCCTCGACCTTGGACATGTCGGTGAACTTGTCGGCCTGGGTGTCGACGAGTTCCTTGGCGCGGGCGATCTCTATGCCCTGGATGTCCTTCAGGCCACTGCCGGCGGCGAGGCGGGTCTGCAGCGCGGTGTAGTACGTCTGCTCGTCACCCGCGACCTCGGCCTTGACCGTGACGTTGGGGTTCTCCTTCATGTAGCGATCGAGGAGATCGGTCTCCTTGATCCCCATGACGCCGAACAGCCCCATGGTGATGGTGACCTTGCCGTCCTTGACACCGCCGCCGGTGCCACCGCTGTCACTGCCGCTGCATCCGACGACCATGCCGAGTGCGGCCACAGTCGAAACGGCCGACACAACCTTTGTACGCAACAGCCTGCGAGCCCTGCTCATTTAGCCCTCCCAGTGGCGGCACCGACGCCCCGGAGTTCAAGCCCCCCGGCCGGTCCGCTCTGCGGCTTCGATGTTGGAGTGGGTACGATCCCACTTGTTGGTGGGAACGTGCCCACCAAGGTGCACGAAGACTGACCGGCGGGCGTCGGGTCTGTCAAGAACTTGAATCCACTTCGTTGCACACCGATGACGCAGACAATCCGCTCGGGCCCGCGAAGCTCGGTTACCGTCTGGCACAATGCGCTGGTGAACGGCGCTCGGACGCCGTTCCACAAGGAGGAAGCCATGGGGGGAAGGCGACGCCCGACCATCAAAACCGTGGCCGCGAGAGCCGGCGTGGGACGTACGACCGTCTCACGCGTCATCAACGGTTCGACGCTCGTCAGCGAAGAGGCGCGGGCCGCCGTCCTGGCCGCGATCGACGAACTCAACTACGTTCCGAACTCCGTTGCCCGCGGCCTCGTCACCAGCAGGACCAACTCCATCGCGCTCGTGATCCCGGAGTCCGAGAGCCGCCTGGGGTCGGAGCCCTACTTCTCGGCCGTCATCCGCGGCGTCAGTACCGGCCTGGCCGACACCAGGACCCAGCTCCAGCTCATGCTCGTACGGGACAAGGGCGAGCGGGACCGGCTGACCGACTCGGTCGCCGAACGGCGCGTGGACGGCGTGCTGCTGGTGTCGGTGCACGAGCAGGATCCGCTGCCCGGCCTGCTGGAGGACATGGGCCTGCCGACCGTCCTCGCCGGCCGGCGCTCCCCCACCGAGTCCCTCAGCCACGTGCACTGCGACAACCTCGGCGGTGCGACGGCCGCGGTCCGGCACCTGCTGGGGCGCGGCCGGAAGACGATCGCCACGATCGCCGGGCCGCTGGACATGGACGTGGGCCGTACCCGGCTGCAGGGATGGCGGGACGCGCTGGACGAAGCAGGCTGTGACGCCGGCCGACGGCTGGTCGCCTCGGCCGACTTCACCGAGGCCGGAGGCGAACAGGCAATGCGTTCACTTCTTGAAGTGGCGCCTGACCTGGATGCCGTCTTCGTGGCCTCCGACGTCATGGCCGCCGGCGCGATGATGGAACTGCGCAGGCAGGGACGGCGTGTTCCGCACGACGTGGCCGTGATCGGCTTCGACGACTCGTTCTTCGCCCGCCACACGGACCCTCCCCTGACGAGCGTGCGCCAGCCCATAGAGGAGATCGGCACGATGATCGCCCGCATCCTGCTCCAGGAGATCGCCGACCCCGAAGCACCTCGGCAGCACATCCTGCTCCCCACGGAACTCATCGTCCGCGACTCCTCGTGAGAAGGCCGGCCCGCGACGGGGCCGTTCCCCGGAGCGGCGGCCGGCACCGAAAGACGTAACGCTGCGCACCCGCTCCCCCACCCTCGGGCATACCCGTTGATCAGAGGTGTGAGACGGATCTGAGGAGGAAGGCGACCAGGACGCTCGCGCCACCAGCGCCCCGTGAGGGAACGCTGCGCACCGGGCGCGAAGCGGAACGAGCCGGCCAAGGAGAGCAAGTGAGCGCACGCAAGAACATATTCGTGATCGGCCTGGACGAGGCCAATCTGCCGACCCTGCGTGCCGTGCCCGACGCACAGCAGTACGAGTTCCACCCTCTGCTCACCATCGAGGAGCTCCAGCACGGCGAGGTGTCGGTGGCGGAGCTGTTCGAGAAGGCGCAGAAGGTGCTCGACGCCTTCGACGGCAGCATCGACGCGATCGTCGGCTACTGGGACTTCCCCGTGAGTACGCTCGTGCCGATGCTCGCCGAGCGCTACGGCACGCGCAGCACCAGCCTGGAGTCCGTCGTCAAGTGCGAGCACAAGTACTGGAGCCGGCTGGAACAGCAGAAGGTCGTCGACGAGCATCCGCGTTTCGGCCGGGTGGACCTGGAGACGGACGATCCGCGTCCGCCCGAGGGCGTGCGCTTCCCCATGTGGCTCAAGCCCGCCCTGTCGTACTCGTCGGAACTCGCCTTCGGCGTCAAGGACCAGGAGGAGTTCCTCGAAGCGGTCGAGGCGATCCGCAAGGGCGTCGCCCGGGTGGGCCGGCCCTTCGAGTACATCCTCGACCGGCTCGACCTGCCCGAGGAGATGGCCGGTGTCGGCGGCCAGGTCTGCCTGGCCGAGGAGGCCCTCTCCGGGATCCAGGTAGCGGTGGAGGGGTACGTCCACGACGGCGAGGTCACCGTCTACGGCGTCCTTGACTCCATCAACTACCCGGACTCCTCCAGCTTCCTGCGTCACCAGTACCCCTCGGCCCTGCCCGAGCCGGTGGTGCGCCGGCTGCACGACGTGTCCGAGCGGGTGATGCGGCAGATCGGCATGGACTCGGCGACCTTCAGCATCGAGTTCTTCTACGACCCGCGGACCGACGCGATCAACCTGCTGGAGATCAACCCCCGGCACTCGCAGTCGCACGCGGAGCTGTTCGAGTACGTCGACGGCGCCCCGAACCACCACTGCATGCTCAGTCTCGCCCTGGGCAAGGACCCGTCCCTTCCGCACCGGGCCGGCCCGTACAAGGTGGCCGCCAAGTGGTACTACCGGTGGTTCGCCGACGGCGCGGCCCGCCAGGTGCCCACCCCCGAGGACCTCGAGCGGATCGAGAGCGAGATCCCGGGCGTGCGGGTCGACGTGGTGCCCGAGGAGGGGCAGCGCCTGTCGGAGACTCCGCACCAGGACAGCTACAGCTACGAACTGGCCCACATCTTCACGGGTGGGAACAGCGAAGAGGAACTGCGGGAGAAGTACGACCGCTGCGTGGCGGCCCTGGGCCTGGCCTTCGACGAGACCGCACCGGGCGGCCGCGACCAGAAGAACGTCTGAGCACCCGAGGGACCCGAGGGAAAGGAGCGCCCCGCCGTATGCGTTTCGTGAGCAACCTGCCGTACGCGACGAAGGAAGAAGAACACGTCCTCGTCCCCCTGTCCGACGGCACCCGCCTGTCGGCGCACGTCTGGCGTCCGGTCTCCTCGGACGAGGAGCCGGTGCCCGCGGTACTGGAGTACATCCCCTACCGCAAACGCGACCTGACCGCGGTCCGCGACTCGGTCAACCACCCGTACATCGCGGGCCACGGCTACGCCTGCGTGCGCGTGGACCTGCGGGGCACCGGCGACTCCGAGGGGGTGCTGGCCGACGAGTACCTGGAGCAGGAGCAGGCCGACGCCGAGGAGGTCCTCGCCTGGCTGGCCGAACAGCCCTGGTGCGACGGCGCCACCGGCATGATGGGCATCTCGTGGGGTGCTTTCGCCGCCCTCCAGACCGCGGCCCGGCAGCCACCGAGCCTGCGCGCCGTCGTCATCGCGTCCTTCACGGACGACCGGTACGCCGACGACATGCACTACATGGGCGGCGCGATGCTGTCGGACAACCTCGCCGAGGCGGGGACGATGTTCGCGTACGCAACCTGCCCGCCGGACCCCGCGGTGGTCGGCGACCGCTGGCGTGACATGTGGCACGAGCGGATGGAGCACACCCGCCCGTGGGTCCTGGAGTGGCTGCGCCACCAGCGCCGCGACGACTACTGGCGGCACGCCTCGGTGTGCGAGGACTACGCGGCCGTACGCTGCCCCGTCCTCGCGTCCAGCGGGTGGGCCGACGGCTACTCCAACGCGGTGACGCGGCTGCTGGGGAATCTGGACGTACCGCGCAAGGGTCTGATCGGACCGTGGTCCCACAAGTTCCCGCACCTGGGCGAGCCCGGCCCGGCCATCGGCTACCTCCAAGAGGTCGTGCGCTGGTGGGACCACTGGCTCAAGGGCGTCGACAACGGCGTCATGGACGGTCCCATGCTCCAGGCGTGGATGCAGGACAGCGTGCCGCCCTCGACGTCGTACGAGGAGCGGCCCGGCCGGTGGGTCGGCGAGCCGGACTGGCCCTCGCCGCACATCGGGCCGGTCACCCATCCGCTGCTGCGTCACCGCATCGTCAGGCCGGGGGAGGCGGTACCGGCGAAGGACGGCGGCGAGGACGGCGGCGAGGACCCGATGACCGTGCAGTCACCGCTGTCCGTGGGGCAGTTCGCGGGCAAGTGGGCTTCGTACAACGCCCCGCCGGACCTGCCGTACGACCAGCGCGAGGAGGACGGCGGCTCGCTGGTCTTCGACACGGAGCCGCTGGACGAGCCGGTCGAGATCCTCGGCTCCCCGACCGTCGAACTCGACCTCTCCGTCAGCGAACCGGTGGCCACCGTCGCCGCCCGTCTCTCCGACGTCGCACCCGACGGCCGTGCCACCCGCGTCACGTACGGCGTGCTCAACCTGACCCACCGCGACGGCACGGGCGAGCCCGAACCGCTGGAGCCCGGCCGGCGCTACCGCGCCACCGTCCAGCTCAACGGCGTGGCCCAGGTCTTCCCGCCCGGCCACCGCATCCGGCTCTCCCTGTCCACGTCGTACTGGCCGCTGGCCTGGCCGCCGCCCAGGCCCGTCCTGCTGAGCGTCCACGAGCGGTCCAGCACCCTGACGCTGCCGGTGCGTCCGGCCGACGAGCCGGACGAACTGCCGCAGCGCCCCTTCGGCGAGCCCGAGGGCGCCCCGCCCCTCACCACCACCCGGCTGTCGCCTCCCGAGCAGCGCTGGGAGGTCAAGCGCGACCTGATCGGGTACGACTCCGCGCTGGAGATCGTGAAGGACCGGGGCACCGTGCGCATCGACGGGATCGGGCTCGACGTCGGTTGTCGCGCGTACGAGCGCTACACCGCCACGGCCGACGACTTCACCTCCGTCGGCGGGGAATCGGCCTGGACCATGCGGTTCCGGCGGGACGACTGGGACGTACGCGTGGAGACCCGCACCGCACTGCGGTGCAGCGAGACGGAGTTCTTCGTCGACGCGACTCTCGACGGGTACGAAGGGGAGCGGCGGGTCTTCTCCCGCACCTGGAACGAGACGCTGCCACGGGACTGTCTGTAAACAGGCCCCCCTCGGGACGATCTGCGGCGACACGCAGCGCGGAGAGTAGTGGATCCACTACGCTGCGCCGCGACGCATGGTGGACCGTACATCCGAGGGGACCCTGAGTGAACCGCATTCGCACCGTACTCGCCGCGCTCGGCATCACCGCCGCGACGGTGCTCGCACCCGCCGCGAGCGCCGCGCCGCAGCAGCAGCACGAGGACCGGCCGGCCGCCGGCGCGCCCCGGAACGAGCCGTGCACCGGCTCGTTCCGGGGCGACGCACGGCTCGGGCCCGAGTGGCTTCCGCGCAAGCACGAGAAGCCGGTGGGTCCGCTGCTGAAGGGCTACCAGCGGACCGGGAAGCTGTCGTCGGAGGACTTCCTGAAGGAGTACTGGCAGGGTCCCGCCGACTCGGGTGGCTGGAAGTATCCGCCCAACGACGGGTTCGGGGAGGTCAACGGCGAGGTGGACAAGGAGCCGACGAGACTCCGCGACGGCCAGCGCCTGGACCGTTTCGGTTCGGAGTACGGCTCCTACCTGGCGCCCGCCGGCGACCCGTACGCCAAGCGCGCGCTGCCCCCGCAGAACCTGAACACCCGTGAACCGTCGGTGCCGTGCGACTACCGCGTCTACGAAGTCGCCAAGCCCTTCTGGGTGTGGCAGGGCAGCATCGCGCCGTGGTTCGAGCAGCCGGGCGGCGGACAGCAGATCAAGCTCGACCAGGTGTTCCTGGATCCGGGCGAGGGACAGCGGCTGAACGTGAAGTGGCTGCTGGAGCACGGCTACCTCGAGCCGGCCGGCGCGTAGCCTCGTCCTCATGGATCGCCACGAACTGCGGGCCGCGCTGAGCGCGGCGGGAGTGCCCGACGACTGCTTCCGCATCGAAGGCGTCCACGAACCGGTCCCCACGCCCCCCGACTTCCTGTATCTGAGGAAGGTCCAGGGCGGCGGCGGGGCGTGGGAGACCGGTGCGTACGAGCGTGGTGTCCACGAGCCCGTCAGCCTCCACGGGAGCGAGGCCGAGGCCTGCGCGCAGCTGCTGCGCCTGCTCACCCGATTCTCGTAACCCTCCCGGTTCCGGTCACTCCCATTGCACCGTCAGCGTGGCGGACGCCCCGGACTTCAGGAACACGTACGCCGTGGTGGCGGGCGCGGACGCCAGGCGCAGGCGCACCTGGGTCGTCCCCGTGTCGTTGACCGTCGTGAAGTCGGCCGAGGTCTGCGTGCCGGAGGTGAACCGGCCGATTTCCGCCACCTCGGACGCCGACGCGGCGGCGCTCCAGTCGTCGGCGGCCGTCGCGCAGCCCGCGCCGAAGCAGCCGGACCTGACGTCGAGGACCATACGGTTTCCGGACGCCCAGGGATCACCGCCGCCGCTGCCGTACGCCACGGTCAGGAAGGCGCGCTTCACGGACGCCCCGTCCGGTACGGACGAGGTGTCGAACGAGAGCAGCGCGCGGTTGTGCAGCCCGTCCGCGCCCCGGCCCACGGCCACGCCGTAGGTGCCTTCCAGGGTCCCGGCCGCCGGTCCGGCGCCGGTGGCCGACGCCTTCACGTATCCGTCGTCGGCGGCCCGGCTCGGCAGCACCGCCGTTTTCGTGCCGCCTCCGGGAGGCGGCGGGGTTCCGCTGCCGTCGAGGCCCCAGAACTGTCCGATGCGGTACGCGGCGCACAGGTTGACGTCGAGGATGTAGGCGCCCGCGACGCCGCACTGCTCCGCGCCGGTCCCGGGGTCGACGGGCTGGCCGTGGCCCATGCCGGTGATCGAGTAGGTCTCCACGACCGGCCGCCCCGCGCTGTCGCGGTACACGGCGTGCGGGTGGCCGGCCACGGTGTCCGAGGTGTCGGGCGTGGTGTCCGCGCCGTGGACATGGGTCCACTGCTCGACGGTCTCCGTCATGTTGGCGGGTACGACCGTCGTGTCGCGCGTCCCCTGCCAGACGGAGACGGCCGGCCAGGGGCCCGCGTAACCGGGGTACGCGGCACGGACCTTGTCGCCCCAGGCGGCGGGCGAGAGGTCGGTTCCGGGGCTCATGCAGCCGTAGGCGGCCGCGACGGAGGTCGCGCAGGCGTACGGCAGGCCGGCCACGGGGGCTCCGGAGGCGAAGACGTCGGGGTACGCGGCCAGCATGACGTTGGTCATGGCCGCGCCCGCGGACAGGCCGGTGGCGTGGACGCGGGAGGGGTCACTGCCCAGGTCCGACTTCATCCGGTCGGTCATCTGCTTGACCGACAGCGCCTCGCCCGAGCCGCGTCCGATGTCCGCGGACTCGAACCAGTTGAAGCAGGAGTTGAGGTTGTTGCCGGACTGCTGCTGGGGCAGCAGGAGCGCGAAGCCCCAGCGGTCGGCCCAGGTCGTCCAGCCGGTCTCCGTGTCGAACGCGGCGGCCGACTGGGTGCAGCCGTGCAGGGCCACGACGAGGGGGCGTCCGGTCGGCAGGCCGTCCGGAACGTACCGGAACATGCGCAGGTTGCCGGGGTTCGTCCCGAAGCCGGTGACCTCGGTGAGCGACGCGGCCCGGGCGGCGGGCGCGAAAGCCGTCCAGCCGGTGCCGAGCAGCGTGGCCAGCAGCGCCAGCAGGACCGCGACGGCGGGGAGTCTCTTCTTCGCACGAGAGGGGTGTACATCCATGGCGGCTCGCTCCTTCAAAAGGCCCCCGTCCGGAGAGGGAATGTAGGGCCGGCCGTACGCCGCGCGGGAGGGGGCGGCGCCACCTTCACCCGTCGTGCGCGATGTGGTCCGGACACGTTGCCGTCCGCCGCACCGTCCGTCGCGAAGTGGCCCCGGCAGCGATGCTTTTCAGTCGAAGCGGCCTGACCGAAGAATGAACCACCTGAGCATAAGCCCAGCTCAGAGGGTCGTTTTCCGTTGTACCACCGACGCTTGTCCACATGATGGACACCTCCTCATATGACATGCGCACCGCCGCCGAGCTGCCCGAACGACCATTCGGTCACCGCCCTCCGGTCACCCACGGCCGGAATGGGGCGATCGGTGTGCGTTCACCGTGCGCATCAGCAACACTCCACAGCGCAACAACCCCGTAACTGAACCGAAACCAGAGGAGAAACACCCATGCGTCACATCCGGAACACGCTCGGCGCCGTCGGCGCGGCGGCCGTCCTGACGCTCACCGGCGCCGTCACCACGGGCACGGCGCACGCACAGCCGGCCGAGGCGACCGGTCTCTACGCACCGTCCGCCCTCGTGCTCACCATGGGTTCGGGGGAGGAAGCCTCCACGGCGACCGTCGGACGAGCCGTGACGCTGAGCTGCGCCCCCCGCCCCGGCGGCACCCACCCGTCCCCCGAGACCGCCTGTGAGGAACTGCGCGCCGTGCACGGCGAGTTCTCCGGGCTGGTCGACACGTCGCCGCAGCGGATCTGCACGCGTGAATGGGACCCGGTCGTCATCACCGCCCAGGGCGTGTGGCAGGGCAAGCCGGTCTTCTGGTCGGCCACCTTCGGCAACGCATGCGAGATGAAGGGCGGCCTGACGGAGAACGCGCTGTTCGCCTTCTGACCGACCCCGCGCACGGAAAAGCCCCGGCTGGTCGGGGGAAACCAGCCGGGGCGGCAAGGGTGCGGGCGCGGAGGGCGGTCGCCTCTCGGCGCGTGGCTCCATGGGGCTTCAGCCGGACGATCTTCCCCACGGGCCGGAGGTGAGGCCCGGGGACACTGTCCCCTCCGTACCCACATGTGGTTGAACGGCCAACCACAGGTGGGTGTTCCGCTCCGCTCCCGGGTTCCGGCGTGATGTGCGCCACTGACCGGCGCGGTCCGGCTCCGGGCAGGTCAGGCCGCGGGGCGTCGGCGTCGCCACCACGGAGTCGGCACCCTGCCCGTCATGGACGGATGCGGTGGGGCGCCCCACCGCCGTCTCCACGGGGCCGTTGTACGAACTGCGAACACAGTCGCCTTGTCGCCGTCCGGCGTCGCCCGGGCCCCTTCGGCCCCTCGGCCCCTCGGCCCCTCGGTCCCTCCGGGTCAGGGTCGCGGCGGGGCGAGGTGGGGGAAGCGGAGTTCGGTGCGGCTGTGCGCCGTCTCGCCGGGACGCAGCACGGTGGTGGGGTGGCCGGGACGGTGGGGCGCAGCGGGGAGGTGCTGGGTCTCCGGGGCAGGGGCACCTCGGCCCGTACTCCTGTGACCGGGTCGAGGGACCGGATGCCGACCGTGGTGTCCGGGTTCCCGGGGGCGGTGCCGAACGGTGCGCGGTGCGCGGTGGGGCGGGGCATCGGAGATCCTTGTGACGAGCGGGCGAACGAACGGACGAGTGAGCGGGTGGACGGCCGGGGCGGGCTTCTCGGCCACCCCTCACGTTCCGGTCCGCCGGGGCGCGGTCGATTCGCGGACGACGAGGCGGTAGCCGGGGCGGGCCCGCCGTGGTGCGGGCACCGGTTTTCCCGAGAGCCGTTCCACGAGACTGTCGACGGCGAGCCGGGCGATGGCCTCCTTGTCCGGCGAGATCGTGGTGAGCGTGGTGGTTCCGTACCGGCCCTCCTCGATGTCGTCGAAGCCGACGACGGCGACGTCGGCCGGGATGCTCAGCCCGCGCTCGGTGAGCGTGCGCATCGCCCCGACGGCGATCAGGTCGTTGTACGCGAAAACCGCGTCGGGGCGTTCCTCGCGGTCGAGGAGGGCCGCCATGGCCGCGGCCCCGTCCTCGCGGCCGTAGCCGTCGGTGACCACCACGAGTGCCTCGTCGGGCGTGATACCCGCGACGGCGAGCTCCTCGCGCCAGCCGCGCAGCCGCAGGTGGGCCGGCTGGCGTTCGCGGCCGGTGCGCGAGCCGAGGAAGGCGATGCGGCGGTGCCCCTGGTCGAGGAGGTGCCGTACGGCGGTCCTGGCCGCCGCCACGTTGTCGATCGCGATGTGGTCGTACGGGGCTTCGTACTCGCGCTCGCCCAGCAGGACCAGCGGCGCGGTCTCCTCACGCGCCATCAGGTCCTCGGTCTCCAGGTGGATGGGGCTGAGGATCAGGCCGTCGATCACATGGGACCGGAAGCCCTGGCTGACCAGGAGTTCCTTCTCCCGCAGTCCGGCGGTGTGGTCGACGAGGACGGTGTAGTCGTGCCGGGCGGCCGCGTCGACGACCGCGCCGGCCAGTTCCGCGAAGTACGGGTTGCCGAACTCGGGGACGGCGAGGGCGATGATGCCGGTGCGGCCCTTGCGCAGGTGGCGTGCGGTGAGGTTGGGACGGTAGCCGAGTTCGTCGATGGCCTGCTGCACCTTGGCCCGCATTTTGGGGGTGACGTGCTGGTAGTTGTTGACCACGTTCGACACGGTCTTGATGGACACGCCCGCCCGTTGCGCAACGTCCTTGAGGCTGACGCCCACGGTTCTCCTTGACTCGGCCTGGCCGGGCGTACCGGCTCCGGCGCTTCAGGTGGTTCAGGTGGTTCAGGTGGTCGGATGATTCAGGTGGTTCTGCGGCTGCGTGCCAGGTAGCGCTGCGCCACGACGACAACGATAAGGAAGCCTCCGCTGACCACCGACTGGTACGAGGAGTTCAGCGAGCCGATCTGGTTGATCAGGTTCTGGATGACAGCCAGCAGCAGGACACCCCAGAGGGTGCCGCTGACCGATCCGGCGCCGCCGACGAGGAGGGTGCCCCCGATGACGACGGCGGAGATGGCGTCCAGCTCCATGCCCACGCCGACGATGGTGACGCCGGAGGACAGCCTGGCGGCGCTGAGCGCACCGGCCAGTCCGGCCAGCAGCCCGCTCAGCGTGTAGACGAGGATTTTCGTACGGACGACCGGCAGCCCCATCAGGGTGGCCGCGTCGCCGCTGCCGCCGACGGCGAAGAGCGTCTGCCCGAACGAGGTGCGCTGCAGGAGCAGTCCCCCGGCCCCGAACAGCGCCAGGGCGATCAGGACGGGATGGCCGAAGCCCCAGACGCCGCCCTGCCCGAGCTCGGCGAAGGCGGAGTCCTTCGGGACCAGGTACGTCGTCGCTCCCTCGTCGGTGAAGGCGAGGAGGATGCCGCGCGCGGCCAGCAGGGTGGCGAGGGTGACGATGAAGGGCGCCATCCCGGCGCGGGCGACGAGCAACCCGTTGAGCAGGCCGAACGCGCCGCACACCCCCAGGGGCACCAGCAGCGCGGGGAAGAAGCCCCACGGGGACGCCCAGGCGGCGAGGACGCCGCCGAGCGCGAACACGGAGCCGACCGACAGGTCGATGCCGCCCGTGATGATGACCAGGGTCATGCCGAGGGCGACCACGGCGAGGAACGACGCCTGCACGGTCATGCCGCGGGCGTTGTCCAGGGTGGCGAACGTCGGGTAGACGAACGAGGCGATGAGCACGACGGTCAGCAGCACCGCGAGAACGCCCTGGCGCTGCACGAGCTGCACGAGCTGCGCGACGCGCTGCCTGGCGGCCGGTTCGGCGGCGCGCGCCGGGCCCGGGGCGCCGGCCGGGGCGGGCGCCTTCACCGGCGTGCGCACCGGAGAGCCGGGTGCGGGGGTGGTTTCGTTCATCGGGACCGACGCTCCCGGGCGATGTAGACGGCGGCGATGATGATGGCCGCCTGGGCGATCTGTGCGGTGGAGTCGGGCAGGTCGTGCTTGACGAGGGTGGCGCGCAGCAGCTGCATCAGCAGGGCCCCGGCGACCGTGCCCAGCACCCGGACGGAGCCGCCGCCGAGCGGGGTGCCGCCCACGACGACCGCGGTGATGGCGGAGAGTTCCATGAGGGTGCCGAGCGAGGAGGGGTCGCTCGCGGTGAGCCGGGCCGTGGCGAGGATGCCGGCCAGTGCGGCCAGTACTCCGCAGAGCACGTACACGCCGATCAGTACGCGCCTGACGGGCAGCCCGGCGAGCGCGGCGGCGGGGCGGTTGCCTCCGATGGCGACGACCTGGCGTCCGAAGGTGGTGCGCCGGACCAGGAAGGCGACGGCGGCGGCGAGCACCCCGGCGATGAGGACGACCAGGGGCACGCCGAGGAGGGCGCCGGTTCCCAGGGCGAGCAGGTCGGGGTTGACGATCTGCTTGAGCTGTCCGTCGGCCATCACCAGGGCGAGCCCCCGGCCGCCGACGAACAGCGCGAGGGTGGCGACGATGGGTTGCAGCCCGACCAGCGAGACCAGGGTGCCGTTGACGGCTCCGACGGCCGCGCCGGCGAGGAGGGACACGACGAGCGCCGGGACGAGCCCGTACCCGAGGTAGAGCGGCAGGAACGCGGCGGCGAGCGCCATGGTCGAGCCGACCGACAGGTCGATGCCCTCGGTGCCGATGACCAGGGCCATGCCCAGCGCCACGATGACGACGGGGGCGACCTGCACGAGCTGGGTGCGCAGGTGGCCGGCGGTCATGAAGTGCTCGGTGAACAGCGCGTTGAAGAGCAGCAGCACGGCTACGGCCACGTACACGCCGTACCCCTGGTACCAGGCGGGGTCGCGCAGCCGCGCCAGGGGGCGTGCGGGCGGGGAGAGGGCGGCCTGGGCGGTCATCGCGGGTCCTCCTGAGCGGCCGGGCCGGGGTCCGGGGCCTGGGCGGCCTTCCCACCGGGCACCGGTGAGTGGTCGGCGAGCACTTCGAGGAGCCGGCTCTCGCCGACGTCCTCGCCCGCCAGTTCGCCCGCGACGGTGCCGCCGCGCAGGACGACGATCCGGTCGGCGCCCTCGACGAGTTCCTCGATGTCGGAGGAGACGAGCAGGACGGCCAGGCCCTCGCGGGCGAGGTCGTCGATCAGGCTCCGGACCTCGGCCTTGGCGCCGACGTCGATGCCGCGGGTCGGCTCGTCCAGCAGGAGGACCTTGGGTTCCAGGCAGAGCCAGCGGGCCAGCAGGACCTTCTGCTGGTTGCCGCCGGAGAGTTCGCCGACCTTCTGTTCGGGGCTCGACGCCTTGATCCGCAGCCGCTTCATGAAGATGTCGACGACGCGGTCCTGCCGGGTGCGGGAGACCACGCCGGCGCGGGAGAGGCGGGGCATGGCGGCCAGCACGATGTTCTCGCGCACGGACAGACCGGGGACGATGCCTTCGGCCTTGCGGTCCTCGGGCAGCAGGCTGATGCCCGCACGGACGGCGCCCGCCGAGGTGAGGCGGCGCAGCGTACGGCCGCCGACGGCGATCTCTCCCGAGTCCAGGCGCGACGCCCCGGCCAGTGCCTTCGCCGTCTCGCTGCGGCCGGAGCCGAGGAGGCCGCCGAGACCGAGCACTTCACCGCCGTACAACGACAGGGACACGTCGTGGAGCCGGTGGCGGCTGGAGAGGCCGGTGGCGGTGAGCACGGGGGTGCGGGACGCCTCGTGCCCCCCGGCGGCGAAGCCGGTCAGGCCGGTCCGGCCGGCCTCCGCCAGGTCGCGGCCGAGCATCATGGAGACGAGCTGCATCCGGTCGAGGTCCGCGAGGTCGCCGGTGTGGATGTGCCGGCCGTCGCGGAGCACGGTGACGCGGTCGCAGATCCGGTAGAGCTCGTCCATGCGGTGGCTGACGTAGAGGACGGCGACGCCCCGGCCCCGCAGGTTCCCGATGACCCGGAAGAGGGTCTCCACCTCACGCGGTTCGAGTGAGGAGGTGGGCTCGTCCATGATGACGACCTGCGCGTCGACCGAGACGGCGCGGGCCAGGGCGACCATCTGCTGGGTGCCGATGCCCAGGGTGTGCAGGGGCCTTCGGGGATCGACGCGTACGCCGAAGCCGTCGAGCAGCTCCGCCGTCTCCCGGTGCATCCGGGCGAAGTCGACGAGGCCGACGCGGTTCCTGGGTTCACGGCCCAGGAAGATGTTGCGCGCCACGCTCATCAGCGGGACGAGGTTCACCTCCTGGTGGATGGTGGAGATGCCGGCCTGCCTGGCCTCGGACGGCCGGGCGAACCGCACGGGCCGGCCGGTCATCCGCAGCTCGCCCCCGTCGGGCCGGTACACGCCGGTCAGCACCTTGATGAGGGTGGATTTTCCGGCGCCGTTCTCACCCACCAGCGCGTGGGTCTCCCCCGCGCGCAGGGAGAAGGTGACGTCGTCGAGGGCGACGACGCCCGGGAACCGCTTGCTCACCGCGCGGGCTTCGAGGACGGCGGCAGCGGCGGGCGGGGCGGCGGCCTCCGGTGGCTGGTGGGGTACGGGTACTGCTTCGGGTGGTGCCATGGGTCTGACGGCCTTCCGACTGGTCCGGGGGGCGGGCCCGGAGACCGCCGTGGCGGGTGGGAGCGCCACGGCGGCGGGCCGCAGGAGTCAGTGCGCTCAGTAGGCTCCGCCGAGCGATGCCTTGGCGTTGGTCTCGTCGTACGCGCGGTCGGTGATGATGACGTTCTCCGGGATCTCCTCGCCGGCGTAGAACTTCTCGGCGGTGTCGAAGGCCAGCGGGCCGAAGCGCGGGTTCGACTCGATGACGGCGTTGTACTCGCCGTCGGCCAGGGCCTGGACGGCGTTGCGGGTGCCGTCGACAGAGACGATCTTGACGTCCTTGCCGGGCTTCTTGCCGGCCGCCTTCAGCGCGGTGACGGCGCCGAGGCCCATCTCGTCGTTCTCGGCGTAGACGGCGGTGATGTCGGGCTTGGACTGGATGAGCTGCTCCATGACCTGCTGGCCCTTGTCGCGGGCGAACTCACCGGTCTGCTGGGCCACTATCTCCAGGCCGGGGGCCTCGGCCTCGACCCGGTCGACGAAGCCCTTCGTGCGGTCGGTGGTGACGTTGTTGCCCGACGAGCCGAGCAGGATGGCGACCTTGCCCTTGCCGCCGGTCGCCTTGATCATCGCGTCGGCGGCGCGCTTGCCCTGCTCCACGAAGTCGGAGCCGAGGAAGGCCACGTAGTCCTTGCACGGGGTGGAGTCGACCTTGCGGTCGATGGTGAGGACGGGGACCTTCTTCGCCGCGGCCGCCTTGAGCGCGGGCTCCAGGCCGTCGGAGTTCAGCGGGGCGACGATGAGGAACTGGGCGCCCTGGGACAGCATGTCCTGGATGTCGCTGATCTGCTTGGAGAGCTGCGACTGCGCGTTGGTCGTGAGCAGTTTCCTGACGCCGACCTTGGCGGCCTCGTCCTTGATGGACTGGGTCTCGGCGATACGGAACGGATTGGCTTCCTTCTCCGACTGGGAGAAGCCGACCACCGCGTTCTCCAGGTCCAGCTCGGGTCCGCCGTACGTCTTCAGTGAGCAGCCGGGGCCGGAGGACCCCTCGGGGGTCCTGGCCTCCTGGGCGCCCTGGCCGCTGCCACCGCCCGCGGTGGCCGGGGTCTCCGACTTGGAGCAGCCGGAGGCGGCCGGCATGGCGGTGACGGCGAGCAGGCAGGCGACGGCGAGGTGACGGCGGGATCGGCGCTGGGTGATCATGCGCGGGCGCTCCTTGGCGGGATGACGGCACTCCGGTCGGCGTGCGGTCGGGGCATGGCTGGGCGACGCATCGGCCGCGTTCACGACTGATGCCGGTGCATTCCTTGCATTCCTCACGACCCCGCTTCGAGCTGCGCAGACTGCGGTCGTGAGGGCCTGCGCGGCCTGTCGACGGCTCGATTTACAACGTTATATAGGCGGCTCGGCGCGGGCGGCAAGAGAGTTGTCGGTGCGTTTCCAAAATGTGTCGCGCCGCCGCGCGGCGCCGGGCCGGCCGACCCCTCACCGCCCGGTCGGCACCAGGCGCCGCGCACCCCCTGGACGGTCGGTGGGCGGCGTGCTGCCATACCGCCGGACTTCAACTTCCCCACGGTGCAGGGCAGTTGTTCCCCGCACGTCTCCCATCGCACAGAAGAGACGCACCGATGCCCCGTGCGCGCCTGCCCGGCCGCCGGCCGTGGTGGAGACGCCCGACCCTGGCGAGCGCACCGCCAGCTGTCGTGGTGACCACGCTGGTGGGGGTGGTCACGGCGCCCGCCGCCGCCGCGCCCCGGCCTTCGAAACCCGCCCCCATGCCCACGCCCTGGACCGACCGGGTACCCGTGGACAGTCCGCTGCCCGAGTACCCGCGCCCCCGGCTCACCCGCCCCGACCGGGCCCACCTCAACGGCATCCGGAACTCCGCGGTGACCGGCCGCGATGCCGGACAGCCCTCCGCCTTCCCCGACCGGATCCGGGTCCCGTTCGTCGCGCAGTCCGCGCTCTCCGGCATTCAGCGCAGGATCGCGGAGAACGACAAGCCCTGGTACAAGCACGCGTTCACGGTTCCGCCGGGCTGGAACGGCCGCCGCGTCGCGCTCAACTTCGGTGCCTCCGACTGGCAGACCACCGTCTGGGGCAACGGCACGCAGGCCGGCGCCCACGCGGGCGGTTACGACGCGTTCGCGTACGACATCACCCCGCAGTTCAACGGCGGCACGAACACCGTCGTGGTCTCCGCCTACGGTCCGAGCCGGACCGGCGGCCAGGCCGTCGGCAAGCAGCGCGTCAACGACGTGGAGCCCCACCCCGGCGGCGGCATCTTCCACACCCCCGCCTCCGGCATCCGGCAGACCGTCCGGCTGGAGCCGGTCGCCGCCTCGCACACCACCCGCCTGGACATGACGCCGCATCTGGGCAGCAGGACCCTGCGGGCGAAGGTCCACGCCGCCGTCTCAGCCGGCCGCAGTGCCCGGGTCACGGTCTCCAGCGGAGGCAGTGGCGTCGGTACGGCGACGGGAGCGGCCGGCGCCGAACTGCCGGTCCCCGTACCGAACCCGCGCCTGTGGAGTCCCGGCGACCCGCCGCTGTACGACGTACGCGCCGGACTGCTCGGCGGTTCCGCGGTCGTGGACTCCGCCGGCAGCTGCACGGGGATGCGGTCGATCGCCGCGGCCAAGGCCGGCAGCATCCTGCGTCCGGTCCTCAAGAACGGCGCCACCTGGTGTGCGGTGCCGGGTACGGGCGGAGTACGGCTGTCCAGCACCGGCTTTCCCGGAAGCCACCTGCGCCACATCGACCGGAGGTGTGCCTGGCCACCCCTGGCGGGGCCGCGCTCGGGACAACCCGGCCACCTTCACGGAGGACACCACGTGGGCCGTGGAGGCGCCCTGGGTCCCCTCCCCTGACCCGTATCCGGCTTGACCGTCGGGGCCTGGACATGGGCCGGGGCCGCATGCCGCCGGACTCAGGCGTCACCCATGACCAGGCCCTCGACGGTGCGCTTCCGGACGATGCGCGCGGGCCCGCTCGGACCGGAAGTCCCCGTACGCGCGTGACCGCCCTGTCGTGGTGCGCGTCATCGTCCCACTGCGCGCCGGGAGACGCAGGACTGCTCGCACCAGTGAGGTACGGCGCACAGCCGGACATCGAGCCACAGCCTCAAACGCATCACAACGGGTGCGCAACCACAATTCCAACGATGGAAGGACGGGCGTCCCGTCGCTTTGTCCTGACCGCGGAAGAAGTTGGGAATGCGGATGCGAAAGGGGTTACGCGGCGGGACCAAGCCCGCTAACTTCCTTGAAATGAACCGGACATGCATACGTGCCCGGTGACCTTCCGGCGCGACGGCGCGCGCCTGGCTCCCCCGGCGGGACTTACTTCCCGGTCCGTCGGAAACCCCCACCCTGTTGGGAGACTTCTGTGCGCAAAAGACCCTTCAGACCCCGTCAGATCCCCGCGCTACTGCTCACCGCGTTGCTCACCGCGGGCTTCCTGGCACCCGCCGGGTCCGCCGCGGCCGCTCCCCGTGACGCGGACCGGGAGACCTCGGCAGCCGAGGCCCCAGCCGCAGACCCAGCCGCAGCCGAGGAGTTCCAGCAGGTCACTCTCGCCAAGGGCGTCGCGGAGACCGGCGAGCCGATGACCATGGCGGTCCTCCCCAACCGCTCGGTACTGCACACCTCACGCGACGGCACGCTGCGCCTCACGGACGCGGCGGGCACGACGAAGGTCGCGGGAAAGCTGGACGTCTACAGCCATGACGAGGAAGGGCTCCAAGGCATCGGCGTGGACCCCGGATTCGCCTCCAACCGCCTCATCTACCTGTACTACGCCCCGAAGCTCAGCACCCCGGGCGGCGACGCCCCGGGTGACGGCACGGCCGCCGACTTCGCCCCCTTCGACGGCGTGAACCGGCTCTCCCGCTTCTCCCTGACCGCCGACGGGACCCTGGACCTCGCGAGCGAGAAGAAGATCCTCGACGTACCGGCCTCGCGCGGAATCTGCTGCCACGTGGGCGGTGACATCGACTTCGACGCGCAGGGCAACCTGTACCTCACCACCGGGGACGACTCGAACCCCTTCGCGTCCGACGGGTACACCCCCATCGACGAACGCGCGTCCCGCAACCCGGCGTACGACGCCCAGCGCTCCTCGGGCAACACCAACGACCTGCGCGGCAAGGTGCTGCGCATCAAGGTGAACGCGGACGGCTCGTACTCCACCCCCTCGGGCAACCTCTTCGCGCCCGGCACCGCGAGGACCCGTCCCGAGATCTACGCCATGGGCTTTCGCAACCCGTTCCGGATGAGCGTCGACAAGGCCACCGGGACCGTCTACCTCGGCGACTACGGGCCCGACGCGGGAACGGCGAGCGCCACCCGCGGCCCCGCCGGCCAGGTCGAGTTCAACCGCATCACCAAGGCCGGAAACTTCGGCTGGCCGTACTGCACCGGCAAGAACGACGCGTACACCGACTACAACTTCGCCACCGGCGCCTCCGGTGCGAAGTTCGACTGCGCCGCCCCGAAGAACAACTCCCCCCGCAACACCGGCCTCACCGACCTGCCCCCGGCCCAGCCCGCCTGGATACCGTACGACGGCGGCTCGGTACCCGAGTTCGGCAGCGGCTCCGAGTCCCCCATGGGCGGGCCGGTCTACCGCTACGACGCCTCCTCCACCTCGGCCGTCAAGTTCCCGCAGAGCTACGACGGGAACTTCTTCGCCGGGGAGTTCGGCCGCAAGTGGATCAAGCGGATCGCCCAGGGCACCGACGGAACCGTCCAGTCCATCAACGCCTTCCCCTGGAGCGGCACCCAGGTGATGGACATGGCCTTCGGCCCCGACGGCGCGCTGTACGTCCTGGACTACGGCACCGGTTACTTCAGCGGGGACGCGAACTCGGCGCTGTACCGCATCGAGCACCTCACCGACGGCCGCTCCCCGATCGCCCAGGCCAAGGCCGACCGCACCTCGGGGAAGGCACCGCTCGCCGTGGCGTTCTCCTCGGCCGGCACCTCCGACCCGGACGGGGACGCGCTGAGCTACGCGTGGAAGTTCGGCGACGGGGGAACGTCGACCGCCGCGAACCCCTCGCACACGTACACGGCCAACGGCCAGTACACCGCCACGCTCACCGTCTCCGACACCACCGGCAAGAGCGCCACCGCCTCGGTGCAGGTGACCGTCGGCAACACCGCGCCGACCGTCAAGCTGGAACTGCCGGTCGACGGCCGGATCATCGACCCGGGCGCGGCGGTCCCGTACCGGGTGACCGTCACCGATCCGGAGGACGGCACCATCGACTGCTCCAAGGTGAAGATCACCTTCATCGTCGGGCACGACAGCCACGGCCACCCGCAGACCTCCGCGACCGGCTGCTCCGGCACGGTGCAGACCATCGCGGACGGCGAGCACGACCCGAACGCGAACATCTTCGGCGTCTGGGACGCGGAGTACACCGACAAGGGAGCGAACGGCCAGCCCGCCCTGACCACCCACGCCCAGCACATCAGCCAGCCCAGCCACCGCCAGGGCGAGCACTACGGCGCCTCCTCGGGCGTCCAGGTCGTCAGCCACACGCCCGCCCACGGCGGCAGGACGGTGGGGCACATCGAGAACGGCGACTGGATCTCCTTCAAGCCGTACGCCCTCGACGACGCCACCCGGTTCACCGCCCGGGTCGCCTCCGCAGGCGGCGGCGGCACGATCGAGGTACGGGCCGGCTCTCCCACCGGGACCCTCCTGGGCACGGCGACGGTTCCCGTGACCGGTGGCTGGGAGACGTACCAGGAGGTCAGCACCGCGCTGTCGAACCGGCCCGCCGGTACGACCACACTGCACCTCGTCTTCAAGGGCGGCAGCGGCTCGCTCTTCGACGTGGACGACTTCCGCTTCACCACCTCGGGCAGCGGCAGCGGCTCGCGGACGGGTGAGGTGAAGGGCGTGAACAGCAAGTGCCTGGACGTCGCGGACGGGGCGTCCGCCGACGGCACACAGGTCCAGGTGTGGACCTGCAACGGCAGCGGCGCCCAGACGTGGACGGTGCCCGGCGACGGGACGCTGCGGGCGCTGGGCAAGTGCCTGGACATCAGCGGCGGAGGAACCGCCGACGGTACGAAGATCCAGCTGTGGACCTGCAACGGCAGCGGCGCCCAGCAGTGGGCGCCCCAGAGCGACAGCACCCTGCGCAACCCGCAGGCGGGCAAGTGCCTCGACGCCGAAGGCGGCACCTGGAACGACGGCACCCGCACCCACCTGTGGACCTGCCACACCGGCCCCAACCAGAAATGGACCCTGCCGTAGCAGGAGAGGAGGCACAACCGATATGCGCAACACTCTCACCAAGGCCGGCTGCTGGATCGCCGGAGCGCTGCTCTGCGCGACCGCCGCACCCGCTGTGGCCGCGAGCGCCCAGGCGCCGGACGAACCCGCCCGCGCCGCTGTCCGGGACGTGACCGCGGCCGTGAACACGGCCGCGAGCGCAGCCGATCCGGCGTACAAGGTCCTCGTGTTCTCCAAGACGGCGGGCTTCCGCCACTCGTCCATCGCCGCCGGTCTCTCCGCGCTGCGCGAGCTGGGCGGCGCGAACAACTTCACCGTGGACGCGACGGAGGACGCCCAGGCCTTCACCACCGGCAACCTCGCGCAGTACAAGGCCGTCGTCTTCCTGTCCACCACCGGCGACGTGCTCAACGGCACCCAGCAGACGGCGTTCGAGCAGTACATCAAGGGCGGCGGCGGTTACACCGGCATCCACGCGGCCGCCGACACGGAGTACGACTGGCCGTTCTACGCCGGTCTCGCCGGGGCCCTGTTCCACTCCCACCCGCACAACCAGACGGCGACCGTCAAGGTGGAGGACCGGGCGCACGACGCCACCGCCCATCTCGGCACCACCTGGCAGCGCTTCGACGAGTGGTACAACTACCGCACCAACCCGCGGACGACCGCCCACGTGCTGGCCTCGCTCGACGAGTCCAGCTACTCGGGCGGCAACATGTCCGGCGACCACCCGATCTCCTGGTGCAAGGGCTACGAGGGCGGCCGCGCCTTCTACACCGGTGGCGGTCACACCGACGAGTCGTACACCGAACCGGCGTTCCGCAGGCACCTGCTCGGCGGGATCCGCTGGGCGGCGGGCATGACGGAGGCGGACTGCCGTCCGGAGACGGGGTACACGTCGTTGTTCAACGGGTCGGGCACGACCGGCTGGAAGCAGGCCGGACCCGGTTCCTTCACGCTGGCCGACTCCACGCTCACCTCGCAGGGCGGGCTCGGGATGCTGTGGTACTCCGCCAAGGAGTACACCGGCGACTACTCCCTCAAGCTCGACTGGCGGATGGACGGCGACGACAACTCCGGGATCCTCCTGGGGTTCCCGGCATCCGACGACCCCTGGTCGGCGGTCAACAACGGGTACGAGATCCAGATCGACGCCACGGACAGCGCCGACCGGACGACGGGAGCGGTGTACGGCTTCAAGTCCGCCGACATCGCCGCCCGCGACGCCGCGCTCAACCCGCCCGGCGAATGGAACACGTACGAGCTCCGTGTCACCGGCGAACGGCTGGAGATCTTCCTCAACGGCCGCAAGATCAACGACTTCACCAACACCGACCCCGTCCGCAGCCTGCAACAGGGGCACATCGGGATCCAGAACCACGGCGACGGCGACCAGGTGTCCTTCCGCAACGTCCGGGTGAAGACATCCGGCGGCACACAGCCGGGGCCCCTCGCGGGTGAGGTCAAGGGCGTCAACGGCAAGTGCCTGGACGTCGCCGGCGGCGCGACCGGTGACGGCACCCAGATCCGGCTGTGGACCTGCAACGGCAACAGCGCCCAGAAGTGGACGGTGCCCGGCGACGGCACCTTGCGCGCGCTGGGCAAGTGCCTGGACATCAGCGGCGGAGGAACCGCCGACGGTACGAAGATCCAGCTGTGGACCTGCAACGGCAGCGGCGCCCAGCAGTGGACGCCGCAGCCGGACAGAACCGTCCGCAACCCGCAGTCGGGCAAGTGTCTCGACGCCGAGGGGGCCACCTGGAACGACGGCACCCGCGTCCACCTGTGGAGCTGCCACACCGGCCCCAACCAGAAGTGGACCCTTCCCTGACGGGTCGGCAACAGCGCCTGGGGCGACGGCCTCGGGCCGGCGGGTTCCGGTCCCTGCGGGGAACCGGAACCCGCCGGGTGCCGGCCCCGGACACTCATGCCCGGCGCCGGCGCCGGCCTCCGGTGACGCGTGACAGTCCCCGGTGCGCGCGCCTCACGTCAGCTCCGTCGCGCGGGCGATGAGCAGCGCCACGTCGTCGTGGTCTCCGGGGTGGCGCAGCGCGTGCAGGAGCAGGTCGCAGGTCTCCTCCAGGGACCGCGGAGGTTCGGTGAGGTGGGTGAGGAGGGCGTCCAGCCGTTCGTCGATGGCCTGGTCGCGCGTCTCGACCAGGCCGTCGGTGTAGAGGACCAGCCGGTCGCCGGGGCGCAGGGCGAGCGTGGTGGTGTGAAAGGTGACTTCGCCGACGCCGAGCGGGGCGCCGGTGGGCAGGTCGAGCAGTTCGGGGGGCCGGCCGGGGCGTACCAGGACGGGCGGCAGGTGTCCGGCGTTGGAGATGTGGCACTCGGCCCGGTGGGGATCGTAGACGGCGTAGGTGCAGGTGGTGATGGTCTGCCCCATGCGGTCGGTGATGCGGTCGAGGTGGTGCAGCACCTGGGCGGGGTCGAGGCCGAGTTCGGCCAGGGTGCGGGTGGCGGTGCGGAGCTGGCCCATCGTGGCGGCCGCGCTGACGCCGCTGCCCATGACGTCGCCGACGACGAGGGCGCTCTTGTCGTCCGTCAGGGGGATGACGTCGAACCAGTCGCCGCCGACCTCGTCGGCCGCCTGGGCGGGCTGGTAGCGGCTGGCGACCTCCAGGCCGGGCTGGTCCGGTGGCCGCTGGGGAAGAAGGCTGCGCTGGAGGGTGAGGGCGGTGTTGCGCGCCTGCCGGTACCAGCGGGCGTTGTCGATGCACACGGCCGCCCGTGCGGCGAGCTCGCCGGCCAGGATCTCGTCGTCGGCGCTGAACGGTTCCGGGTTGCGGGTGCGCTTGAGGTCGAGGGCGCCGAGGACCTTGCCGCGCGCGATGAGCGGCACGGCCAGGTAGGAGTGCAGTCCCGCGGAGTCCAGCAGCGCGGCGGCTTCGGTGCTGCGGGCGATGCACCGCAGGTCGTCGCGGTCCACGTGGGACACGCGGACGGGGTGGCCGGTGTTCACACACTGGGTGACCAGCCGGTCGGCCTCGTACCTGGCCACCTCACCGGGCGGGTCGGCCGCGCGCACCGCCTCGCTGGGGTACGCGCTGGCCACGGCGAGAGCACGGAACACCGCGGGCCCGGTCCGTGCCGTCGCGGCCGAGCGGCCGTTGAGGACACTGTCGAGTACGTCCACGGCCGCCACGTCGGCCAGCTGCGGCACCGACACGTCGGCGAGTTCGCGGGCGGTCTCGTCGAGGTCGAGGGTGGTGCCGATACGGATGGAGGCGTCGGCGACGACGGCGAGGCGCTGGCGGGCCTGCGCGGCCTCGATGGTGGCGCGCCGCCGGTCGGTGACGTCGACGACGGAGGCGGCCACCCCGAGCACCTTCCCGTTGGACGCCTCCAGCCGGTAGAAGGACACCGACCACGTGTTCTCGTGGTCCGGGTCGGCCGGGGTGTGCCCGACGGACTCCTGGTCGAGGATCGGGACGCCGGTGGCGAGGACCTGGCGCATCGAGGACTCGATGGACTCGGTGTCCAGGAACGGCAGCGCCTCGTGCACGTTCCGGCCGACGTGCTCGGCGGCGGACAGGCCGTTGATGCGTTCGAGTGCCGGATTGACGGTGACGTACCGCAGATCGGTGTCCACCACCGCCAGTCCGATCGGGGACTGGGCCACCAGCCGGGTGGACAGCGCGAGGTCCCGCTCCACCTTGCGCAAAGTCGCCTGGTCGGTGGCCAGGCCCAGGGCGTAGAGGTCCTTGCGGTCGTCCTCCAGCCGCATGTTGCGGAACTCCACCAGCCGGGTGCTGCCGTCCCTGTGGCGCATGGGGAAGACCCCCGCCCAGCTCGTCCCTCCTTTGCCTGCCATGACCTGGGCGAACAGCCGGCCCACCAGCTCCAGGTGCTGTTCCTGGACCAGCAGCCGGCCCGCGAACCGGCCGAGTGCCTCGTCCGCGGGGTAACCGAACAGCTCCTCCGCCTGGGGGCTCCACAGCACGATCCGCCCGTCGGCGTCCAGCACCACGGCAGCGACGCTCAGCAGGTCCAGCAGTCCTCCCGACGCTGGCCGCGCGCCCCCCGGCTGATCAGGGCTGGCAGAGACGGAGTCGGTTGCACGCATCCGGGGCTCCTTCCGCCCGCCGCCGGTATCTCCCATCGTCTCTCTACCCAGGCTGAGCCCGCATCCTCGGCCCGGACACGTACGGCCTGCCGAGAACCGGGAACCCCGCGACGGCGTGATGATGGATGTGGGAGCCGCCGCCGCTGTGGTCGAGGGGCGGCGGTGTGCCTCCTACGGTCCGACTCCGAAGGGCGGCAGCCATGCGGGCAGCCAGAGGGAAGAGATCAGTCGCAGCGTCACTCGCCACACTGGCGCTGCTCGTCGTGGCGGCGTGTGGCGGCTCCGGAGGGGCGGGCACCTCTCCCCCACCGGACGGCCGGGTCCCGTCCGACGCCCGCGTCCTCGCGGTGAAGATCGACAACGTCGCGGCGGCCCGGCCGCCGACCGGGCTGGACAAGGCGGACATCGTCTACGTCGAACAGGTGGAGGCCGGTCTCAGCCGCATCCTCGCCGTCTATTCGTCCGCCGTGCCGTCCGTCATCGGGCCGGTACGCAGCGCGCGCGAGACGGATCTGGAGCTGCTGCGGCAGTTCGACCGGCCGACGCTCGCCTACTCCGGCGCGCAGAGCAGGCTCAATCCGCTCATCGAGGCGGCGCCGCTGAAAGCGCTGTCTCCCTCGGAGGCACCGGGCGCGTACTTCCGCAGCGACGACCGGGCCGCGCCGCACAATCTCTACCTGAGGCCCGGGAACATACCGCACGCCCCCTCCGGCACGAACGCCGCCGAGGACATCGGGCTCCGCTTCGGCCCGCCGCCGCCCGGCGGGAAACCCGCCGACGAGCGCACGGTCCGCTATCCGTCGGCGCGCTCTGCCTTCATCTGGTCCGCGGACCGGCAGAAGTGGCTGGTGGAGATGGACGGCACCCCTTCCCGGACGGCCGACGGGCAGCGGCTCGCCGCGGCCACGGTCGTCGTGCAGCAGGTGACCGTGCGTCCGTCGGTCTTCAAGGACCGGTGGGGGAACACCTCTCCGTACACCGAGACCGTGGGCTCCGGTTCAGCCGTCGTCCTGCGCGACGGAAAGGCGTACGACACCGAATGGAGACGGGACACCGCTGAATCCCGGACCTCGTTCACGACCCCGGACGGCAAGCGGATGACGTTCGCCTCCGGTCAGACGTGGATCGTGTACGCGGCACGGTGACCCGTACCGTAGCCGGGCGCTCCGCGCGGCCAGGCGTCCGACGGGGACGGGCGAGGGCCCCGACCGGTTTCTCCCCGGTCGGGGCCCTCGTCGTTGTCCGGTCTCACACGCGTTCCGGCGCTCCGAGCAGTGCCGTCGCGGTCTCGAGCGGGGTGAGGGCACGGGGCGGGACCAGTGCGGGAACGGCGCGGCAGGTGAAGCCGAGGCGGGTGAGCGCCCTGGTCACTTCACTGGCGCTGAAGTCACGGCGGTCCTGCCTGGTGATCACTTCCCCCACCTGCTTGACCGGGTAGTGACGACGGCCGATGATCACGGACTCGCCCGTGACGGGTTCGGGCTTGATGCCCTTCATCGACTCCTGTACGTCGCTCTTGAACAGGTCGAAGGGGAAACGGGCGATGACGCAGCGCATAGTGCCTCAGCAAGGTTCGGAAGAGCCGGAAGGACGGCCGTCCTCACGGACGGGACGAACGACGGGACGAGACTCATGCGGCGCGGGAAAGCGGTGCCTGACGCTGCGGCGTTGCGCCGGTACGCGACTGGGGCGCTCCCACCGGTCCGACGGAGCGGTGGGCGGTCCGGGCGGGGCGGCCGCGTCGGCCCCGGGACGACGACTCGCCGCGCTTCGGGCGCTCCACCACGGGGGCGACAATCGTGACGGGAACACCGGAAGGGGTCCGGGCGCCGGTGATCCGGGTCAGCTCGGCGTCGCCGGAGCGGACCTGGGCGGTGTGCGGGGTGATGCCCGCGGCCTGCATCAGGCGGGTCATCTCGCG
>NZ_JBSFTV010000013.1:0-180116 GCF_053591455.1 Streptomyces sp. NPDC003016
AGATCGGCGCCGAACTCGGCGTCTCCCAGATGCAGGTCTCCCGCCTCCTCAACCGCACCCTGGCCAGGCTCCGCACCGGCATGCTGGCCTGACACATCGCACGACTCATTGACCACGCCTGTCATGTGCGTCTGCGAACCATGGGCATGAGTACCGAAGAATCGGGCAGCCCGTAAGGCTCCAGGTTCCGACGGGACGAAGGAGCGAAATGTGGCTGCTGACCGAGATCATTCGGACGCCGAACTGCTGACCACCATGAGCATCGAACAAAGCTGGCACTTCGACGGCACTTTGAGTGATGTGAGCGAAGCCCGCGGCTGGGCTTCTGACTTCCTCTACGGCCTCAGCCGGATGTATCCGCCGGCAACTCCGGATGCGCACGACGACGTACTGCTCGTCGTCACCGAACTGGCCTCCAACGCGTTCGCGTTTGCTCCCGGCCCCTTCACTCTCACTTTGCGGACCACCATGACCGGGACGGTGCACGTCGCCCTGACCGACACCAACGCAGCGGCGCCCCGGCCCCGGCCCGTTGACCTCACCGGCTGCGGTGGGCTGGGCTGGCATCTCATCAGCGCGCTGGCCGAGCAGACCATCATCGTTCCGGAGACTTACGGCAAGACGGTGCACGCTTTCCTGCCGTGGTGATCGGAGAGGGCTTGCCGCCTTGCTGGAGTCCTGGCTTCCCGGTGCCCAAGACGACACCGGGAAGGCTTCTGACCTCGTGATCGAGTACGACGTACAGCCCCGAGACGATCGTTGGGTACGCAGACCGGTCGGAGTCGGCTGGTGTCGGACACGCTGGAAGTGCCCGCCCCTGTAGTTGGTTCCGACAGGACGCCCGGTTCCGCGTTCAACCGGGTTGTAGAGGCTTCGTGCGGAGTCGCTGGGGCCCCATCCGGATGTCTTGCCTTGTGGAGGGGTGCCAGGCTGAATAGTGGGTGTCGGCGGCCTTCCTGCTGCCTGGCGAACGGGAGGGGGATACGTGCCGAGCATGCCGGACGGCTCCGACTCGCGGTCCCGTGACAATCGACGTGCCCACCTGCTGGTGGTATGCGTGGGCTGCCTCGCACTGGTGGCCGTGCTCGTCGGTGGCGTGAGCCTGGTGGTCCATCAGGTAATCAAGGGGCCCGCGTTTCCCTACCGGGTAGCGTTCTCGCAGGTCGGCAAAGCGTGCGACGCGGACGGGGATGCGAAGGTCAAAGGCCTTTTTCTCGACCGGAAAACGGGCGAAGTTCTCTACTGCGAGCGCGTTCCGGGGTTCGGCGGCGTCCCCGCTGGATCAGGTGGGAAGTTCTCCGGTCCGGAGGCCGTCCGGGTGGTGGCGCTGGCGGAGTCCCTGGCGTCCAAGGACGGTCTGAGCGAGGCAGACCAACGCGCTGTCGAGCGGCTGGCCAATGAGATAGGCCAGGAACACGGTTATGAGCCACCAACGCTCGCGGAGCGTATGACCGGAGCAGTCGGCCCCTACGGTCTCGGCCTGGGGCTGGTTCTGTTCATCGCCCTTGGTCTCTGGGCGCACTATACGGAGGCTTCGTAGCCAGCCGGGGTCCTGGACCGTAGTTCTTGAGCTTGATGAGCCGCTCTGAGTTGCGTAGCGGCCGGTTTATCTGGTGTCAGACGGTGTTCGTGGTCCCCTGGGACGAGTGGTGCTGGGCCTCGAATTCTTCGGGTGGGAGGTAGTCGAGGGCGGAGTGCAGGCGTTCGGTGTTGTACCGGCCGACCCACTGGACGACCACTCGTTCGACCTGGTCAGCGCCGCGCCACGGGTCGTTGCGCTCGATCGGTTCGGCTTCGAAGGACAGATGGCCGGCCTGTCCGCCACCGCACCGGTCAACGACCTGGTGCTGGGGGCGAAGATGCGCTGGCGCGTCGAACACGACTAGATGAATGAGTCCAAGGGCTCGTAGCCGTAGGTCGCCAGCGAGCAGTGGCACATGGTGCTGCCGTTCTTGCCGGGCTCGCGACGCCTGGCACCGCACCTGGCTGCGTTGACGCCGGTCGTCAATGCTCCGTACAGGAGTCGTGTTGGACACCGCGGAGGGTTCTACGCGCGTCGGAATCAACGGCGGCATATCGGAAGACACCAGTCGCAACCAACGCAGTTGGAGCAAGGGCCACAACCCTTGAGCAGGGGGCGCAATACGCCCTGAGGCAGGAGAGAATTCCGGCCGTACCATCCAAAAAAAGATCAAGAGGAAACATTCGTGCGACCAAGACTCTTCGGCGCGACCGCCTCCGTGGCCGCACTCGGACTACTGGGCTCCCTCATCACCGCCTGCGGCTTGTCCGGGAGCGGCGACGGCAAGACGACGCTGCGCCTGGTGGCTGCCGAGTACGGCAACAGCCCGGCGACCAGCTCCAAGGCGTACTGGGACAAACTGACCGCCGCCTTCACCGCCACCCACCCCGGCAAGAAGGTCGAGGTGACGCTCTACCCGTGGGCCGACGTCGACCGCGAGGTCACCCGCATGGTCAAGGAGGACAATGCCCCGGACGTGGCCCTGATGGGCGCGTACTCCGACTTCGCCGCGCAGGGCCGCCTCTACGCCGCCAGTGAGCTGCTGTCGATCGGGGCGGAGGCGAACTTCCTGCCGCCGCTCGTGGAGGCGGGTTCGGTCGGCAACACCCTCTACGGCTTGCCCTTCGTAGCCAGCAGCCGGCTGCTCTTCTGCAACGAGGAACTGTTCGACGAGGCCGGAGCGAGACCGCCGAAGACCTGGTCGGACCTGAAGGACGCGGCCGAGGCGCTGAAGGAGGCGGGCGTGCTCTACCCGTACGCTCTGCCGCTCGGCCCCGAGGAGGCGCACGCCGAAGCCCTGATCTGGGAACTGAGCAACGGCGGGGGGTACGCCGACAGCAGCGGCGGCTACAGCATCGCTTCCGAGCAGAACACGGAGACGTTCCGCTGGATCAAGGACAACCTGGTCGAGCCCGGCCTGACCGGCCCGGTCCCGCCGGCCGAGCTCAACCGGCAGGACGCCTTCGCCGCCTTCCTGCGCGGTGAGGTCGGCATGGTCAACGGCTACCCCTCGCTCCTCCACGAGGCGAGGGCGAAGGGCATGAGGGTCGGCACCCTGAGCATGCCGGTGTCGGACACGCTGGGTGACGGGAGGATCCCGCCGTCGGCGGGCGTCGCGGACTGGATGATGGCCTTCAAGCACGACGGCAATCGCGAACTGGTGGGCTCGTTCCTGGAGTTCGTCTACGAGGACAAGAACCTCAGCGAGTTCGCCGGGCGCTACCACCTGTTGCCCTCGACGGTGTCCGCGACCGAGGCATCCGAGGATGCGGCGGCGGATCCCAGCGGTGAGCAGTTCCTGACCGCACTGCGCGGTGCCGAGCTCTACCCGGTCAACGAACCGTCCTGGCTGCAGGTCAGCAACACCATCAAGCGGAACATCGGCAAGGCCGTCGCGCCGTCCGCCGACCCGAAGGCCGTACTGGAGGACATCGCCCAGCAGGCCCGGGACATAACGGAGCAGAGGTAGGGGGCTTCGGGACCTGTGGAGCCGACCTCCTGCCCCGTCGCCGGTTCTCCCCTTTTCCTGGTTCTTCCGTTTTCCTCTTTCTTCCGCTTCCCGCCGGTGTCCCACCCGGACGCGGCAACCGGGCCGCACGGCGTCGACCGGACGCCCGGCTCCTCGCCCGCGAAGGGCCCGCAAAGTGCGCGGGGCGACGCCCCGGCCACCAGCCCGTACGAGACGGCACGGCACGCCCGGCCGGTAGCGCGCGGCGCTCGGAAGGAGGGCCCGGCGTGCTGGACGAGGGCCTCGGGTATCAGCTGCGGTACAACGAAAGGCCGCGAACGACGCCCGGGAACAGAACGAGCGCAACGTCCTGCTGTCTCCGACCCGGGTCACTCGAGGAGTCCGTGATCGCGGGCGTAAATGGCGGCGTGAGTGCGGTCGCGCAGGCGGAGTCGGGTGAGGATGCGGGAGATGTGGTTCTTGACCGTGCCTTCGCTGAGGAAGAGGTGAGAGGCGATCTCGCGGTTGGTCGATCCAGTCGCGATCAGGCGCAGCACATCGGTTTCGCGGTCGGTGAGGGCTTGGAGACCGGGCTCCGGGCTGGTGAGGGCGGCGGCCGGGGCCGGGGGGCGAAGGCCGGGTGCCGGTGTGTCCGAGGGCAGCGGGCTGGACAGGCGGGCGGCCAGACGCCGGGTCACCGAGGCGTCGAGCTGGGCCACACCGGCATGTGCCAGGCGTACGGCGGACGCGAGTTCGGCGGAGGGCAGATTCTTGAGCAGGTAGCCGACGGCTCCGGCGGCCAGGGCCTGAGCCACGTATTCATCGTCGTCGAAGGTCGTCAGCATGACCACTCGGCAGGTGGGTATGCGCCTGCTCAGTTCGGCGACGGCGGTGACCCCGTCCATGACGGGCATCCGGACGTCCATGAGAATGACGTCGGGACGGTGGGCGATGGCGGCTTCGACTGCCTGCCTGCCGTTGGATACCGCACCGACGACGGTGACGCCGGGCTGGATGCCGAGCAGGGAGGCGATGCCCTCTCGGACCAGCTCCTGGTCGTCCACAACCAGCACCCGTACGGAGTGGGTGTCGCGGGCGCTGCCGGCGCTTGTCGTCATCAGGCCGTCTCCAGTGCGGACGCGGGGACGCGTGGCACCGTGACGGTGACCACCGTGCCACAGCCCGGTGCCGTGTCGACTTCGACGCGTCCTCCGAGCAGGTCGAGTCGTTCGCGCATCGCGCGCAAGCCGAATCCCCCCTGGCCGTCGGCGCTCTGCCGTGGGGCGGCCACGCCGTGGTGCGTGAGGGCGTCATCCGGGAAACCGCGCCCGTCATCGGTGACGACGAGCCGGGCTTCATGGTCGCCGTATACCGCAGACAGCGTGACGTGGGTGGCGTGCGCATGCCGATGGGCGTTGGTCAGTCCCTCCTGGGCAGCCCGGTACAGCGCCGTGAGTGTTTCGACGTGGTAACCGTGCTCGTTGCCGGCCACGTCGAGCGTCACGTGCGGCGGTCCGCCGTCGAGGTGACGCACCAGATCCGCGAGCGCGGAGGACAGCGAGAAGGGTTCCTCCTCGTCGCGCAGTGCCCGCACCGACTGACGGACTTCTTCGAGCGCCCGGCCCGCGGACCAACGGGCGTCTACGATCGCCTGCTGCGCGATGCCGGCGTCCAGATCCCGGAAGGCGGACGCCTTTTCCAGCTGGATGGCGATCGCCGTCAGATGGTGCCCCAGCCCGTCGTGGAACTCGCGGGCGAGCCGGTTGCGTTCCCGTTCGGCAGAGAGCCGTGCGACCCGCGCGGCATAGTCGGACAACCGGGCGTGCGAATCGCGCAGCTCACCCAGTGTGTGCTCCAGCCGCGCCCGCCCCTCCTGTTCCGCCACGGCGATCGTCGCCATCGATACCGCCAGTACGAGTCCGAGGCCGGACATCAGCAGGTCCGTGACAACACCCGGCTTCAAGTACCAGCCGGGAACCCACAGGGTGTTCCCGGCCAGGATCACCCCGACGCACGCCCCGCTCAGGGCGACACTGACCCGGCGGCCGAACGCGAAGAACGCGGTGAAGGGCACCAGTACGAACAGGGCTCGCGTAACCCCGGACTCGTCCAGGAAACCGGCCGCGGCGAACAGCAGGAGGCGCGCCACAAGCAGGGCGAGGGCCGGGCGGACCGGTGTCCGCACCGGGTGGCGGCGCCGTTCCACGAGGTCGAGGACGACGAGAAGCAGCAGACACGCGGTGAAACTGCCGAGCCGGGCCCGGTCGACCGGGCCGCCCGCCACCACACCGGCGTAGAGGCCGCCGGTCAGGACGGCGGTGTGGACCAGGGGAGGCACCCATGCCATGGGACGCGGGGTTCCGGTCGGCTGGGCCGGCACGACAGTCATTCGACGCCTCTCGTCCGGCTGCGATGTGCACCGCACGATACCGGCGCGCTCCGGCAGGGCAGGGCGCACCGCACCAGATGGTGACGGACATTGGCCAAAGGTCATGTGCCGTTCAGCCAGCTGTGGCATGGGCCGGCCGGGCACCTGCCAACGATGTGGCCACTCGGCATCTTCGCCCCGGCGCCCCCGCGTTCCTAGTCTCGCATCGCCGGGCACAGACCCCCGGCGCCGATCCGGTCGAACCGCAAAGACAGGAATGCCCCTGATGAGAATCACCCGTCCACGTGTCGCTGGTGTCGCGGTTGCGCTGGCAGCACTGCTCGCCCCTACGGCCGCGAGTGCGGCACACGAGTCCGCCTCCCCCGCTGCCGCATCGGCCTGCACGGTGGACGTTCCCGGTGCGGAACATGCGGTCGGCTCCTGCCTGGCCGACCTGACTACGGCAGGCACCATTGTCTCCGGCCACACCGACCCGGCCGACTGGGCCGGGCTCGAAGCACCCGGCACCGTCAACCCCTCGGGCGTCAAGGGAGTCCAGCTCGACGGCTACTTCCCCGACTCCTCAACCACCAACACCAACCATGGCTGGGACCACGACAGCCAGTTCGTGATCCGGCTGCCCGACAAGTGGAACGGTGGACTGGTCGTCACCGGACCGCCCGGCGTGCGCGAGCAGTACGCCAACGACCGTCTGATCGCGGACCATGCGCTCGCCCGGGGCTTCGCGTACGCGGCCACCGACAAGGGCAACACCGGCGCGCAGATATACAAGGACGGCAGACGACCCGGCGACGCCATCGCGGAATGGCATGCCCGTGTGGCCGAACTGACCGTGGCCGCCCAGCGGACAGCCGCGCGTCACTACGGCCGCAAGCCTGCGAGAACCTACATGGCAGGCGCGTCGGCAGGCGGCTATCTAGTGCGATGGCAGCTGGAGAACCACCCGCGGCTGTACACGGGCGGCGTCGAACTGCACGGTCTGCTGTTCACTGCCGACCAGCCCAATATCCTGGCCACGGCGCCCGCCGCACTGCGCGCCTACCCGCGATACCGCGCCGGAGAGCCGGGCGCCCGGGACGCCATGTACGCCGCCGGGTATCCGGCTGGGTCCGAGCCGCTGTGGGACTTTCATTACCGCAACCAGTGGGACTCGCTCCAGCGCATCGTGCGCGAGGAGGTCGACCCACGGTACGACGGTGACAAGGAGGCCGGAACTCCGTTCTGCCCGCAGGGCACCCAGAAAGGGTGCGACACCGATTACGTCTACGCCGACCGCCCGGCCGGCGTACACAAGGTGGTCAAGAACCTGTCACTGACGGGGAGGATCAAGCGACCGCTCATCAGCCTCCAGGGCACATTGGATGTGCTCCTGCCGATCTCCAGGAGTGGTGACGTCTACGCGAAAATGGTGGCTGACACCCGCCACGGTGATATGCACCGCTACTACCGGGTCACCGGCGGAACGCACTCCGACGGCCTGTACGCGGCCCATCCCGAGCTGATCCGGCCGATGTCCCCGTGCCTCAGAACGGCATTCGACGTACTCACGGCCTGGACCGGGCAAGGCACCACCCCGCCCCCGAGCCACACCCTGCCCGCGCCCCCGGCCGGAAGCGACACCGTCGGTACGTGCTCGCTGCGGCCCACCGTCGGCTGACCGCTCGACCCTGAGCCGCCGGTCTCCTCCCGACGCCGGCTGTACGCGCGACCCGACGACCGGGAAAGCGGCTCCTGCTCCTCGCTCGATTCCCGTATCTCTTCACCGCGGTCCCCAAGTGGCCCGGCACCGTGGTGGAGAGATGCGAGTGGAGACCGGAGGACGGCGCTGGTCGCTGAGTGCGCGACTCATCACCCGAAGTCGCCGAGCGCACTACCAAGAAAAAGCCTGTGGGGTGACCCGGCGCGGCGAAACGCCGGTGCCAGTGGGCAGGACGGGCAAGACAGAACAGACCACTGGTCGGCCGGAGCCGAACAGCATGCGAGTCGTGTAGGGGGCGCCTGGCGCTCCACAAGGTCGCGGTGGTGGCGTACGCCGTCCATGACACACCTGAGGCACCACGCGGTACGTGATGCCTCAGGTGGCTTACGGCTTACGGCAGGGGTGATGTGTGCGTGAGACCGGGGTCAGACGCGCACGGTGAGCCACGCACCGAGGCCGCCGCATCCGGTCGCGTCGTAGGTGGTGCTCCGGTAGCCCGCCGGGATGGGGGAGTAGGGGCACGTCCAGATGCCGTTGCGGACGAGCTGGTGGTACCAGGCGCCGACGCCGTCACAACCGTTCTTGATGTAGTTGGTGATGACGTATCCGGCCACGACCGGGGAGCCCCCGCAGGTCCAGATGCCGTCACGGGCGAGCTTGTGCTGCCAGGAGCCGATGCCGTCGCAACCGCTCCTGATGTAGCCGGTGATGACATACCCGGCCACGATGGGGGAGTACGTGCACGTCCATATGCCGTCACGGGCCGGCTCGTGCAGCCAGGATCCTGAACCGTTGCAACCGCTGCGATTGAACGCGGTGATGACGTAACCGGGAGGGACGGCGGTGCCCGGGCAGGTCCACCCGCCTGCCGTGGCCCCCGCGGATCCGGCCTCGGCGGCGCCCGCTGTGCTGGTGGCCGTGCCGGTGAAGACGGCCGCGAGCATCGCGACCGCTCCGACCATCGCGGCGAGCCTGCTGCGGAGGAACGACATCGTCGTACGGCTCTGAAGGCGACGCGATTGACTGTTCAATTCACACCCGTCCTGTGGACATGCCGGTGTATTCCCTCTCGACGGCCGAGAGCACCTGGCAGTGGATCAGAAGGCACCCTAGTCGGCTCAGATGGCGAAAAATGCGGCTGTCGAAAACCAGCAACTACCTTGTCCTGAATCAGATATGAGAGACCGTCAGCAGAGCATGGCCCGGCCGCCGCGAAGCCGCCACGGAGTGGATCGCGCTCTCGGCCGACCGGTGGTGTCCCGGTGACCGCGTACGCCTCGAGGCCCTGCGTCGCGACCGCCATGGAATTCCCGCCTCCGGCCGCAGCGTGCCGGCCCACCACGCACAGCACCGGACGCGGCCTCCTGCCGCCGGCCAGAACCAGAGCGCGCAGCATCTCAGTGACCTCAGACGGCGTGTGCTGGACCGCAGCCCCAGCGATGGCCCGGCAGGTGGCGGGCAGGACATCCCGTCGGTGGGTCCGGCGAAGGAGTTGCTTCCAGCGTTTGTGGTCGGTGAGGGTGGGCTCGACGGTGACGCGTCGGGAGGAGCGCTGGTGGCGGAGGCCGGCTCGCAGCTCGGCGGCGGTGGAATTGTTCGTGGCCACAGCGGCGCGGTGTTCCCAGCGACCGCGGTTGCGGCCCCGCTGCTCCTGGGCACTGCCCAGCGGGGTCACCCGGCGGCACGGGCTACTGCGTTGGGGGTGCTCGACGAGGCTTTGTCGTGCTGTCCGCATGCCGGGTACACGCGGGTGGCGACCCCTGACGGCACAGCGGGTCCCCTCTGCTGTGCCCTCGCCCACCCTCTGCGAGACCGCACCGATTTCCTTGCCGGGCTGGGCAAGAGGAGCAGGTCACTGAACCTCCACCCACTTGAAGCCGCAGGTCACAGGGATGGTGTGATCCGTGCTCGGGGTGCTCACGCTGGTCGTGGGCGGCAGTCTGCGCGGTAGACCGTCCGGTTTCGGCGGAGGCGGCTGCTGGACGATCGGGGCGTTTCAGTACGGTTCCTCTATGGAGGATCAGCGCCATCAGGATGGGGCCGGTGTCCAGCTGGGCAGCGGGCAGGCCGCCGTACCCGACTCCGCCATGATCGAGGGGGCTGCGCCGGAGATGACCGTGTTCGCCTGCGCTGTCTGTGGCGCTGCGCTGACGGGGCCGCTGCAGCGTCTGCCGGCAGTGCCCGAGGCTCCCTGCTACGCATGGTGGGAGGCGGAGGACATGGGGCCATCGCCGGCCACTGTGCCGTCGGGCTGCTACGCGATCGAGACGGAACCGTACGGCCCGCCTCTCGTCGTTGCCGAGGCACCCGGCCCTGTGATGCCGCGCCACGGGGCTCACTACGACATCGACGGGCAGCCGCTGGTCTCCCGGGGACCGCGAGGCAATATCGTCATGAACCCGGATGACTGCCGTGGGCTGACGACGCGGCACGCCTCCGCCGCATGCTGCGGGGCGACTCCCGATGGGGGACTGAATCAGGTCTGCGCCTGCGGAGCACTGGTCGCGACCCTCTGCTCCGACTGCTGCCTGCCGTATGAGCTGCACCTCTCACCCGACCACGTCCGGGCCCTGCCGTCCCGCTCACCCGGTTCCGGCCTGACGGCGTGAGCCCGCGCGCTGCGACTCGAGCCAGGACCGTATCTCGCCGGCAAGCCATCCGTCAGCGGTCGGTTTGCCGGTTCTCACTCCGTGTGGCCGGGCGGTCTTCTGCGATCCGGCGCGTACTGGATCCCGGGCTGCTGGAACGGATCACCGCGCACCGCGCGGAGCTGGACGAACGCGAAGAACAGCCGGCCAAGCAACTGGCGGAGGTGCGGGCCGAGCGGGACGAGCTCGCTGTCGCCGAACGGGTCCTTGAGCGGACAGCGAACAGCCTGCTGACGAGCGCGCCTCGGCCGCGCCGATGCCCGGGCAGGTGGGCGGGCAGGCGAAGTGCGGGGGGTGGACGTCAGCGTGCGGGCCGAGCCGGAACCATTGCGCGGGAAGCTGGTCAGGCTGGCCGACCGTGGCTGGCTGCGGAAACGGCCCGACGGCCGGTTCACCACCCGCCCGTGACCTGGGACACCGCGGCCCGCGGCGGTGCGGCTCGGGGGTAACCGGGTGATCGCCGGCGGCCGTGGGAATGGTGTGACGAAAACCGGAGAACGCACCGAGGCCACCTCCCCGCTCGTCCACCAGTGCCGTCTGCCGCTGTCCACGCACACCGTCAACCACCTCGCCGCACTCCTGCGGCGCCACCTGAAGGCGATTCGGTACCGGTGGCGGATCCTGCCGCCCGGGAAGACCGCGGTGATCGTCCTGGCTGTGCTGCGTCACGACCAGCGCCTGGCCGACACGGTCCGGGGCTCGCCGGTGTATCCGTGGGGGGCGGATGTGCATACACACGATGCCGTGCTCAACGACGTCACCGCGTGCCGGGCGCCCGGCATCCGTGGCGGCGTCGGGAGAAGACCGGCCCTTCTGCGTGGCGAGTGCCGCGCCGACGGGACGACTCGTACTCACCCCGCGCAGGTGTCCGGCGTAGGCCCGAAAGGCCGCTCCGGAGCACGGTGGGCACCGGGTGACGCAGCCCTTGCCGGTCGATGCCCGCCGGCCGCCCCCGTACGGGCCCTGGAGGCCGCAGGAGAAGCAGACCCGGGCCCGGCCTACCAGGGCGCCCTCCGGTGGGCGGACGGCTTACGGGCGTCGGCGGGACGACGTCGAGCGCGGCACCGATCACGACTCCTGGACCGGCTCGGGAATCGTTCCCCGGGATCCTGCGTGACCTCTTGATGTGCAGTCGGCTGGTGGAGGAGACCGGATGAGGACGCGGACGATGGTGAGGGTGGCGGTATCGGCCTGTGTGACGCTGGTGGCGTGCGCGTGCGGTCCGGAGAAAACGAAGGAGGACGCGGACGCGAAGTCTTCGCAGCCGTCCGCGTCCACGCGGGCGCAAGAGCCCTCGGCCACGCCGTCCGTGTCCGCTCGGACCGAGAAGCCGTCGGCCGCCCCGACCGGTAACCAGCCCGCGCCCAGGACGAAGGAGCGCGCGATCCAGAGGTACGAGCAGTACCTCCGCGCCCTCGGCCGTGAGGACATCGACACGGTCTGCGAAGTGGCCGGTCCCGGGGCGAAGAAGGCACAGGACATGGGATTCGGTCCGTGCACGTCGACGTACGTCGTGGTGTTCCAGATGATCTCACCCGCGCAGAAGAAGGCCCTGCAAACCGCGACGGTCGATCCGCAGCGCATCGCCGTGCGCACCCCCGACAAGATCGAGATGCCGCTCGAAGCGGTCAGGGCCTCCGCCACTTTCTCCGAGAGCGACCTCGGCAGCTACACCCTGGAGTACCTCGAGAACGATTACTACATCACCGACGGAACATGACGCGTCGTACGCGGAGCCGCCTGGCGGTGTGAGAGGTCTTCAGGACGGCAGTGGGTGAAGCCGCTTGCCTGGCAGTGACGAACCGCAGTCAAGGTGCTCCTGGCCTGGGTGTCTACCGGTCCAGGTGCAGATCGGACCGGCGCTTCCACTGACCGGGTGTGGCGTTTTCTCATTGTCGTACAAACGGTCTCTCCTACCTGCTCGGCCGGATCGCCGTCGGCGCCCCGATCCCCGCCGAGGAAGCCGTCGAGCGTCCTTCCCCCTGCCGCGCCACCTGCTGTTCCCACAGGACCTGGCTCTGGCCAGCTCAGCCGCAGTCCGCGGCATCGCGGTGTATACCAGCCACGACGACCTGATCCAGCTACGGCACCCTCACCCGCCGCCTGAGGGTGGTCGACACTCTGTTCGCCCCTCTCGCGCCCGACTGAGGCCGCCAACGGGCGGGTAGCAAGTCGATTGCCGACACGCTACGAAGAGGGTGAGAGTGTGAGGAACGAAACGGAACACGGCATCGGTACGACGCGGCTGAGGAGGCGATGGGCGGCGCTGGCCGGCACAGCGATTCTGGCCTTGATGACGACGCCCGGCCCTGCCGGTGCGGCGACGCACGCCAGTGAGCAGGCCCTGGCCAAACCGTGCGGGTACTCCGAGTCCGGAGGCTTCGCCTGGTACAACCACTGCACCACAGACGGATCGCGTATCCAGATTCGGCTCGACGCTGTCGGAGGTATCGACACGAACAGGTGCGTCGGCCCCGGCGAGACCCGCCTGGGCTGGGCCTTCGAGTACCGCAACGCCTGGTATACCGGCAGGCTGTGCAGTTCATGACGCACGGTGGGTCCCGGTGAGCAACTGATGGCCGGTGTCCACCGCGCCCAGTGAGAACCGACCAGCAGCGGGGAGAGAACCCCGGCACGTACGGGGCTGCACCGAAGGGGTGCTGAACCGTTGCGTGTACGCACCTCGTCCCGGACATCGCCGCCGCGCGGCGCCGCCCCGGGCCTGCGCCGCGCGGGTCGTCCTGCGCCGTTCCGCGTCCGCTCGAACCAACGAACGAACCGAGGCCGGCCCGCCGGCGGCAAACCGGTGGGCCGGACACGTGCGGTTACTCGCTCAGGTGAGCCAGCTGCCCGGTGCGCATGCGGAGGCCGTCACCCACCTGTGGGAGCCGATCCGGTTGTCCACGACGCTGCCGTCGGTGAAGCGGTTGTCGGTCAGGTTGTCCGCGTACAGCTCGTACGGCGAAAGGCAGGTGTAACCGCCCAGGTGGCCGGGGCTGACGTAGAAGGCGACGACGTCCAAGCCGCCGACGGTGCCGTTGTTCATGACCGAACTCGTGTCGTAGTAGGCGGAGTAGCCGAATCCGCCCGTGGTGTCGCCCCAGTGGGAGTCATTCTCCTGGGACTGGCCGAGCAGGACGCCGCCGCAGTCGGGGTGCTGCCAGGCGCGGACGTTCCCGTCCCGGCCGTAGGCCGCCCACTTCCCCTCGCAGCCGGGTCCCTGAGCCGCTGCCTGGGCCGACGTGGCGGGGGCGACGAGGCCGAGGGCCGTCAGACCGAGAACTGCGATGGCTGTGCCTAACTTGCGCATGACTGTCTCCTGTTTGTCTTTGTCGGCTTTGTCTTTTTCTGCGTCGTTGAAGGCGCACTGATCCACGGCAGGTAACCGCGGACGACTGTGGTGGTGGTCAGGCGCGAGGCCCGGCGATCTTCATGGCGCGTGCGAGAGCCTTGTGCTGCAGCCGGGCATGCGTGTCGAGGACCTCGCCGTACCGGCCGCGCAGCTTGTTGACGTAGTGGGTCTCGCGCCGGTTGCCGATGGACCTCAGCGAGGTGTCCCGGGCGCAGGCGGCATCGGCGACCGCGAGCTTCCGCTCGGCGTCGAACGCCTTGTCCGGAGCGGTGTTCAGGGCCTGCTGGAGCGCTGCCCGGCGGGCCGCGCCGGGTTCCTTGTAGGGGTGGCCGGCCCGTCCCATACATCGCGACCAGGCCCTCATCGCCGTGGTGAACCGCTGGTCGGCCATCAGCTGGGGGACATAGAGGGGTTGGAGGTTCCCGGCGGTCTTCTCCGCCCGGAACCACGTCTCCGAGTCGCCGTACAGCTGCTTCTCGGCCTCGGCCGTGCAGCCCCCCACGCGTTTGCGGATCGTCGCGCCGCCCGGGACCTCCGCCGAGATCACGGGCGCGTCGAGTCCGCCGTCCAGCGTCTCGTCGTACGCGGCCCGTCGCTTCGCGGAGAGCGCCTTGCGGTAGGCCAGGTTGGGGTTGGTGCGCCGCGCACGGTCCTGCTTGGCCTGGATACGGCTGCCGTAGCCGTGTTCACGCGCCCAGTCCACGTCGTCCGATACGTAGCCGAGCGTTCGGCTCTCCTCCAGGCTCAGCCGCTCCGTCTCCCAAAACCGGAAGCCCCGCCGCGTCATACAGGTGCCGATCAGCACCTGCTGGGCGTCCGAGATCCGCAGCTTCTCGGCGTCGGTCAGCGGCCGCACCTGGACGGCCGCCCCGGCCGCACGGGGCTCCGGGCCCCGGCTGCCACCGCATCCTGCCACGGTGAGAGTCACGAGAATCACGACTGACGCACGGCGTACGGCGTGAGCAATGCTGTACATGACAATCCACCCCCCGATGGAGCTACGGCCGGTGTCGGACAAGGGCGACGGCATCACGATGGCGCACGGAGTTCCGGCGGGCCACGGAGAGAACTACGTATGGACAACGGGGAGAGGTGCCAGCACATGTCCGAGCGTGACGACTCGACCTTGCTCGACCTTGCCGTACACGTACTTGAGACCCGGCGGCCGGAGGCGGTGTGGCCCTTGGTGGCGGAGGAACTCGCCCGCGTGCTCGACGGAGCCGCTGTGATCTCGAAGGACCAGGAATGGACCGAGGACTCAGGGCGCGTCACCGTCTGGCGGCCAGGTCTGCCACAACAGCGCACCGTGACGCGGCAGGACACTGCCCGGTGCGTACGCACCGGCTACCCCTTCGCCGGGCACTACGCCACGGCGCCCGGCCTTGCACCCGCCTCCGCGGCGCAAATCGTCGGCGTCAAGCAGTGGGCCGGCAGCGAAACCGCCAGCGTGCTACGGGAAGCGTTCGGCACCCGCCACATGCTCGGACTCCCTCTGAAGAACCGGGACTCAGGGCTGCACGGATTCGTCATTCACCGAGACGGCCAGGATTTCCGTACGCCCGAAACCGCGTACGCCACACGAGCGCAACGACTGCTGACCGCAGCTGCCGCGCACAGCGCTCTCCTCGAAAGCCTCACGCCACTCGACGGCCCTGCTGGAGCCGCCGCCCACGACATTGGACTGACACCACGTCAGGTGGTGGTGCTCCACCTGCTCGGGGCGGGACTGTCGGCTCACTCCATCGCACGCCGTCTCTCGATCTCGGAGCGCACGGTGCACAAGCACCTGCAGAACCTCTGCCGGAGGCTGGACGTCAACGATCGACTCAGCGCCGTACGGCGTGCGGAAGGGTACGGCCTCCTGAAGGGCGTCCCGCAGTGACCCCTGTACGAACGCCAACCCCCGCAATTCCCTGGCACGGTCAGCCCGACACGGGGGAGAGGATCGCCGTGCCGTCCTCCCGGGTCCCTCCGATCTCGTCATCGATCCTTACGTACGGCTGGGTCAGCAGGGTGTCCAGGTGGTTCGTCACAGAAAGAACTTGGACGTCCTGTCCTCTGACGCGCAGGAAGGTGCCCGGGCCCCCGCCGCGTACCGGATTCCCGTAGGTGAAGCCGATGACGAGCGCGTGCGCGTACGGGGTGCCGTAGTCGGCGGGGTGCTCGGACTCGGCGGCGCGGCAGCCGGTGGGCAGCGGCTCGACCCAGCGGCTGTAGGTGCGCGAGCGATTGTCCTGTACCGCCAGGAGTTCCGGTGCATCCGGCGGTACGGCGCCGAGGTCCCGCTCGGCGCGGCCTTGATCCCGAGGCCGTGGGGGAGGTCGTGCGGACCCGGTGCCCGGTGGGGTGGTGCCGGTGCCCCGCCTGTGCCTGCCGCCCTCGAGCAGCTCCTTCGTCCCGAACCGGGCGTTCGCGCTGTCGGCCGCGACCCACTTGCCGCCCCGCCGGTCCCACCGGGGCAGGGTCCCTGTCGTGGCGCCGGTGCGGGGCGTGACGGCGCTGATCGGCTGACTGCCCCCGCCGGTGTCGGCCGGCCGGTCCGGCAGCGGCGGACCGCTGTCGTCCGGGGCCGGGGCCAACAGGACGGCGGTGAGCGCGACACCGGCACGTACGAAGGTCACGGCAACCACCGGAAGAAGGAGGGCGGTTGCTCAGAAGCTACTGGGCGGCAGCGGAAGAGGCAGTCCGGGCAGGCCGTCGATGCTCTGTGCGATGTGGTCCTTCTTGGTGAAGTACGCACTGAGCGATGCGTCGTCCTCACGCGAGAAGCGCTTGCCGTGCAGATCGCGATCTTCGTTGTACGACATGAAGGGCACCGCGTATCCGCAGGAGTCACGGACGAGTTCGGCCGTGACCACGATGATCGCGCGCAGCCCGTGCAGGGCCGGGTCGATGCCCGGGAAATGTGTGAGCAGTTCCCTGAAGCGCGGGTCGTCACGGAAGACGGGTTCGCCCCGGCCGTGCACCCGAACGATATTGGGCGGCCCCTGGAAGGCGCACCACATCACCGTGATCCGGCCGTTCTCCCGCAGATGCGCGATGGTCTCGGCAGTGCTGCCGGCGAAGTCGAGATAGGCGACCCGCTCCTCGTCGAGCACCGCGAAGGAGCCCTTGAGGCCCTTGGGGGAGAGGTTGACCGTGCCGTCACCGGCCAGCGGGGCGGTCGCGGTGAAGAACATCGGCTGCTCCTCTATGAAGGTGCGCAGCCTGCCGTCGATGCGTTCGTAAGTCTTTCCCATGCCTAAGGATTATGTAGGGAAACTATTCACCTGTCTAACGAGTCTGGTCGGCCCACTGGCGGACCTTGGCGTCCTCGTCCTCCCGCAGGGTTTGCAGGATCCGGAGTTGGCGGAGTCCGCCCTGTGCGGCGAGCAGCCGGATGGAGGCGAGTCGATGGTGCCGGGGGTGGTCCGGGGCGAGCCGGTCGACAAGGTGATCGACGGGGATCCGCCGAGCGGAAGGGGTGAGGGAGATGACGGTCTCACGCGTGACGGCCGGTGACGGGTCGTCGAGGAGCGGGATCAGGCGCCCGGCGTCGAAGACGTCCAGGGTGCGCAGGCCGGCCACGGCGCGGGACCGGATCGCGGGGTCCGGGTGCCCGGTCAGCGGCCACAGCAGCCCGGCGTCCTGGCGGTCCCCGCACTCGGCCAGCCCGACGGGCGCACCGATCGGCAGCGCGGCCGGGTCCCGCTCCGCGCACCAGGCCCGGTACACGGGCAGCGGATCGATGTCGTACTGCCGCATGACATAGCGGGCGCAGGCCCGCACCACGGGGGAGCGGTCGGCCAGGAACGGCTCCGCCTCCACGGGCCGCTCCGCCTTGCGCAGCGCGGTGACTCCCGCGGCGCGCACCTGTGGGTTGCGCGCGGCCAGCAGTGGACCGAGCACTTCGTCGTACGCATCCGGTCGTACGCCGGCGAGCGCGGCCCCGGCGCAGCAGCTCTGTACGACCACGTCCGGGCTCTGGGCCGCGATACGGGCGAACTCGGCGGGGGCCAGGGCCTGTTCGGCCGCGGCGATGCGGTGCGCGAAACGCCGGGTGTCGCGGTCGGCGCTGCCCAGCTGGGCTTTGAGATGGTCGTACGGCGGCGTACGCAGGGCCGCTTCGAGGAGCCCGGCGGCGAAGGCCCCGCGCTCGCGGCGGTCGATGCGGAGCAGCAGCGGGGCCAGGGCGGCCAGCTCCTCGGGGGTGCGGGCGGGAAGCTCGGCCCGCAGCAGCTCGCGGGCCCGGTCGCGTACGGGGGCGCCCCAGTCCGCGCAGCGGATCACGACCAGGGGGAGCAGGGCGGAGCCGGTCGGAACCCGGGCGAGGGCGGCCTCGCGGACGTGGCCGTCGGCGTCGCACAGGGCGAGGGCCAGGGCGGGCTCAGTGTCGTACGTGGCCGGGGGCAGGGCACGGAAGGCCGCGGGCCCGGCATCCGGGGAGGGCCGGGAGGAGGTGGCCTTGGGCGCGGCGCGGAGCGGGGGCAGGATGCGGCTCAGCCACCGACGGCGCGGAGGCGCGGGACGAGGGTGCACGGGACACAGCCGAGGGTTCGGTCGGGGGCGGGAGAGCCCACGCGCCTCGATGTCCAGCGAGATCCAGGCCGTCGGATCGTCCGTGTCGAGCGCGGAGCCGATGGGGGTGCCTTGCGCGAGCCGGTGTGCTGCCGACTCCCCGACTGTCTCTCGGCCGGTGTATTCGCTGGTCATGGCGGTCGGTCATCCCTGCTGTTCGACGGTGCCGCCGAGCGTACGGTGCCAAGGCAGGAGGAGTCGCCCGATATTTTCCCCACCCGGCCCGAGCCTCCGCTGCCCTCGGGCCTGCTGTCGGGACCCGGCCGGCACCAGCTCCCGGATGCGGACCTCCTTTGGCTGGGCATGGGCGTACCGGACCGCCTCGGCCACCGTCTCCGGCGCCGGCGAGGCGTTGGTCTTCTTCCACTCCTCGTAGCCGGCCTTGATCTCCTTGCTGGAGGTGTGCGACAGCGGCTCGGTCTCCACCGCGCCCGGCGCGATCACGGTAGCCCGCACCCCGTACGGGGCGACCTCCTCGCGCAGGTTCTCCGACATCGCGTGCACCACGAACTTGGTGCCGGCGTAGGCCGTGTGGTGGGCGAAGGTCTCGCGGCCCGCGACCGGACTGAGGTCGGCGAGGGTGCCGCGGCCGCGCTCCACCATGCCCGGGAGGACCGTACACACCCCGCTGAGCAGCGGTTCTGGCTCAGGTTCTGTGACGTGATCAGCGCCGGTCCGCGGCCTGCACACCGCTGGCGTCGGGCTCATGATCGTGTGGCTCAACGGCACCCACGGCGCAGGCAGGACGACGACCAGTGCACTCGTGCAGCAGCTGATCCCCGGATTCACGGGTGTTCGGCACCGAAAAGGCCGACGAGACACTCATGGACATCACGCCGGGGCGGCCCGCACATGGCTGCACGGCGAGGCCGAGGTCGTCGACACCACGCACCTCACTCCCGCCCAGGCCGCCCCGCAGATCGCGGAGGCCGTCAAGGGCTGAGGTTCGATCCGCCCGCCACGCGTTACCCGGCATGCAGGGAGGCGGGCGGCGTGCCCGGCAGCCTGCCGCGTCCGTCGACTGATCGACGAAGGTGACGACGGATTCGGCCTTTCGGTGTCAAGCAGAGCCACTGGATGCTGACGGACCATGCCGTTTGATGCCCGGGCCGTCGATCGGCGGGGCCGTAGGATGCGCCGGGCCCGCCGGCGTCGTACCTGCCCGGTGTCCGGCACGGATCACGAAGCCGCACCTGGAAGGGCCGCGTCACGCCGACGGCTCATCACGGGGTGGTGCGGCGTGATCCGCCTGGTGGATCGCGCGGATCGGGGTACACGGCTCGGCATGGCACCGAAGAATGATCACCTCATGTCCTTGCGGGCCGCGCGGCAGCTGCGCCGGACCCGCACTTTCTACGTCGCAGGTGTCCTGTTGTGGGCGGCCGCGGCGGCCTGGACGGGATGGACGCATCCTGGGAGTCGGCAGATGTGGGTCTCCATGCTTCTCCTCGCGGTTTTCACCGGATTGCTGTGCACGGCTTCCCTGTGGCTGCGGCGACTCCAGGCCGCCACACGCAACAGGCTGGCGCATCACGCTGCACCGCGACGCGTAGTCGCTCCCCGCCAGGCCTGAACCCGACCGCCACGAACTCGACGATGCTCGGGCCCGGCCACCCGAGGCCGATCTGTCAACTGCACCGACGTGGTGCTCCTGCCGGGCATCCCCGGCGAGTGCGTTATGGCGGAGGAGCTCCAGAATCAGGGCATGGACCTCCCCAAGCTGCTGGAAGCCGCTTCCCCTCAGCTTCTGGGAAACCCTGGCCACCGCCGCCGAGCGGATGCGGCTTGAGACCAGCGCGGCTCGGTGTCATTGGCGCTGCTATGAGACCCGAAACGGCATCATCCGAGCCGACCTCACCCTCCGCCCGGCTGCCCAAGACCAGGCCGGCGCGGGCCGGTTCGGTGCCGTTGAAGTCGGGTTGGATCGGAGCCCTGGCGTGACACCCGGACTCCCGTCTCGCCGGCGGAAGGCTCTCACCAGCCGCTGTGCGTGGCAACGTCTCGAACGTTTCCTGTCACACCCAGTCACCCTCCGGAGCAGCTGCCCGGAGCACCGCGCCTGCGTCTTCCACCAACGGCTCGCCGTGGGGCACGCACACTGTCTCCACCTCCAACGCGGCCAACCGCCGGAAGGAAGCGATGGCCTCCTCCCTGTCCACGTTGAACGGGCCGAGGATCGCCCGGCCCTCCATGGTGGCGACGATGTCACCTGGGAACAACACGCCGCTGGAAGCGAGATGGAGTGCGATGCCTCCCGGAGTGTGGCCTGGAACATGCAGGACGCGGACGGGCTCGGCCCAGCCGTCGAGGACGTCGCCGTCGCGCAGCTCAATGTCCACCGGAACATGCTTGGCAGGAGGTATGCCGGAGTCGCCGAATCCAGCCATGACCTGCTCATGAAGCACACGTTCCGAGGCAGTGAACACGGGCTCGGGTTCGGGGGCGGTGCCGCGGATGAACGGGGTGTCCAGCGCACCGGCCACAACTCGTGCGCCCGTGGCCGCGACGAGATCCGCAGCCGAGCCCGTATGGTCGCCGTGGGAGTGGGTCAGAACGATCTGCCGTACGTCTTGAGGACGGCCCCCGAGCTGATCGAGGGCCTTCAGGATCGCCGGGGCGGACCCCGGCACACCGGTATCGATCAGGGCGTATCCGTCCGGCAGACGCACGATGTGGACGTGCCCGACGGGGAAGGGCAACTGCCAGACGGCAGGGGTGATCTGGATGAGTTCCATGGCGTGACGCTATCGGGCGGCCGAGGGGCGGCCGGACCCTTTGTGCTGCGGGCGAATTATGCGCAGCGTGAACGGCAGGCCGCGGAAAGCCGATGGCTCCTGGGGAAAGTTCCGTCGGCGGCAGACACAGCGCACCACCCTGGTGCAGCGCCTTGACGGCGTAGGCGGAGCAACCCGGGGCGTACGGACACCACACGGGCAGCGCTGCGCTGACCTCCGTTGGATGGACACCCAGCTGGTCTCGTCCGTGGCGTCCTTGTGGTTCGCTCGCGGCCAGTGGTAGGCGTACCGCTCGCCCACGTAGCCGATGGCCCCGCGCTGGGCCGGGGACAGCCCCCGTGTCTGCGCGGCCGGTGCATCGTCCGGCCCGGCTGCCTCCCGGCCCTGAGGACCGCCTGGCCGGTTCCGGGGCCTGGGGACAGGTGAAGACCGCACGGCCACGGGGGCGCAGACCTGTGACCAGGGTCCGCTGGAGTTCGGTTGTCAGTTCGGCGAAGCCCCCGGGCGGGACGTGGAAGTCCCGGCCGCCGACACGGATCGTCTCCCTGCGGCGCTCACGCTCGCGGCGTGTGTTCTCCGCCTCGTCGCGTACCCGGTCCAGGTCGGTCTTGACCAGTCCGTGCAGGCTCGGTTCCATCGTGGCGGGCATGCGCTGCGGCCATTCGCCCAGAGTGCTCAGCCAGCGGATGGTGTCGGCGGGGGAGAGGAAGCGGAGGTCCAGTGCACCGGCCGCTTCGAGGCGTGCGGTGACATCCTCGGCGGGGTCCGCTGCGGTGAGGGCTGGGGGGGAAGGCGGTGTCCGGTCGCCTCGACCAGCGCGGCGAGCTCCCGCTCGTTGAACGCGTGGATGACATCGCGCACGGAGTCCCCGCCGACCTGTATCAACGAGATGATGTCTTCGACCGTCTGGTCCTGGGCGGACATCAGCATCACGATCGCCCGGCGTAACCGGACCGGGCCCTTCGCGGTCCGGCTGATCCGCTCCAGCCTGCGGCCCTCGTCCATGCTGACCGGCCGGACGAACACAACCGGTCGACGTCCCACGACCGCCTCCAAGATCAGGTCCTGGAGACAGTCTGCTGACCGCCGAGCAGCACGTCGATCACCCGGCCAACGATGTGAGCCGAGCCATTAGAACGGCATGCGGCCGCGGGCTCGTCGGCCGGCGGAGCCGCTGCGGCCCACGGCGTTGGAGCTGCTGCGGAAGGGCTTGCTGAAAATCCGGCCCAGGACCCCGGGGGCTTTGCCGCCGGCGCGTGTTCCGGCTCCCAGAGTCCGCTGCGTACCGCGTTCGGGGTGGCGGGACAGGCGGGGCACGAAGAAAGCGAGGACAGCGAGAACTGCGCAGACGGCGACAATACCGATGATCATCATGAAGGGCTCCTTGGGGTGAGGTGTGTGGTGCCACCTGCCCCGGTGGGCGGGGTGCATGCGCGGCGGCACGTGGCGGCCGGCAAGCGCACCATTGATACACCTCGTCCGGCAGGGGTGCAGTCGGCTCGCTGCGCCGGCCCGTCGGGCCGGATCGGTCGCCCCGTTCGCCGCCTTGTGCCAACCGGATGAGACCATGACCAGCGCTCAGTGAACTGAACGTCCTGACTACCCGGCAGGCCGACCGACAGGTGGTGACCGCTGTGCCTCGCCGCTGCACGGTACGGAGGCCCATGTGTTTGCCGTCCGTCATTTCGGGCACCCTCCATCAGCCTTACTCCCAAGTGAGCCCCACTACTGCGATTGCGACACTGCTCCGTGCCTGCCTTCGACGCCTTCAGCTCTGCTTTCCGACCGAAGGCGCCGCAGCGCCCGTCCGTGCCGCCCCCCGGGAGTCCGTCGGCGCCCGGGAGGGCGCCTGCGCCGCTCACTCCCCGTGAGATTTCGCTGGTCCGCATGAGCCTGGCGGTGGTCGAGTCGCAGGCGGCTGAGATGACGGTGTACTTCTACGCCATTTTGTTTGCTCGTTACCCGCAGGTCAGGCAGCTCTTCCCCGACAACATGGACCTCCAGCGCGACCGGTTGCTGCGGGGACTGCTGCGCATAGTCGACCTGGCCGACGATCCGGAGAACCTCGTGCGGTTCTGCTCCCTGCTGGGACGGGGCCACCGCAAGTTCGGGGCGCTCGAAGCTCATTACCCGGCGGTGGGCGAATGCCTCCTGGCTTCTCTGGCCCGCTTTGCCGGCACCGCCTGGACGGCGGAGGCGGCCACCGCCTGGACGCGCGCTTACACCACCGCATCGCGGGTCATGATCCTGGCTGCCGACGACGACGCCCGGCTGCGTCCCGCCACATGGCCCGCGCAGATCGTTCGGCACGTACACCGTGGGCACGGCATTGCCGAGATCACCGTCCAGCCAGAGATCCCGTACCTCTACACCGCGGGTCAGTACGTGAGCATGGAGACACCCTGGTATCCCAGAGCCTGGCGCCATTACTCCCCCGCCCACGCCCCGCGTCCGGACCACACCCTCACCTTTCACGTACGTGCCGTGGCCCGCGGACAGGTCAGCAATGCCTTGGTCCACCACGCGGCGTTGGGTGACACCGTGCAGCTGGGACCACCGCAAGGGGACATGACCCTGCAGGCGGCGGGTGACCGGGACCTGGTGTGCGTGGCAGGCGGAACCGGCCTCGCACCGATCCGTGCCCTGCTGGAGGAAGCAGCCCGGCGGGACATGCGGCGTCATGTCGATCTGTTCGTCGGGGCTCGTACCGGGGAAGAGCTCTACGGCCTGGACGACATGCTGCGGATGGCGCAACGCCACCACTGGCTCTCCGTACGCGCAGCCGTCTCCCACCAGCACATCGCCGGCCGGGAGGGCACTCTGCCGCAGGTTCTGCGTGACTTCGGCCCCTGGGGGCAGCGTGAGGCGTTCCTGTGCGGGCCGCCCGCCATGGTCACAGAAGCAGCCCAGATCCTGCTGCACGACGGGATGCCCGCGGCTCGCATCCACCACGACCCGGCGGATGTGCCTGTCCTCACCACACCCCTCGCACCTGCCCCGCACCGCCAGGGAAGCAGGCCCCTGTGACCAGCCACGCTGCCGCCTCGTGAGCGCTCAGCGCCCAGTCGCTGAATATGTTGGGCCAGGCAAGGGGGCCGCGGCCGCCAGCAGTGGTGTGGAACTCTCGAAGATCTTCTCAGCCTCGCGGGACGAAAGCCGGACTCTGGCCGGTGGCCGGACTTCGGTCCGGGGCGGGTGCCTTTGACGTTCGCGCTAGTTGTGGGAGGCCATGACGTTTATGCGGTTGCCGGCGGTGTCCGGGGTTTCGAGAGCGTGCTTGAGCGCCATCCGTGCCACGGGGGACAGGGACGGAGACGGTGGCGGGGACGCGGCAGTGAACCGTCATGGTGCGCGTCCGTCGAGGGACGCAAAGTCCCACGTGCCGTCTCCGGCCTCGTAGGCGCCAGGACGATTTCCCGTGCTCCGTGCTTCATGGCCACCGGGCCGGTCAGGCGGCAGCACGTACGCAGCCACCCGGCGGCGTCCTGCCGGTCCGCCCGACACGGATACTGCGCACGGCGGTGCTCGTCGAAGAGCCGCACCATGGTGACGAACCGGGCGAGGCTGCTGCCGGCCAGTACCCCACCGGGTCCGCCGCTGTCGTCGCGCAACACTTCGCCGGTGCTGCCGTTGAGCAGCAGTCCGGAGTGCATCCAGGTGCCCAACCCGATGTACGGCCCTCACCGTCGCAGCCGCTGAGCACTCCGCTGGGGCGCCACCGGGACCACAGAGCCTGCCATGACAACGGCACGCCCCTGTCGGTGAGTTCACGGGCGAAATCGATCCGTCCGCTGCTCATGGCGGCATGGTGCGGCCACGACACCCACCCCCCTTGGCCGACGGGCTCGATTCCCTGGGCCTCGAGGCTGCTGTCGGCGGTCCGGGCTTCCTAGGGGGTGTCCGCGATGAACCGGCGCAGGGCGGCGCACAGGCCCCCGGGATTGTCCAGCGGGATCAGGGTGCGGGAGTCGGGGATCTCCACGTAGCGGCCGTGCGGCAGCAGTTCGGCGAGCCGGCGACCGGTCTCGGGCGGCATCATGCGGTCCTCCGCCCCCCAGGCGACGAGGGCCGGGCGGTCGAACGTACGCAGGCGCTCGGCGGCCCGCAGGTAGGTGTCCTTGCGGGTGCTGCGCAGGAACGCGGCGAAGTCCCGGCGGACGGCGGGGTCGGTCAGCAGCGGGCCGTACCAGCGGCGGACGAGTTCGTACGGGATCGGATACTTGGCCATACCGCCCAGTGAGCTCTGCATCCCGGCGAGGAAGGGCGAGCGGAAGGACTGCAGGAGCAGAAACAGCCCGCCCGGGACGTGGACCGCGGCCTGCAGGATCCGGCCCTGGGTGCCCGGCGGGTAGTTGTCGAGGGCCTCGCAGGAGGTGAGCACCAGGCGGCCGACGCGCTTCTCATGGGTGCCCACGAGGAGCTGGGCGGTACCGGCGTCGTTCTGGACGAGGGTGACCGCGCGCAGGTCGAGGCGGTCCAGGAACTCGGCGAGCAGCGCGGCGACCCCGTGGGCGGACAGGTCGGCCCCGGGGCGCATGGGGCGCCGGTGGCTGCCGAGGGGGAGGACGGGAACGACGACGCGGAAATCCGCGCACAGGTCGTCCACCACCGGCTGCCAGAGGGACTCGTCGAATGCGACGCCGTGGACGAGGACGACCGTTTCCCGCGTGTCGTCAGGGCCCGTGCCCGTGCCGGTGTCGATGTAGTCGATGACGCCCGAGGCGAGTTCGATGGCAGGCATGCGCGTCCCCCGTTGCTGATCTATTTGATAGACCGATCTAGTGAGAGACTAGTCGCTATGACGACGACAAGCGACACCAGAGCGCGCATTCTGACCGCCGCGACCGAACTCTTCCGGCGCCAGGGGTACGCGGCCACCGGGATGAAGCAGATTGTGGTGACGGCCCAGGCGCCGTACGGATCCGCCTACCACTTCTTCCCGGGTGGCAAGGCACAGCTGGGCGAAGAGGTGGTCCGAACCTCCGGGGCGGCCTACCTGGCCTTGATCGGCGACCTGTTCGGCCAGGCCCCTGACCCGGTGCAAGCCACCCGCGAGGCTTTCCGTGGGGCGGCCGCCACCCTGGAGTCCCTGGACTTCGCCGACCCGTGTCCCATCGCCACCGTGGCCTTGGAGGTGGCGAGCACGCACGAGGGGCTGAGGTTGGCGACGTCCGAGGTCTTCGCCTCCTGGATCGACGCTCTGGCCGGCTACTACGCCTCCTGCGGTATCGGCTCACCCCGGACCACGGCGAGTTCGGTGATCGCTCTGCTGGAGGGTGCTTTCATGCTCGGCCGTGCCGACCGCTCCCCGGAGCCGGTGCTGGCGGCGGCCTCGGCGGCGGCCGCGATCGTGGCGGCGGCCGCCCAGGCCTGATCCCTTTCCGCTTCCGCCGTCCCCGCGTGGCTGACCACCAGAGATGGCCTCCAGGGATGAGCACCCGTTCGCGGCCTCGCCGCGGACGCCTCCCGGGATGAACCACCACTCGACGCTTCACCGGCCGACCACCGCGCTCAGTCACACTGTTCTGCCTGACCACCGGTGGCATCACGAGTCAGGCCCCAGCAACCGGCGTTCGTGTCCGGTCCCCGACGGAACGCGCTCTCGCCCGCTGCCCTTTTCTGCGTACCGGTCACGCAGAGCAGTTCCGGTGACGCCTGCCTGGAGGACGGCCGACGCGCGCGGCCGACCGGCTGTTCTGTACGAGCGTCTCGTGCAGGTCGGTGATGACCTGGACGGGGGCGTGGTGAGCCGGTCCAGCAGGCCGAGCAGGGACGGCTGGGCCTGCGCGGCCGGCTGGGCTCGGAACACGGGCGTCCGGCTCTCACCGCGACCTCCTGCCCGGCCCCGGAGTCTGTCGCGGGACAGGCGGGTGATGGCCCGTCAAGCTCCGTTGTCAGTGCCTCCTCATAGTGTGGAGACATCACTCGGGGAACCTCGGAGAAGGAGCGGAAACGTGTCCGCCAACAAGATCCAGCACAAGGTGAATCACGTCGCGCTGGTAGTGGACTGTTCAGGTTCCATGCGTCAGCACCAGAGCCAACTCGTCCGTGTCGTCGACGAGTTCGTGGCGGGCTTGAAGGCCGAGTCGGACAGCCTCGGTCATGAGACCCGGATCAGCCTCTACTCCTTCGACCACAAGGTGGAGAACCTGGTCTGGGACATGGACGTGAAGCATCTGCCGTCCATGCGGGGTCTGTACAAGGTCAACAATGGTGCTACGGCCCTCATCGAAGCCTCCCTGAAGTCCCTGGACGACCTGGGCCACATCTGGGAGGCGTACGGCGAGCACAGTTTCCTCCAGATCGTGGTGACGGATGGCGAGGAGAACGCCTCCGGCGGTGACAGACGGCACGACGGCGACATGGCCGTCCTCGGCCCCTGGCTCGACAAGATCGCGGCGAAGATGGGTGCGCTTGCGGACCACTGGACTTCCGCGATCCTCGTTCCGGACTCCCTGGCGAAACGAACCGCTCAGAACTACGGCTTCCCGGCCGGAAACATCGCCATCTGGGATGCGGATTCCCAGGAGGGTGTCGAGGAGGCGATCGGTACCGTGCGCGCTGCCGCCACCAGCTTCCTCCGTGGCCGCGAGCAGGGCGTGCGCGGAACGAAAAACCTGTTCACGGTCGGCCAGGACGTATCGATCGACGACGTGCGGGCGAACCTCGAACCGGTCCCGGCCGACAAGTATCGACTCCTGAAGGTCGACACGGAGGCCGAGATTCGGTCCTTCGTTGATTCACATCCGGGCGTGACGTACGAACGAGGGTCGTGTTACTACCAGTTGGGCACCCGAGTTCAGGTTCAGCCCGACAAGGAAGTCATCGTGGTCGAGAAGGACACCGACCGCGCATACACGGGCGACGCGGCACGCAGTCTTCTGTTCGGCACGGGTATCCAGGGGACCGTCTCCGTGAAGGCGGGGCACAATCCCAAGTTGGAGGTATACGTGCAAAGTCGTTCGGTGAACAGAAAGCTCAAGCCGAAGACGCGTCTGCTCATCATGCTCTGAACTTCACGAGAAGGGCGTAGAGCAGCTGGTCCATGACCAGCTGCGAAGGGGCGGTCAGTCGTGGGCCTCACCCGACGTCGGTTCCGCGGGCCAGGTCGTGCACGTCCTGGCCGCCGTCCTGGCAGAGAGCGGCTGCGGTCGGAGACAGGAGCCCGTGACCCTTTCAGGGGGACGAGCACCGAGCCCTTCGAAGGTTCGACGCGAAACACCCAACAGGCCGGCGCGAACGCAAGGCGGCCAGATCGAGTGCCCAGTCACCACCGGTGTGGCGGGTCTCCAGCGTGGTCGCTCCTCAGAAGGAGACGTCGATGTAGTCGATGTCGGTGAGGTGGACTTCGAGGTGGTCGGCGCGGGTTCCGTTGTCTTTGAAGTAGACCTCTTGAAGGCCTTCGGCGACGATGCCGCGGAGCTGGTCGTCCCCGGCGCCTTGTCGCTGGGCTTGGAAAAGGCGGTCGGCGTAGTGGTGGGGGAGATGGACGGTGAGGCGGCGCATGCGGCCGTCGTCGGTGGTGCCGATGGGCGCGGTGTAGCCGAAGCGGGCGCGGGTCTCGATGGTGATACCGGTACGGGTAGCGGCCTGCTTGCGGCGGCGCCCCCGGACCTGAGGCTGCCAGCGGGCACGGACCGCGGTGTCGATCCGGTCGGCGATCTCCTGGGGAGGGTTTCTCCGTTCGCCTTTGCGGTAGCGCTCCACCGACCGCTGACTGACACCGAGCTCCCGGGCCACGGCCTTGGTCGTCTTCAGCTTGCCCATGAGGAAGTTGATGCGGGCCTTGAGACTCTTGGGCGGCTCACGGGTGAATGCCTCACGGTCCGCGCGGTCCAGGGCGTCGTCGATGTCCCCCACGGGTTCTACTCTCCTTCGTCCAGGACGGCGTCGCCGCCCTTGATGTGGCGGGCCGGATTGAGGCCCTTCTCCATCAGGTCCACCACCCAGGCCATTTCCTGCACCCCTTCGACCTTCGCCAGGCCCGGGGAGAGGCCGAGGCGGAAGGAGCCGGGCAGCGGCTTGCCGGAGGTGGAGTAGGGCAGGAAGTCCAGCGGACCGGGGCCGGGACTGGCGTAGACGACGCAATCGGACAGTACACCGAGCGGGTACTGTCCGGTGGCGCGGGCGACGTTGGCCATCTTGCGGTGCATGTTCACCCGGGCTCTGGAGACGACCGCGGCACGGATGTCGGGGCGCCACGTCGGGCGCCGAAGAGCCGGCCACGGTTCGCCGTCGCGGTAGTGGCGCCCCTGCGGGCGCTCACGCAGCTTGCCGACACCACCCTTGACCGTGGCCTTGATGGCAGCGAGGACGGCCGCCATGCCGGGGTCGGTCTGCTTGTGCTGCTCCATCGCGGCGAGGAACTGCTGGTCCTCCAGGTCCGCGTGCACCCCCAGGTCGGCCATCGTGTCGACGTACGCGGCCTTGAGACGGTCGTGCCACGGGTCGAGGAACGCGCCGGTCTCCCGCCGCAAGTACGCCTCGATGGGCTGGACCTCGTGGCCGAGCTCCTGTGCGTAGGCAACGGTGTGGGTCTGGTACCAGGCCGGACCCGTCGGGCGCAGACCGGACGGTGTGAACGGCGACGGGAGGCGTGGGTCCAGCTCGATGTGCGAGAGGTCCACCAGCCAGCTGCCGGGGATCTTCTTGTTGAACCGGGGGCGGTCGAAGTGGTCGGGACCGCAGAGGCCGACGACCAGCCGGGCCGCGGCGGCGAGGAAGGCAACGTTGAGGTCCAGGCCGACCGCGAAGGGCCGCAGGCACTCCTCGTCCGTGAGCAGGTGCGGGTCGCGCACCCACTGGTACGCCTCCTCATCGAGGAAGCCACCCGTCCAGCCCTGCGCGACAGGGTGCTCGGCGGGGGCCTCCGGTGGCGCGGGATCGACCGGCTCGGTGCCGAGGGAGCCGGGGTTGTGGCCGGGCACCCACTCGCCCGTCGCCTCATCCTTCACGGCTCGGGTCGGCGGGCGCAGCGCCGTCATCAGTTCCAGGCCGGAGACGGCGGTGGAGCCGCGGGGGGTGATCACCCGCTGGGCGTAGACGCCCAGGACGCGCGCGATTTCCTCCGGTTCCAGCTCGGTGACCCCGGGCCAGGCGCGGGAATCCAGCGCGTCCCAGGACAGGATCGCAAGCTGCACGCACTGGCGCTGTCCGGCCTTCGCCGGGCGGTAGATGCGCGCCCACGGTCCGAACCCGCGCTGCGTCAGTTTCCACTTCGCCTTCGTGATCTGCTTGACGACCGGGTGGCCCTCCTCCAGCCGCAGCGAACGGCGGGCCTCCGGGCCTTCCAGGCGCTCCGGCAGCCCGAACCGTACGGCCGCCGACACGGTCAGCACGATCAGCGGGTCGGAGTCCTTGCCGTTGCGGTGCAGGCGCGCAGCGCCGAGTCCCGACTCTTCCAGGGCCCATACGACCAGTTGTGGAATCGTCGTCGCCGGGCATTCCAGTACGATCCCGTCCACGCCGTACGCGATCCCGTCACCGTCCAGCACGGCAAGCGGCCCGTGCGGGTAGGGAGCAGCGGCACGGCTGGGCACGACACGCTTCCTGGCCGGGCGCAGCGATGACGTCACGGGTCCCGCCGCGGGCGTGCTCTTCGCGACGGGCACCGCCGCGGGGACGGCCGGAATCGGCTGCGCCATGGAGGCGGGGCCGGTGGACATTTCCGGAACGGCTGCAGCCGCGGGAACGGCCGCGGACACCGGCGCCGGGTACCTCTCGGCCCAGCCCTCCAGGAGCCGCAGGTATGCCTGCAGACGCGGTGGCCTCGGCTCGGAGCGGCCGTTCTCCCAGTTCTTCACCGTCTGAGGCGTCGACTTCAACGCCTGTGCCAGCTTGGTCTGGGAGACACCGGCCGCCTCGCGCAGCCGGGCCCGTTCCGCCGGAGGCGGCAACTGCGGTCCACCCTCCAGCAGCGCGTCCACTGCCTCGAACAGCTCTTCCTGGCTTGGCATGTGGTGCACCTCCTTCCGGGACCCTAGCAGAATTTAACCCATGATTAATGCCTGGATTTAACCCCATCGGGTATTTTTTGGTTGCGAGCGCATGACGTCGGCCAACAGTTGGCCAGCGGTCTGCGAGGGGCTTCGGTGCCGTGGCAGATGGAGATCGCCACCGGTCGGCGGGCCGGGTGGGGCGTCTGCCTCAGAGCATGACCTGCGACTATTCGAACTTCGCGGCATGCACGCACGGTTCGCTGCCACAGGGCCAGATGCCCGGGCAGCATCAAACCCGCATCAGTCACTGCCGCACGGCGGACTTCCGCTCGTCGTGCGACGGAATCGACGGAGCATCAAGAGCCGGGCGATCCTGCGCCACCTGAGAACCGGTCGTCGAAGTAAGCGGTCAACGCCGCTTCGCCCCACTCAAGCCGCTCCCGTTGATTTCGGGGCGGAGATGCGCCGCTTATCCGGTCTGCCCGCCGGGAACCCGCCCCGGGGTGGTACGGGGCGGAGGTCGGTGAATGAGCTTGTGGGAGCGCTCCCATGGCAGGCATCATCGCCAGATGACTTCTCCTTCGACGTCTTCCTCTGCCGCCGCGGGCCACACCGCGCTTCCCGCCGGAGCTACGGACACCTTCCAGGAGCAGGAGCAGGAGCAGGAGCAGGAGCAGGAGCCGACCGTACGCCCGTACCGGCCGGGGGACGGGGACGCCGTGGCCGACATCTGTGCCCGCACGGCCGACAACGGTGGCGACTCCCGCTGCCTCTACCCGGACCACCCGGATCTGATGTCGACGCTGTTCGCCGCGCCGTACGCGTACTTCGAACCCGACCTTGCCTTCGTGCTCGACGACGGGACCGGACGAGCCGTCGGCTACATCCTGGGCACGGCGGACACCTCGCGCTTCGTAAGGACCTGGCGCACCGTATGGCTCCCGAGGGTCGCGGACCGCTACCCGCTTCCCGAGGGCCTGCCGCGTACCCCGGCGCAGGAGATGATCCCGTTGCTGTACCACCCGGAGCGGATGGTCCGCCCGGAGGTCGCCGCGTACCCGGCCCATCTGCACATCGACCTGCTGCCCGACTGGCAACGGCGCGGTTTCGGCCGGGTTCTGATGCACGCCTTCCTCCATGCCTTGCGGGGCAAGGGTGTCCCGGCAGTCCACTTGTCCATGCTCACCGCCAACATCCCCGCCCGGGCCTTCTACGACCGGCTGGGATTCACCGAGATACCGGTGGCGGACCCGGGGCCGCTGACATACCTGGGAAGGCCGACCGGCGGCGAACGCTGAGCCAGCTCCTCGTCTTCCGTCCGTCCGTGGCTGGTGCTTGGCTGCTTCGTTGCCGTAAGCACCTCGCGCGGACCCGTGAACGCGGGGCCGCAGCCGGCCGGAGGAGGTTTCACGTTCTGCACCACGCTCATACGGCCGGCCGCTTCCCCGGGTGGCGCTGTGCGAAAGGAACCACCCGGTCACTGGTTGATCCGGATGGCAGGCTCTGCCTCCCCGGAGAAGGAGCCACGCCACGACCGGCCGGCCGACCGGCCGGCCGGAGACCGAACTGGCCGGCCCTCCCTGGTCGACTCGACGGTGACGCAGGTGGTCTTCCTGAACACCGGGACTGTCTCGTTGTCGCAGAGGCCGTCGTGCTCCGAGGAGTTGCTGCCGGACAGGTTCGGCAGCACACCGCCCGTACCGGCGTCGCTCTCGACGGCGTGGACCGCCGCCACCCCGAGGGGAATCACCTGTGATCTTGTGTTCCGTACGGGTCGGCTTCGGTGTTCCCGCCCGGGGAGAGACCGAAACCGGCCGGATGCGGCACCGGACGGTCATCCGGCCTTCCCTCGACCGGAGCGCCGACCGCGCGAGTATCCAGGGGCCTGAGAGGAGGGTTCCTGGCTCTTGCTGTCCTGACCCGGCACCATGCGCCGGAGGGCAGTGGCAGCCGGGCCGCCGCCACGCCTACGAGCCGGCAGTCGTCCACAGCCGACAGGAGGAACTGCTGCCGGTCGGTGCCGAGTTGCTGCCCCTTGGGTGACCCGGTAAGACCGTCAGTCCTTTCCGGTCTGACGGTGCGAGTGGGTGGTTGGTGGGCTGTACGGAGAGGTCGGACTTCTGGTCGGTACGGGTTCACGGTCAAGATCACCCGTGCCGACCAGGAGCTTCGCTTGTTCGCCTTCCTTCCTCAAGCTCCCGGCTTCGTTCGAGCGAGGGAGAGGCTCCATCCTCTGCGAACGGGCCATGGCCACCTTGAAGGCCGCCCTCCAAGGGCCTGGGTTTCGAGGTGGCGACGGGTGGGGGGGCATCCAATGGGTTGCCCCCCCGTGGGGGAGACCGCTCAATTGCTCATGAGGCCCCGCAACGCTGCGACGTTCTGCGTTTATTCGTCGAGCCTTTTCCAACCCGGCATCCACGCTGGTCAGCGCCTGGTCGTCGGTCGATTTCCCGCATCCGGCACGCGCCCCTGACCAGGGCTTCCACACGCACACCAGGTTGGAAGAGGCTCAGTAGTAACCAGGGACTGTTCCTGTGGTGCTGGTGACTTCCGTCTGGTGCTGGTGACTTTCGTCAGGACCTGCTGGAGCTTGGCCGGCTCGGGTGTACCGGCCAGGCTGTGCGTGATCGGCCGGGTGCGGGTGCGCCGGGCCGTCTTCACCTGGGCGGGGGGCCACCCTTGTAGGTGGGTCCGCCGCATGCTGCCCTTGACTTTCCGGACCTGCTCGAAGAGCGCGCCGGCCACGACGCCGCTGACGGCGCCGAGCGCCAGGCCGATGGGCTTGCAGGCACCGTGGAGGCTTTCATCAGCGACCCTTCCTCTTACGGCGCACGAGGACGAGCACGGCGAGCGCAGCGACTCCGGCGATGAGCAGGCCACGGTTGCTGTGCGCGCGCTCTGGTGCCTGATACGCCTTCTCCAGGACCGGATCCGGGGTCTTCTCCTGAAACTTGTCTGCCACGGCGGCCGCTGTCTGCGCGATCCGCTCCTTGGTCTGTGCGGCCTTCTGTTGTGCTTGGGCCTTGACATCGGCCTTGGCGGCCAGCGCTTCGACGGTCTGGCCGAGTTCCTCGCGGGTTCCTTCCACCTGCTCGCGCAGTTCTTCAGGGGTAGGCGTGGAACCGTTGTCCTGCGGGTTGACGGTCATCGGTGCGCTTTCTCCTTGATCTCAGCGACGTCGGCCTTGACGCCGTCGATAGCGTGCTCGGGGACGGGCGGGTTCGCCTGGCTGATCTGTTTCCTGCCCACGGCGCCGAGCCCCGCAGCCAGCGCCGCCAGGACCGCGGTCACGGTCAACGCGGAGACCCACAGCGGCCACATCAGGTTCAGCGCCACGATCGCGGTGGCGGCAAGGGCCTGGAGGGCGAGGAGGCCGACCACGCCGGATCCGCCGAGCAGGCCGCCGCCGATCCCGAACCGTTTGCCCTTCTGCTGCATCTCGGCCCGGGCGAGGCGCAGTTCCTGCCGCATCAGCTGGGAGACCTGCTCCGACGCCTGCTTGACCAGCTCACCCACCGGCTCCTCGGCCTCGGAGGTCTGACGCGGCCGGGGGGCCATGGACGTGCTCATCGTCCTACCTGCCTTTCCATGCTCAGCCGGGGCACGGCGTGGGCGTGCCCCGGCGTGACTGCCGGCGGCCCGGACGTCAGCTTCCCTTTCCTGCGCCGGGGGCGACGGCGTGGACGGGCGCTTCGGCGTCGGGTTTGACGGAGTCGGTGCCGTTCAGGCGGGCGCGGTGGGTTTCGTGGCACTCGCTGGTGACGAACGGGGCGAAGGGGTAGCCCTTGCCGGGCTGGTGCCGTATCTCAAAGGATGCCGCCATGACACCTGACTCTCCGCTCGTGTCGGGTACGGGGCGTTCCCGGCCGCGTACCCGAGTTCTGTCTTGCCATGCGGGTGGCCGACGCCCCGTACAGGGGATTACAGCAGCCTGCGGAGCAGCAGCCGAGGTGCGCGGTGGACCAGCCAGGCGCTGGTCAGGCCGATGACGGCGCCGACCGCGACGTCGCTGGGGTAGTGGGCTCCGCTGTGGACACGCTCCACGGCCACCATCGCGGCGGGAACCGCGGAGGCCGCTCCCCACCATGGGGAGACGAGGGCCACCGCGGCGGTGAAACCCACGGCGGCCGCGGTGTGTCCGGACGGGAAGGAAGAGCTCTCCGGCCGGTCCTCGGCATCGTCGTGCGGGATCATCTCCACGGGGGGCCTGCGCCGCTCGTACAGCTGCTTGCACCCCGCGTTGCCGATCACCTGTGCGGTAAGCATGCCGGCCAGGCCCGCCGCTGCGGCTCTGCGCTCGGTGTGCCCGCCCGTGACGGTCATGACCAGGGCGGTGCCCCACCAGAGTTTCGTTTTCTCCGCTGCGGACTCGACCGCCGGCAGCACTTGCCGGGCCCAGGGGGAGTCCCAGGAGGCGGCCCGACGGGTCAGCTGCCGGTCGAGATCGAGGAAGTCATGGAGTGGACGCATGATCGTCTGCTTCCCCGCAGTCCGCATCCCTACGCCAGTTCGAGCGGCGCGCCGGGGTCCAGTGGAGCCGGACTTAGGTGCCACCTCTCATCGTCGCGCATGTCGGGCCGTGCGGGAGTGGCGGTGCCGACGGACAGGCCGGGGCATGAACAGACGCTCCTCGTATCGGCCCAGCACAAGCACTAAGCCGAGGAAAAGTGCCGGCAACAGCACCGCGATCACTGCCATGAGCACCAGAACGCTGTCAGGCCAGGGCCTTGTCGACGACCCGGGCTGCGTGAAGGACTTCGGGCAGCGGCAGTCCCAGGACGCCGGCGAGTTCGGCCAGCTCCCGCTCAGTGGGATGGACGGGGCCACTCGCCCCGTCCTCCACGAACGCCCTGATCCGTGGCGTACGGATTCCGGTTCGCTCCGCGAGGGCCTGCACGGTCAGGCGACGGCGGCGCATGGTCACTTGCAGAAGCTCTCCAAGGTCAGCCATTCCCCTCGCCTGCCCACCGCAGAGGTACTCAGTCCTCGGATCGTCCGTCCGGGCGGGCGGGCGCAGGCCCTGAGGGCGACAGCCTGACGTTCACGCGCCTCTCCGCGCCCAGGAGCTCAGCTGCCGCCTCATCAGTTGCCCCTTCGTCTGCGAGCCCGCAGCCGGACTCGGAGCCACCCCCGCCGCAGGGTGAAGGCCACACCTGTTGACAAGTCCGGCCGGCCACCGCTGCGCGGCGCCTCCACACGTTCCCGGCCGCATACGGGCGCCGGGAACCCGAGGCGCCCGAAGGGGCAGGGGACAAGAGACCGCGGGCCCCAGGAGGATGAGTTTCGCCGGTGGCCCAGTTCTGCTGGTCGCCGGCAGCGGCGTCTCCGCCGTAGGAACGCCGCACTGCGTAGCCGCCGCGGCTGATCTGTTCTGTTCGCCGTTGTCCCGAATGTCCTGAACCGTGGCCAGAACCCGGTCCCCGGGTGGCTCGGCTCGACGCTGCTGGTGTGCCGACGCCGAAAGGGGCATGCGTGAGGTGAGAGCAGGCGCAGACCGGCTGCGCTGTCCGGGCGAACCCGGAGGAAGGACTGAGCTGATGAAGGATTTGCTGCAAGGCTTCCGCAGCTTCATTCTGCGCGGAAACGTCGTGGACTTGGCTGTCGGTATCGTCATCGGCGCCGCGTTCACCACTGTGGTCAACGGCTTCGTGAAAGCTTTTCTGACCCCTGTGGTGGGCCTGGCGACCGGTGCGACGGGCGACTTCAGCCGCAAAACCTTCACGATCGGCCAAACCATATTTCCCTATGGAAACTTCATCAACGCCACGATCGGATTTCTGCTCATCGCTTGCGTGCTGTACTTTCTCGTCGTCCTGCCGGTCAACAAAATCCACGAGCGTTTCGCCCCGCATCACGATGTCCAGGCGGACAAGCGGGACTGCCCCGCATGTCTCAACCCCGTCCCTGCCCAGGCGCGCCGCTGTGGGCACTGCACCAGCGAGCTGGTGCCGCTCACTGATGCGGCCGAAAGCGGCACAATTCCCCCAGGCCCGCGCACACGTGCCTGACAGCCGACTTCCCCGGGCGAGAGCGGGCCGCGATGAGTGCCGGCGGCTGCGCAGAGGGCGGGAGACGTTGCCGGAAACAAACGGTCCTCAGCCGGCCGCTCCAGGCCCAGCTCACCCACCGGCGTGAACCCGCAGGCGCGGCAGGTGTATGACCTCGGGCGGCAACCGGTCGACGGTGTCGGTGGAGGCCGCGGGCAACTGAGGCGTGCGGGGAGGCGCCCGGGGCAGGCGTGTGGTTATGGAAACGTTGAATCAATGGGAACAAGCCCTCGAACGCTGGCAGAACGCACTACTCGCCAAGGTTTCCCACAGCGAGCCGGTCGAGCTGATCGATGCTCTGCGGCGTGAATGCGACGACCATGCCGTGGTGTGCAGCGAAAACCGCGTCATAGCGCCCAACGCTTATGAAGTCGGAATCGACGATCGTATACACGAGGAGCTGGTCCGGCACGGCGATCGGGTGGGGCAAGCCCTGACGGATGCTCTCGCCCGCCACGGCGAGAAGAACGGCTACGAATGGGCCGGCCCGCTCACTGTGCGCGTCACCGCCTCGGCGGACCTTCCCGACGGCCGCTACCGTGTTGCCAGCAGTGCCATGCCCCATGTTCGCGCCGACGCTTTCCCCAGGGTGAGTTGAGCCCGGTGTCTCGGGGCGCTCGGTCAGACGCAGAGCTGTTGTCGCGGTCGCGCAGGAATGGCAGTGATCGTTTCTATGCTGAATTCAGTCATTCTGATGACGAGTACGGCGGGCTTCCGGGGGCACGCGGGTTCTAAGCCCCGAAGGCCGGGGCAGTGGACAGGAGGAGTTGTCGTGTCGTTCCTGTGGGCCATCATCGCGGGACTCATCATCGGCCTGTTGGCGAAGCTCGTCTTGCCCGGCCGTCAGCCCATTCCCCTGTGGCTGACGATCGTGCTCGGCATCGTGGGTGCCCTCGTCGGCAATGTGCTGGCCAGTGCCTTCGGCGTACGGGACACCGGAGGTATCGACTGGATCCGGCACATCTTCCAGATCGGCGTCGCCGCCGTCCTCGTCGCCTTCGTCACCCCCCTGTGGGCCCGACGGCACGCTTGACCCCACCCTGCTTCCGCCCTGTCGCCCGTACTGCCGGCCGGCAGGGCATTTCAATGCCCGATGACAAAGGACTGGCCGAACGTGACACCGGCCGGCCCGTCACGGGCGTCCGCATGAAGCAGCCGGGAGTTCTTCGACGTCCGGCGGATCACCGCTGATCACACCGGCGCGCCGCAACGCCCTCGGACCGTGCGGCGCGGGCGTGCCGCGTCCGCTGCGGTACGTCAAGTGACCGGCGCCGCCTCCCGGTTGAAACTCGTCCACCTGGTGGCACCGCGGTACCGCACCGGCAACCGGATGATGCGGGCGCTCTGAGCACCAGGGCGCTTCGGCGAGCCGATGGCGGGGTGATGGCGGGGCGTACGAAGACCCGGTGAACCGGCCCGGGCAGGCGAAGAGCCTGGGGCGGCCACATGGAGCAGACCGCTGATGTGGATGTGCGCGCGGCTTGCTAACGGCTGTGTCTCGGTGAGGTTGCACTACTGCTGAGGGGCGTTCTTTTCGCGGGCCCCGGACGTTGGCCGGGCATGGAAGGTTCCCACGGTGAGATCGCTCGGGGGTTGTGGGCGTGTGCGTACTGGCTGGACTCGCCGGTGCACGGCGGTGACGACTGCGCGTTGTGTGCGCTGCTGCGGCAGACAGGTACCCGAGACCGGCTGGGTGACGACCCGGTGGCCGGACATGCCAGGCCGGAGCCGGGCGGTTCTGCATCCGGTGCGCTCATCTGGCCGGTGGGGGAGGCGGCGCCGGGGCGAGAACGGACTGTGATGCTCTGCGCGGCGGTGATCACGGCCGTGTGGGCGATGGTGGCTGTGGCACTGAGCTGAACCGGCGGCCCATGGCAGACCAGATGGTGCAGCGGCTGCGGCCTCCACCGCCTGAGCCGGACGGTGAGATCGTGCAAGCGGTCCGGGACGGCGACGATCTGCGGATCCGGGCGCTGCCCGAGCGGCTGGCCCAGCAGGCCGATACCGGGGCGCTCCTGCTGCTGCGTACCCGGTTGAACGAAGACCTGTTCCCGGGCGCACGCCCCGGACCCGGGCGTGAATGATGTCTGGGGCTGTGGCATGGGCGCGTGCTGTGTGCCGGGCTTCGGCCGGGGTTCGGCCGGGGTTCGGAAGTGAGCCACGACCGGAGCACCCCCTCCATGAACAGTCCCGGCGAGGGCCGGTGTCATGATCATTACTCAACTGTCAAGCTCTCGCGCCGAACTCATTCTGAAACGGTCAGTAATGGCGGATGAGGTGGGTGAGGGTGGTGCCGCTGGAGAGGGCGGTGCGTTCGGCGACGTCGAAGACGACGGGGTCGAAGGCGCCGTCGAAGGCACGGGATTCCGGCGCCGGCGACCACGGGGTAGCTCTTGACCACCAGTTCGTCGATCTCGGGGAGGAGAGCGCCCGCGAGCCTGCCGCCGCCGCAGAGCCAGATGTCCAGGCCGGCGTTTTCCTCCTGCTTGAGCTCGCGCACGAGGGCGAGCGGGTCGCCCGGGACAACGGTGACGTCCGGGCCGATGTCGGGCTTGAGGATGCTTGACACCACGTACTGGCGCAGGTGCGCGTAAGGGCTGGTAATCCCCGCGTCGAGCGGGGACCGGTAGGTGCCGAGGCCCATGACGACCGTGTCGAAGCGCCGGTTGGGCGCGTCGGAGAGGCCGGCGGTGGCACGGTAGGCGGTCGGGACGGTCTCGGGGTGCAGCGTGTTGATCCAGGCGGAGTGGGCGGCGGTCTGCTGTCCGTCCCCGGTCGGGAAGAAGTCGCACTCGTCACTGGGACAGGCGGTACGGCCGTCGAGCGTGACGCCTACGTAGTACACGAGCTTTCACATCCCTGAAAACTCCACATGTACTACTATGTTTGCAGTGGTTTGAACGTAGTGCTACGGATGGAGTGGTGTCAATGGTGAGAAGGAACGACCAGCGGCGCGCCGCCCTGGTCGACGCCGCGATCGAGGTGCTGGCCAGGGAAGGTGCGCGAGGCCTGACTTTCCGGGCGGTGGACGTCGAGGCCGCGGTGCCGGCCGGCACCGCGTCCAACTACTTCGCCAACCGTGACGACCTGCTCACCCAGTCCGGCGCCCGCGTCTATGAGCGGCTCCAGCCCGACGAGGCCACGATCGCCCGCCACCGGGCGGCCGACCGTGACCGGGAGACGTACGCGGAGCTGATGCGTGAACTCATCGGCCGCGTCGCCTCCTTCCGCACCGGCTACCTCGCGCTGCTCGAACTCCGCCTCGAGGCCACCCGCCGCCCCGCCCTGCGCGAGGTCCTCACCGCGCGAGTCCGGGCCGACGTCGACGCCAACATCGCCTACCACGAGACCTCCGGCCTCCCCGGCGACGCGATGGCCGTCAAGCTGCTCATGCTGGCTCTGAACTGGCTGATCGTCGAGCAGCTCACCCTGCCGGACGTCTTCACGGAGACGGAGCGCGAAGAACTGGTGGCGGCCGCGGTCGAACGCATCGTGAGGACGGAATAGACGGACCGGGCGCGGGCTCGACCCTGGGCGGTGACGCGAGCTGCCTCGAATTCGGCGATCTCGGCCGCGCTCCCGGGTCTTCGCGAACGTCAGCCCGGCCTTCTGCCCGCACTCCTCGCGCTCTCCGCACGGGCATGACCACGGCTCCAGCGCCCCGGGCAGGGGATCGACGGCGTCCATCCGTGATCCCGCATCAGCTGCCCGGCCTTCGCCGCCATGCCCGCCTTCTGGTGCTTCCCGCACTCGGACGCCACACAGGGCCGGCACCCGATGGAGTCCCGGCCCTGTGGCCCTGCGTGTCCCCTGTATGTCCGTCACAGCCCGTACCGTGCTGTTGTGGGGCGCGGGGCGACTTCCTGCCCGCAGCGTACGCACCGGCACGGCCGACTCCCCTTGCCCGCCACGGGCCGGGGCTTCAGCGGCCCAAGCCCCGGCCATACGCATGACCTCGACGGTCTCTGCCCCATTGACACGGCGCACCACCGCGGACACCCCGGCCCGGAACAGGGCCGACAACCTGCCTGTCTTGCCCTTCAGGGCTTACGGGCGACGAGTCCCCACTGGTCGACGGCTGCCGGATGCTCTTGCGTCGGGCGCCAGAACGCGATGGATACGAAGCCCGGTTCGATCAGCTCCAGGCCCTCGGCGCACCCTGTGATCTCTTCCGGTTCCCGTACCAGGTAGGGCGGGTTGTCACCCGAGTCGTACGCCTCCTGCGCAGCCAGTGTCTGCGGCGTCTTCACCGTGTCGCAGAGCACCAGGTAGCTCCCCGACGGCATCCGGGCCATGTACTGCTGAACCACCTTGATCCCGTCGGCCGGGGGCAGGTGTCCCAGGGTCGACAGCAGGAGCACCGCCACCGGCTCGGACAGGTCCAGCGTCTTCGCCGCCTCGTCCACTACCGCGTCCGTGTCGGACAGATCCGCATCCACGTAGGCCGTCCTGCCCTCCGGGGCGCTGGTCAGCAGCGCAGCGGCATGAACCAGGACGATGGGGTCGTTGTCCACATAGACGATCCGGGCGTGCGGTGCGACGGACTGGGCGACCTCGTGGGTGCTGTTCTCCACCGGAAGACCTGTTCCCACATCCAGGAACTGATGCACTCCCAAGGTGGTGAGATGGCGGACCGCCCGGGCCTGGAACGCACGCGATGCCTGCGCGATGTCGGCCATCTGCGGGTAGGCGGCCGTGACCGCGTCGGCCAGCTCCCGGTCCACCGGGTAGTTGTCCTTCCCGCCCAGCCACGCGTTCCACACCCGCGCGGAATGCGGTATGTCCGACCGTATCTGCTTGCGGAACTCAACGTCGTCAGGGGTCATCACATTCTCCTACTCGCCGTGCAGGTAACACAGTTGGCCAGAAGCTGGCGGGCTGCACTCATGGGCATGACCGTACCCGTGCCCCTGAGGGAAGTTGCCCGGCCCCCGGACTCGGAGGCCATCGTCGTGGCCATCCCCGACGAATTCGGCATGAACGGCGCGGAGCTGCGCAGTCACGGCCGATCTGCTCCATCACACCGGCGCAGGAACGGCCTCACGACGCGTCGGCAGCCGCAGGCGGACCAAGAAGCCTGCTCCCGGCGAGAGCGTGGCGAATGGCCCGCGGACTGTCCTGCTCGATCGCCAGGCCCCGCACCCCGACCACCGAAGTCACCGACCGCGTAATACGAGCGACCACCTGCACCTCACGTCCATCGCTCCCGACCCGCTCCTGCCGCCGGCCCTGCCCGCGCGCAGAGTGTGGCCCTCCTGGGTCGCCGCAGCGCCTGCCGGAGCGTGGCGGCTCGTGCCTTCACTCGGCTCACGAGCCGTCTGGTTGGTGCGGGACCGCGGTTACGCGCCGGACCGATCGTCCGCCCCCTCCCTCGGGTCCGGGGACGCGGTACGTGACGGCACCCGCAGGTCACCGTGCTCGCGCACGTAGACGACGGCGACCTCCACACCGCGCCGCCAGTGCTCGTGCTCGTGCTTGAGGTGAGGACGCACAGGCTGATGAACACGGCAAGCGCGGCCGGGCTTCTGGTGGAGCTGACCGACATCGACTGCGTCGAAGTCACCATCTGACCCCCTGCATATGCGACACGGGCCGGAACCCACGCGTGACTGGGCGCTCAGCTTGACCAGTCGGCGTTCGAGTTCCTCCGAAACCGCGGAACGTAGCCGATCCCTCCCTGGCATTCGCGACATCGGTGAAGTCGGTGAAGTCCAAGTCGGCGATGCTCAGATGGGCGGAGATCCCGGAGCACCACCGGGCCGGGACTCGGAAGGTCCGCCCGGGTTCGTCGTAGAGATCGACGGCCAGGAGCGGGTGCGACGGGTCAGCCAGGAAGCCCGAGGTGGCCAACTGAAATGCTCAGCCACACCACGCCAGGGTTCCGGCCCGTGCGTTGTCGTCGGCTCGTGCTGCTGACCTGCCGCTCGCTTGCCCGGCGTTTCAGACGCCGCATGCCGTCCGAGGGGGCGCGTCCACCATGGTCATCCGGGATTCGGGGTCTTGAGATCAGCCTGCTCGCGGTGCCGCGTCCTGCTCCGCTGCGCGTTACGGCGTGGTCGGAACGACTGCCCGTGAAGCCGTGGGGCGGGCCGTGTGTCTGCGCAGCCGTCGTCCCTCCCGTGGGGAGGGCCGGGAGGGACGGCGGGTCCCGCCCGTGTGGCAGCACACAGAACAGGGCCAGGGGCGGCGGCCCTCGCCTGGGAGCGAGAGGATCACCGTCGTCACAGCATTGCACTGGATTCAGCCAAACGACAGGGTCATGACTGAAATGCGTCCCCCAGGTCGTGCTGCTTGCTGTCATCATCACCCTGCGCCTGCGCCTGCGCCTGTGCCGCCGGACGCAGGCCAGAAGCCTGAGAGATGAGCAGCTCACCGTGATCACCGTGCTGGCGTTCGGAGTGCTGATCGCCCCGGCCGCGTGCGGTCAGGGGATCGCGAACGTCCTGACCCAGCTTGCCCAGGGCATCTCGGGGGCCGGCTCATAGGGCCGGAAAGCCACCGTGTCCGGGCGGATCTGACGGGCTCGGGAGGTCCTCTCCACCGCACGGATGCCACACCGCCGAAGGTGTTCACGAATGGCGCGCGGTGAATGCGCCTTGTACGCCAGGACCGTGCGCGGGGTCGCGCGAGGCCGACTGGCAGACCGGGGCACCCGCAGGTGGGCCAAGACCTGCCCACACGCGGGTACGACCCCCGCCCGGCCGGGGTCCCTTTTGACGGGCCCCGGCCGTGTGCTGATGAGCCCGCATGATGGCGGAATCCACCGCGACGACCCAGTCGGGGCCGTCGTCGACATCGGCCTGGGCCGGCAGGGCGCTGAAGACCTTCTCCCCGGTGCCATCGGCCGCCCACCTGCGCAGCCGGCTGTGGTCTCCCCCCTCTCGCGCGATGAACGCATCGGCGAGGGCGGCCCGTTCCCGTGCCGGGCTGGCCCTGAACGCGTGGTTTCAGTGATCTGCCGGGACGGCGATGGACTGGGCGTGGTGGAAGATGTTGTGCGGGTCCCAGCGCTTCTTCACCCGCTGCAGTCGCTCGTAGTTGTCCTTGTAGTACAGCTGGGACCATGCCTGTCCCGAGGTGTTCTGTTCGGTCGTGTCGGACAGGTCGACGTCGGGGTAGCTGATGTAGCAGCCGTCGGTGTTCACCGTCTTGGTTTCGGGCCGCTGAGGGTCGGCCACCGCCGGGACGCCACCGGTGTTCTTGTACACGGCGCGGTAGAAGTCGCGGATCCACTTCAGGTGCGGGGCGGCGATTTCCGGGTCCACCTCGGCGTCCTTGTAGTCGTGCACGCCATCTTTGTTCGCGTCCGTGTTCCAGCTCCAGTAGGTCTGGTACTGCAGCTTGAGGACGGAGGAGCGCTGCGGCACAGCCGTCGCGTCCGGGGCTGTCTTGTTGATCTTCCCGCCGTAGGAGTCGACCTGCAGGAGCGCGGTGGGGTTGTTGTACTCGTTGGTGAGGTGATGGTGGATCGCATCGATCTGGGGCTGGGTGAATCCGCTGGTCATGTACGCCGACTTGTACTTGCCGCACCGGTTGGGTCCGGTGTCGTTGAGGCTCTGGGTGGCGGTCAGCCACGGCAGGCTGGTGGCCGTGAACCAGTCGGTTTGCGGCCCGTGCTCAGCGATCGCCAGGTCCAGGGGCTTGGTTTCGACGAAGTGCTTGCCTTCCTTGGAGGAGAAGTCCTGGGTGATGTACGTCAGGAAGTCCTTCAGACGCTTGGGGGAGTCCTTGCGGGTGCCGTCGAGCTGGACGGTCAGGCCGACCTTGCCGGCGCTGCGGTGGGTGAGCCGCAGGAGCGTGAACATGTCGCTGTAGTCGGTCTTATGGAGGAATTCGGGGCCACCTGTGCCTGCGTGTTCGTACTCGAAGAACTCTCCGTAGCGGCGGACGAGACCTTTGAACGCAGCGGGGTGCTTCAGGAAGTCGTCCCACTTCCAGGCAACCGCCTGCAGGAGGACCTGGGCAGGCGGCTCCGGCAGGCCGCGGAACCAGTACCGCGTGATGACACCGAAGTTTCCTCCGCCGCCACCGGTGTGGCCCCACCACAGGTCCTGCAGGTCGGTCTCCTTGGAGTCCTTGCGGGCCACCTTGACCACGGGCTTCCTGCCGTCGGGGACGGTGACGACTTCGACCGCGTACAGGTAATCCACCGTCAGCCCGTGGAGCCGGGACAGCAGACCGTAGCCGCCGCCGGAAATGTGTCCGCCCAGCCCGACAGAGCTGCAGGACCCTCCCGGCAGGGCGAGGCCGGTGGAGCGGTACAGCCGGGTGGTGCTGCCCCAGTTCGTCGCACCGGCCTCGATGCAGTACGCCTTCATCTCGGAGTCGTAGGTGACGCCGTCCATCTGGCTCACATCGATGATGACGCCGACGTCGGCCGAGCAGACGAAGTCCTCGTAGCAGTGTCCGCCGGAACGGACAGTGATACGGCGCCGCTTGCCGGCCGGCCTGCTCAGATAGGCAGTCAGGGCGGCGACCACGTCCTCTGTGGAGGCGGCCAGGAAGACGTTGTCAGGTTCGGCGATCCAGCGCTGGTTGAAACCGCGACGCAGAGCGTCGTAGCGATGGTCGGCGGAAGTGATGTCGATCGGTGTTGCTGGCATGGGACCTTCTCGAGCGAGGCAGCGGCAAACAACCTCAGTCCTACCGTGCACCCGTTGTGTGTAACCGGCTCCTTCGAGTGAACCGGCACCATTCCGACTGCTCGTCGTCGGCCACGTGGGGCGGCCGACCGGGACCGAGGCCGGAGCCATCCCTCGCATACGGCCGCCGTTGTGTGAGTGCCCGCTTCCCGTGCGGCCTGAAGGCCCCGCACCCGCCGCGCGGCAGGAGGGCCGGCCGAGGCGAGGCCAAAAACAACAACGAGGCGACCGGGGTGTTCTGAAGCCCATGGAGGCCGTTCGCAGGAGGCCATGACCCAGGGCCTCCTGTGCTCCCCCATACCAGACTCAGAATTACAGCGGATCAACTCCTTCCTGACGGCCTTCGCCCGCCGCCAGGCCGCGCGGATCGTCGACCTCCCGGGCGGGTTCGCCGTATATGACGACGCCTTCGCACATTCCCGCGCGAACAACCGGGCCGTCATCGACACGGCCTTCGAACCCGAGGTGCTGCCCGCCCTCGCGGAGGAGGCACCGGGGCATCTGCCACACCGAGTGATCTCCGTTCTTGACGACGAAGTCACAATGGCGTGCGCAGAGCCACTGGTCCGGGCCGGATACACCCACTCCACCTATCCGGTCATGCTGCAACCCGTGCCGGTTGAACCGCGCAGTACAGCGGTCCTCAGCCGGCTGGTCAGGAAAAGCCCGTCCGGAGCGGTCCGCCCGGTCGACGTGCGAAGGGCGTCCGGGCGGACCGCACCTCACACCCGCGTTGACGCGGATGTTCCCCGGGTGTTCCGTGTACCCGTCACCATCCAGGTCGGCCGAGGCCGGTGACCGGTGACCGGTGACCGGTGACCGGTCGAACGCATCGTTCCTCCCCGCGGTCCCCGGCACCCCGGACGAGTCCTGGTGCACGACGGTGCGCCGTCCGGCGGACACCCCGGAGGCCGATCCGTAGAACACGGCCACGGCTCCGGTGTACTCCCGCGACCCGGCCTTCGCGTTCGGCGCGCCGACGGCGAGGTCGGGGCGGCCGTCACCGTCGCGGTCGGCCTCGGTCCCGGACCGCACCGGTGCGGCCTCGGGTGCACCGCGGAGTGGGCTGAGCGTGAGGGCGCCGAGCAGGGTGCAGGGTACGGCGTACCTGTGGGACGGGATCGGTTTCGACAGCGTCTTCGACGACCTCGTCGCCTGTGGGTGGCTGACGGAGGATGTGGGAGCCATGACATTGACCGAGGCGGGGGAGGTGGGGGAGGCGGGGTGTGTACGGGCCGGGGAGCGTAACGTGCGAGTGCATCAGCAGACGTAGGAAGGCATCGCTACGGCCGGCTTCGTGACCACGGTCAACGTCCTGCGTCGCATGGTCGCCCATCTGGGAGGCAACGGCGACCTGCCCGGCCGAAGGGGCCGTCGGGCTGCCGTGCACGGGTGAGAGCGTCTCGACGTGGCTGGGGTGATCACGGCGTCGGAGCCGTCCTGGACAGCCCCGTTCACCGGACTGAGCCCGCGCGGCTTCGGCGAGTTGCTGACCGCCCTGCGCCGCGGGGGCGCCGGTAAGGTACGCGGGGGCGCCCGTGGGGCTGCCGCTGGAATACCGGATGCTACGGGGCGCAGCGTACTGACGTACTGGTGTGCGAACTTGACGCTGCGCCGGTCGGCCCCGCTCTTCGGCATCTCGAAGTCCGCCGCGGACCGCGTCATCGGCCGACTCGGGCCGGTGATCGCGCTCCGGCCCCGCAAAAGGTTCCGCGGGGACGCTGTGCTCATGGTGGTCGCCACCCTGGTACCTGCCCGCGACCACACCGTCACCGGGCCGGCCAGGACCTGCCCGCCGGGCAGGAGGCGAGCAACGAGGCCCACAAACAGGCCCGAGCCCGCGTCGGGCACGTCCTTGCCCGCATGAAGATCTGGAAGATACTCCGCGACTGCCGTCTCAAGGGTGACGGTGTCCATCACGCCATGCTCGGCATCGCCCGCTTCCACGACCCCAGCCTCGCCGGACAGGCGAAAGACCCGCACCGGCCGATCGCGGCCGATCACACCCTGACCGGGGCGAGGCTCATTCACGGGACGCCCCTTGAGGCGAGCTACTGTGAAGGGGCACCGAACGGGTTGTCGATGACGTACCGCCAGCGGCCGTCCGAGCCCCGCCGGGCGACGTCGGTGGCGGTGCCCTCGACGTGCACCGCCCGCCCGTCCTGGCCGGCTCCGTCGATGACCCAGTCCACTATCAGCAGCGCCAGCTCCCCGTTGCGGTATACGTGTCGCGGACGGACCGAGATGGGGACTCCGAGCTTCTGCAGGCGGCCGTTGGCGGCGTGCAGGTCCGGGCCGGTCACCGGCGCTCCGGGCTCCGGGACCAGCACCGCCGCGTCCTCGTAGACCTGCGCCAACGCGGCGGCATCGCCGCTGTTGAACCGCGCGGCGAACACTGCGGGCACCTCTTCAGGCCGGTCGGCCAGTTCTCGCATGATCGACAGACGTCCTTCCGGATCGGGATAATCGAAGTGCTCTATACGTTAGGAGGCGCTCCCGTGGCTCACCGAACGGTTGGTCACCTGACCGGGCTGCCCGACGACCCGCACGCGAACGTCGCGGCGCCCACTCCCACCTGCCCGGTGGAGATCACGCTGGCGGCCCTGCACGGCCGCTGGACAACGCTGGTGGTTCGCGAACTGCTGCGCGGCGACCGCTCCTACAGCGAACTGCGCGGGGCCCTGCCCACGCTGTCGGACAAGGTGCTGTCCGACCGGCTGGCACAGCTCGGCGAGGCCGGAGTCGTCGAGCGCGACCGCCGTCCGGGCTGGCCGCCTCGGGTGCGCTACACGCTCACTCCGCAGGGGTATCGCCTCGGCCCGGTCCTCCAGGCCCTGTGGGACTGGGGAGCGGAGGACCCGGCTCAAGAGGGCCATGACCTGCTCGAACGGGGTGCAGTCGTCGACGTTCCCGGCGGTGATGGTAAAGGCCGGCGGCCGTCCCTGCCCGTCACCGGCCGGATGGGTCTTCGTGGTCAGCCTGCCGCGGGACGTCCTTGAGACGGCCGGTCACCACCAGGTTGCCGTCCGGCGGGCACGTCCTTGCCGTCGACGCCGACCATGCGGATCTCATCGTCGGGCGAGAGCGGGCGGCCCTGCGCGGTGAGCACGGTCTCGTCCGGATCGCCGGGCCGGGTGAGAGTGAGCAGCCCCTCGGCCATGCCGAAGACCTGCTGCAGGCGACAGCCCCATGCGGGGCCTGTCCGTTCGGTGGTCTCCCGGTGCAAGGGCGCGCCGCCGATCTGCACGAGACGCAGACTGCTCGAGTCGGCCTGGACCGTGGGAAGTACGTCGAGCCGGAGCTGGACGACGGCGAGCACCACCGACGTGATGGTGACCCGCTCTCGTCCGATGACCGGAAAGCCGTCTCGACCTTGCCAATCCAATCCGGCAGCGCCCCTTCGCACCATGCGCTTTCCCCGCCATGGTCGTTGAATTCCCTCGACGGAAAGACCAATGAGCGCCGCTGACCAGGAGGAATGGCCGGGGCTCAATCACGCCGCGGAATGGACAGCAGCCAAGCTCCGCTGGGACCTGGCCGTCGGCCCGCAGGAACAGGCAGAGCCGCTGCATCTCGCTGATGAACGCCCTGCCACCGAAGCCGAGTTCGAGACCGCCCTGGAGCAAGCGGTGACACAGGGCTGACCTTGCAGCCCTTCGCGCAGACGTGGGGACGACGATGGTTCGGCATGGCGCGGCCCGACCGGAATGCGTGCGAAGGTTCCCGGCGGGCTCCGCGCTCCGCGCTGCCCTGAAATCCTCGTCAGCGGTAGCGACGTGGCTGACGGCCGGCCTGAACGGAGCCGGCCGCGAGCATCTCAGCCGGTCGGCCGAGGCTCCCTGGCGGGGGCGGTGGTCACGAGGGGTGGGAGAGGTATGCCCAGGATGAAGAGCCCGGCACCGTTCCACAAGATCCATAGGTCATGGTCGGCCGACTTGCCCGCCAGGTCTCCCCACCGCGCCCCACCTCAGCGGCGCACCCCTCACCTCACCCGTTGCGGCGTGTGCCGGGCTCCGCGTGGTCGACGGCGAGTTCGTGCGACTGACCACGTCACCCACGGCTCCTGCCCGACGCCCCGAAGGACCGCTCCCCGCCCAGACATCACCTCCCGAAGGACCGCCCCCCGCCCAGACCTCTCGCACGCTGCGGGCGGGACCCGCAGCCATGGGCGCCGGGTGCCCCGGGCGCGGTGCCGATCGCCTGCTCGGCGTCGGCGTCGGCACGGAAGATCCCTGTCAGCCGGTGCCCAGGGCCTGCACCTGGCCGAAGTCCAGCAAGGTGCCACGGTCGAACTCGGCAGCGAAGGCGTCCTGTCCCAGGGCCTCGCGCGACGCGGCCGCGACACGGTCCACGTCCCGTCGTTCGGCAGGCGGCAGCGGAGCGCCGACGGACCTCCGGGCCGCCGCTGCCGCGCCCAGCAGAGCCGCCGACTCCCCGTGCTCCCCGGCCAGGGCTCTCGCGCCGGCCAGTCCCTCCAGGGCCAGGGCCAAAGCACGCGGATCGCCGAGTTCACCCGCTATGCCGAAACCCTCCGCGTGCAGAGCCCGGGCGGCGCCGGCGTCGCCGCGCAGCTCCGCGATGAAACCCAGTTCGGCCAGTGCCAGCGAGGTACCGGGCCCGTAACCCACCTCTCGGAACCACGAGAGCAGGCCGCGCATGTGGGTCTCGGCCAGGTCGTAGTCGCCTTCCCTGCGGGCACCGAGCCCGAGGCCGATCTCGGCGTCGACCTCCCCGGACCTGAAATTCTGCTCGCGAGCCAGCTTGAGCGCCCGCCGGTGATACGTGCGGGCCTGCGCGCAGTCGTCCGTCAGCAGGGCGAGCCGCCCGAGGCCGGACAGCCGCTTGGCGGCCTCCGTCCACAGCCCGAGCCGCTCGGCGATCTCCAGTCCGTCACGCTGCAGCCGCGCGGCCCGTGCGTAGTCGCCGGTGATCTCGCTCAGTGCGGCCAGCGGGAAGACGGTCTGCAACTGCCCCCACTGGTCGCCGGCCTCGTGGAAGAGACGGGCGCTCAGTTCCCCGTCGCGCCCGACCGCGTCCAGGTCCCCACGGGCCATCGCGTGCCTTGCTCGTACGCTCAGGACCGCCGCCGTTCCCCAGGTGTCACCCAGCGCACGGAAGCCCCGCAGGGCCCGGTCCACCAGTGCCTCCCCGCTGCCCACATCACCGGAACCCATCTGCGCGGCCCCCAGGAACCATAGTGCCGTGGCCTGCCCCGGAGCATCGTCGACCTCGTCGTACGCCGCAAGAACCGCCCGGATGCGCTCCGCTCCGTCGGCTGCGGTGCCTTCCAGCAGCGCGATGCCCGTCTGCCAGGCCATGGCCAGGGCGCGTTCGGGCGTGAGCTGCGCGGGGGCCGCGGCGAGGGCTGTGTCCAGGGCCCGCCGGGCCTCCGCGAGACGGCCGCGCAGTACCCAGTACCAGGCCAGCGCGTTGACCGTCCGCAGCACCTGGTCCGCCGCTCCCCGCTGTACGGCGCAGGCGAACGCCCGGCGCAGATTGGCGCTCTCCTGGTCCAGCCGCCGCAGCTGGCGCTGTTGCCCGGGCCCTCGCAGCAAGGGCTGGGCCCGGAAGGCCAGTTCGGTGTAGTACAGACTGTGCCGTTCTCGTACGTCCTCGGCCTCGCCCGCTGCCCGCAGTTGCTCCAGGCAGTACTCCCTCACGGACTCCAGCAGCCGGTACCGCGGGCCTTCCGCGCGGTCGTCCAGCACAACCAGCGACCGGTCCACCAGACGTGCCAGCAGGTCGAGTACCTCAGCAGCCTTCACGCCGTCTCCGGCGGAGACCGCTTCGGCCGCCTCCAGGGTGCAGCCCTCGGCGTGGACGCACAGCCGACGCAGCACGACGCGCTCCGCGGCCGTCAGCAGCTCCCAACTCCAGTCGATGACCGCCCGCAGGGTCCGCTGCCGGGCCGGCGCGGTCCGGGTTCCGCCCGCCAGCAACCGGAACCTGTCGTCGGCCAGGCGGGTCACCAGGCCGTGTACGCCGATGGTCCGTACCCGGGAGGCCGCCAGCTCCAATGCCAGCGGAATGCCGTCCAGGCGTCCGCAGAGCACCGCGACGGCCTCGGCGTTGTCCGGGTCGAGGGTGAAACCGGGCGCGGTGCCGGCCCGCTCCATGAACAGATCCACTGCGCTGGGCAGTTCCAGCGGCGGCACCGGCCACACCCGCTCGCTGCCGACCCCGAGAGGTTCCCGGCCGGTCGCCAGGACGGTCAGCCCCGGTACGTCCCGCAGCAATGTCCCGACCAGTTCGGCGACCGGCTGGACCACATGCTCGCAGTTGTCCAGGACGAGCAGGAGACGCCTGTCCCGCAGGGCACCGGTCAGCCGGCCCACCGGGGACCCCTGTTCTCCGGCCTCGCCCGCTTCCTTGATGTGGAGGACCCTCATCACCGCTCCGGCCACCGCGCCCACCGCGTCCGCGTCCCCGCCGTGGCCCGGTGACGGGTCGAGCCCGGCCAGCTCGACGAACCACACGCCGTCGGGACGGCCGGCGGCGGCCTGCCCGGCGGCCTCCACGGCCAACCGCGTCTTCCCCACCCCGCCCGGCCCCGTGAGCGTCACCAGGCGAGAGGAACCGAGCATGTGGCATACGCCGAGAACGGCGTTCTCCCGGCCGACGATTCCCGCGACAGGGGCGGGCAGATTCGTACCGGCAGGGCGGGGTGCGTCCAGTGCGGGGTCCTGCCGCAGGATCGCCTGTCGCAGGTTCACCAGTTCGCTGCCCGGCTCCAGGCCGAGTTCGTCGGAGAGCCGGCGCCGTAGATCCTCATAACTGTCGAGCGCCTCGGTCTGACGCCCTGCCCGGTACAGGGCGCGCAGCTGTACGGCGCGGAGCCGTTCCCGGAGCGGGTACCGGGCCACCAGACCGTCGAGCTCACCGGCGAGCGCGGCGTGCCCTTCTCCGTGCCCGTTCCCGCCGTCCAGCTGCATTCTTGCCTCGGCGTGTTCCTCCAGCGCGGCCAGCCGCTCCTCGGCGAGCCGGCTGATCGCCGCACGGGCGAAGGGCTCGGCGGCGAAGTCCGCGAACGCCTCACCCCGCCACAGCCCCAGGGCCTCGGACAGCAACGCCGCCTTCGCGTGGGACGCGCCGGCGGTCCGTGCCCGGTCCAGGAGAGCGGTGAACCGGCCCGCGTCGACGGCCTCGGCGCCGATCCTCAGCAGATACCCCGATGCCCCGGAGACCACGAGTTCACGGCCACCGGGTTCGGCCCTCTCCAGGACCCGGCGCAGCTGGGAAGCCTTCCCCTGAAGGGTGTTGCCGGGATCGTCCGGCAGTACGGAGCCCCACAAGTCGTCCACCAGCCGCTCAACGGACACCGGGCGTCCCGGGTGCACCAGCAGCTGGGCCAGCAAAGCACGGACTTTCGCCCCGGGGACCCCTACCGGCTCACCGCCGTCCGTCCACAACGCAAGCGGACCAAGCACCCCGAATCGCATGGCCTCACCCTAGCCCGGCCTCCGTACCGGTCTGTCGGAGCGGCCGGCACGGGCCGACAGCCGGCCGACAGCCGATCGGCAGGTCTCCCCAGCAAGGTGTGACCACAAGCCGCCCACGCAACGGAGGAGCGAAATGAACCCCGATTCCAAGCAGCCCGTCACGGTCATCGGTCTGGGCAACCTGGGCCAAGTGCTGGCCGCCGCCTTCCTGCAACAGGGCCATCCCACGACCGTGTGGAACCGTTCGCAGGCCAAGGCGGACAGCCTGGTCGCCAAGGGCGCGGTCCGGGCGGCAACGGCCGCCGAAGCCCTGGCGGCGGGCGGCCTCGTCATCGTCTGCCTGCTGGACTACGAGACCGTACGAGAGGTTCTCGCTCCGGCCGCGGACACCCTCACCGGCCGTGTCCTGGTCAACCTCACCTCCGGAACCCCGGAGCCGGCCCGCGAGTTGGCCGCCTGGGCGGCCGGCCACGGCGCGGAGTACCTGGACGGTGCGGTCTACGCGGTGCCGCAGACGATCGGGACGCCCGAAGCGTTCGTCCTCTACAGCGGCTCGGCCTCCGTGTTCGAGGCGTACCGCGAGCAGCTGGACCTCCTTGGCACCGGCACGTTCGTCGGCGCGGACGCCGGCCTCGCCTCGGTCTACGACGTCGCGCTGCTCAGCGGCATGTACGGGATGTTCGCGGGGTTCTTCCAGTCGGTGGCCCTGGGCGACTCGGCGCAGATCAAAGCCGCTGAGATCACGGCCCTGCTGGTGCCCTGGCTGAACGCGGCCGCCGCGGCCCTGCCCGGTTTCGCCCAGGAGATCGACTCCGGGGACTACACCACCGAGACGTCCAACCTGGACATCAACACCGTCGGACTGGCCAACATCCTGACCGCGACCAGGGCCCAGGGCGTCGGTGTGGACCTGCTCGCCCCCCTCCAGTCCCTCTTCGAGCACCAGACCGCGCAGGGCCACGGGGCTGCCAGCCTCTCCCGGGCGATCGAGTCGCTGAGGAAGACGGCATGAGTACCGCGTACAGGGGAAAGAAGGCCGTCGTGATCGGCGGCACGCACGGGATGGGCCGGGGCGTGGCCGAGGCACTGCTCACCGGCGGGGCGGAGGTGCTGTTGACCGGCCATGACGAGAAGAACCTGGAAGCCGTCAGAACCGGTCTCGGCCCGGCCGCCCACACGGTCCGCTCCGACATCACGAGCATGGCCGACATCGCGGAGCTCGCCACTCAGGTGGAGGAGAAGCTCGGCACCATCGACTTCCTGCACGTCAATGCCGGGACTTCCTATCTGGAGCGGCTCGAAGAGGTGACGGAGACCAGCTATGACCGCACCTTCGACGTCAACACCAAGGGCGCGTTCTTCAGCACGCAACGGCTGGCACCCTTGATCAGGGAGGGCGGCTCGATCGTCTACAGCACGTCGGTGGCCAACGTGATGGGCTACCCGGGCATGGCGGCGTACTCCGGAGCCAAGGCGGCGGTCCGCTCCTTCACCCAGGTGTTCGCAGCCGAACTGCTTCCGAGGAACGTACGGGTCAACGCGGTGAGCGGCGGTTACATCAAAACCCCCACCATGGCGGTCGCGGACTTCACCGCGGAGCAGAGGGAGGCCTTCTTGCGGGAGGGCGACCAGATCACTCCCATGAAGCGCCATGGTTCGGTCGAGGAGTTCGCACGTGCGGTGCTCTTCCTCGCCTTCGACGCCACGTTCACGACCGGCACGGAGCTGCATGTCGACGGCGGCATCAGCCGGGGAATCACCCCGGCCTGAGGACGCCCCGCCTTCCCACGTCTTGGTACCGGACGAGCGGCCGGTGGCACCAGGAGCAGCAGCCCACGGCCGTCGCAGCACGGCGACGGAGTGCAGGGCGGATACGTCCTCGGTCTCGTCGGCGTACTGGCGCTGCCCGGGCGCCGCCGGGACCGAGGCGCAGATCCCGCGTCTCCGGAGGCCATCGGCAACCCCACAGGAATGAGAGCGACCCCCCTGCTGCCGAAACACGAGGAAGAGAGGAAGAACAGCACCAGGCCCCGGAGGAGCTGGATGGCGAGCGACCACAGAACTGGGTCTCTGGTGCCGGTCTGCCCGGGCCCGCGGTCCGATTCGCCGCGCCCCCGGCAAGAGTTGGCGTCCCACCATGCGTAGAGGACTACTTGGCACCGGCAACGTCGCCCGAGCACTCGCCCACGGCTGGGACGCCGCAGGACACGACGTACTCCTCGGTTCGCGTCGGCCCGGGGACCGGACAGACCTCGGCTCCCCGTAGCGGGCCTGAACGGAACAGCCGCCCACGCGGAGGTACTCGTCGAAATCCTGTGGAAGTTCCGTACGGGGGTCGCCTGATGGGACGTGCCCGAGCGGTACGGTGCGTGGGCCTCCCCGCACACGCGCTTCCGTCGCTGGGCGAAGGACGGCACCTTCACCCGCGCGCTCCGGGCCGGCCAGGTCCGCAACCGCCTCAAGCGCGGCAGTCGGGTGGCCGGCCCCCGACTGCCGGCCTTCGACCAGCAGGTCCACACGCGGCACAACGTGGTGGAACGGTGCTTCAACCGCCTCAAGCGATGGCGCGGCAGCGCCACCCGCTACGACAGGGCGGCCGAGTCCTACCAGGCGGCCGCCCCCGTGGCCGCCGCGAAGGCGGCCCGGCTCGGCGGCCACGGTTCAGGAAAGCGGCGAGGGCCCCGACGGGGCGTGGTCAGCGGCCGTCGATGAGCGCGTCGGCGAGGTCGGGGGAGAAAGATCCTGCCGGCGGGGAGCCCACCGGGCACTGGGCGGAGTCGCCGTCCGAATCACCCGGGTTCTTGATCCACAGGAGGTACTCGGCGCCGCCCGTGCCGGCCCGGGAGGTCACGCCCAGCTTGCGCCCGGCCGGGTTGCAGAAGCCCACGTGCCCGCTGCTCGGGACGCCCGGGGTCGCATAGGCGCCGTTGCCGTTGCGTGCGGTGTCCACGACCCACCGGGTGTCGACGCCGAAGTCGGCCTTGAGCTGCGCCGCCAGCCTGCTGCCGTACTGGTTGGAGATCTCCGTGGAGTGGAAGTTCGAGACGCCGAGGGAGACTCCGCGGGCCATCGAGACACCGGAACGGTTGAGCAGGTAGGCCATCCGCTTCAGGCCGATGCCGCCGTTGCCGTCGGTGCCGCTGAGGTCCTGCCCCAGGGTCCAGGTGGCGTTGCCTCCGTCGAGGTACGTCTGGACGAAGGTGCCCTGCGCCTGGAGGTGCTGATTGGCGTACCAGAGCATGTCGAAGCGGGCTTCGAGGGCTTCGCCCGAGATGCACCCGGGGTCGGAGGACTGGGCGACCGCGTCGGGCTCCAGGATCACGACGGCCGGACGGCCCTCGATGCCCTGGGCGAAGGCGTCGATCCACTCCTTGTAGCGGTCGGCGTCCGCAGAGCCGCCCGAGGAGGCGCCGCCGCAGTCACGGCCGGGAATGTTGTACGCGACGATCACGGGGAGCCTGCCCTGGGCCGCGGCCGCGGCCACGTAGTCGCTCACCTCGGTCCGGATGCCGGTCGTGGCGTCGCCGTCGGCGTCCCAGTTGCCGAACCACTTCACGGTGGTGTGGTCGCCGATGGCCGCCTTGATCTTCGTGGCGCGGGGGTCCGCGGTGTTCCGTACCCACTTCATCGCCGTGCTGTCGGGGTCGGTGTAGAAGCCCTCGCGCGCCGTCGAGGTGGTCAGCGAGACGTTGTCCAGGATGATGTCGGTCCTGACGTCCTGGCCGCCGACCTGGAAGTCGATGTGACCGTCGTCCGAATCCAGTGAGGACGTGAAGGTCCGGCTGAACCGCTGGGCGGTGGTCGTCAGGTCGAGTTCGTTGTCCAGGGACGACGGATAGGGATGGGTCCCCAGCTGGACCGTCGACTTGATCTTCGTGGTCCTGGATGCCCTGGCGTCGAAGGACAGGGTGTAGGTGACGCCCGGGCGCAGCTTGATGTGGTTCTGTCCCACGACCGTGTGGTGCCACTGGCCGACCTGGCCCGGGGAGGCGGGTTCAACCGTGGCCCGTAGCGCGCCGTCTGCGGATTCCACCGATGCGCCGGGGCTTCCCCACCAGTCTTCGGTGTCCGTGGTGAAGGTGCCGTTGCGCGCCAGTTCGCCGTAGACGGCCTGCTCCGGTGCCATCTCGGCCGCCGTGGCGGGGGCGGTGAGAAGGGGTGCGGCGAGCGCGCATGCGCCAAGGGCGGTGAACGCTGTGCGGGTGTGTCTCATGCTCAGCTTTCTTCGATCGCACTGTCTGCGTCAGGGCGTTCCGGACGCGGAGAAAAAGGGCGCGCCGCGCGTGGGGCACGGTCTGCGCCGGTACGGGCGGAAGGGGTCCTAGACGAGGGGGCCCCTCTTCAGCACGGTGTTGCCACCGCCGTCGTGCCAGTCGATCTCGACACCGTCGATGTAACCGGAACTGACGACGGTGTACGCGGAGTTGGTTACGGAGACTCCGCGCGCCGGGGACGCCTTGCTCAGGCCGTCGTCGTTGTTGCCGGCGGTGACGATGAGTCCGTCGGCGAGCACCTTGGCGGTCGCGCCCTCGACCTTCAGTCCGGCGTACCCGCCACCGCCGAGGTCCTGGTTGCGTCCGTCCCGGTCCAGGCGGCAGCCGGTGAGCTGCAGGATGGCCCGGGCGTTCCTGGCCTCGACCTTGATGCCGTTGTGCATGCTGCGGTCGGTGGAGCAGCCGATGAACTGGACGACGCCTTCCCAGCCGTGCATCAGGAACCCGTCGCCGCCCGACCATTCCGCCCGGCAGCTGGTGAACGTCGAGTTGCCGGTGCCGGCGATCCACCAGCCGGTTCCGTTGCAGCCGAGCGCGTACACGTCGTGGAAGACGGAATCGGTGCAGTTGTTCAGCGCGATGCCGTAACTGCCGGTCCACTGCACGGAGACCCGGTCGAAGTGCAGACAGAAGGGGGCCTGCGGCCCCTTGGGCACGTCGGTGTTGTAGACGGTGTTGATGCCGATGCCGGTGACCTTGCGGATCTGGACGTCCCGTAACTGGAGGTGCTGGATCTGGCCGACGGCCCTGATGCCGTCGATCTCCGCCCCGTCGCGCGGCAGGGCGGAGCCGTCGATGGTGAGGTCGAAGATCCGCGGCTCGACCGCCCGGCGTGCGTAACCGCCTCGCATCTGGTCGAGGATCAGCACCACGGCTTCGCCGGTGAAACCGGGGAGCGGCTTCAGGCCGAACGGCGGGTCGGGTACGTCGTGTTCGTTCTCGCCGGAGCCGTGAGAGCCGCGGAGGGTGACGTAGGGCGGGACCCGTACGGGCGTGCTCGTACGGTACTGCCCGGCGGGCAGGTACACACTGTTGCCTGGTTCACAAGCGTCAAGTGCCGCCTGGACCGCGGCGGTGTCGTCGCTCGTGCCGTTCCCCTTGGCGCCGTACGTCTTGACGTCGTGCCAGCCGAGTGCCGAGGCTGCCCCGGGCTCCATCGCGGCGGCGCTCCCCGTTCCCGCCACCACGGACGCGGCACCCGCCGTGACACCGCCGAGTAACAGTCTTCGTGTGCGATCCAAACTACTGCCCACCCCTCTTGTTCGAACATATGGTCGCCTTGATCGGGCGCGTTCATTCAAGAGGAGAAGCGAACGCCTGTCCATCCTCGGAAGGAGGCGCCGGTCCCCGACGCGCGGCGTGCCCGCCTGCAAGAACCAGTGGACTCCGCCCGATACAGCCGTACAGGCCGCAGAGCCCCGTTCTCCTGCGGAGGAACGGCCAGCGCTCTTGGCTCTGTACCGTCCTGACCGCGATCCGGCCGAGAGTCCTGGTGGCGATGCCTCGTCCGCGGGCCACGGGATCAACCGCCTGTCGCAGCGGCAGCCCGCCCCATGACCGGCCCCCTCAGGTTCTGCGGGCATCCCCACCACACGCAGCCACGCCAGCACCGCTCGCCCTTCCGCCGACGTGAGATCCCCCAGGGAAGCGGCACTTGTGCCGGGCGCGTGCAGACGGTCTGTCCGAAGCCCTTGCCCTGCCTCGGACTTGGACGTCGCCGGAGCCGGGGCGGGACCGGCCCAGGCGCGGCTGCGCGGGGCCGAACGGCCGGCACCCGGCGACAGCACCGGACCCCGAGCCTCAAGAGGCCCGGGGTCCGGTCCGGTGCGGGGAGGGTCAGAGGGTGTCCCAGGAGGGGCCCTACCGCCCGCGGCCACCCGCTCGTCGGCATCCGCCTCGTCGGCATCCGCCCGGGGCTCGTCGATCCGCGGCGGCGGAGGCCGCCCGCCGGCTCCAGGGCGCCCCGGGCGTACACCGTCAGAAGAAGCCGGACCCCGCCGGCCGGCCTCCGCGCGCGGCGCGGGCGGCTCAGCCCGTGGCGTACCGCTGGAGGCCCGCCCGGACGTCGTCGGCGGTCATCACGGGGAACATCTCGATCCTGGCGCCGAGCTGCGAGAAGAACGGTTCGGAGATGACCGGGAGCTGGGAGGGGTCCTCCAGGTCGATGACGACGAACCCGGTGCGCATGCCCTCGTGCGGGCCGAAGTACGCCGCCTCCGGTCGCAGGCGCTCCAGTACGGACTGCATGAACTGCTCCATCCCGTTGTTCTCGATCAGCTCACTGGTCTTCTCCGTGTCCATGTGGATCACCAGCATCGTCCTCATGAGCACCTCGTTTCTGTAGTGGGGCGGGCTTCGGGGCCGCTTCAGTCTTGGAGCGGCCCGGCCGGCGCGCACGCAGGGCCGGGCCATTCGAGGGACCGATACCTCGCAGTACGCACCGGTAAGGGCTTGAGGGCCGGTAGGGGAGCGGGAAGACCCGGATGAGGAGTGAGGGGACTCGGACGAGGGGGCCGCCCGGACGAGTGAGGGCCGTAGGCGTCCGCTCCGGGCGGTTACATCAGCTACGCCTACTTCGAGGTCTGCAAGACCGAGGCGAGCGCTGGCGTCATCTCGTCCTGCGAGCCCTCGGCGGTGATGCACGCTCCGTTCGGCCACTCCTCGGTGTAGGGCCTTCAGGGGCGACCGCGTCAGCCGTGACATGCGAAGGGGTGCCCGGGTTTTCGGACACCCCTTCGTGGCCGGGGAAGAGATCCGGAGAAGCCGCCTGATCGGACTGCCACGCACAACCACCATGCCCAGCGCACGGCGGATACGGCCAGTGCCTGGTGGTGTTCGGGGGCGAGCGTGGCGGCTCGTCGGCGGGCGTTGTCCAGAAAGGCGCCGAGCCTTACCGCTTGCTCGCCTCGGCTGCCGCCGCTGCTCGGGGGCTCCAGGTGTTTTCTGGGCACGCTCAGATGGTCTTCACGAGCGCGGAACTGCTGGGTGGCTTTCCTGTCGAGTGCCCACTCGCCGGCTCGGTCCGGGGGTGCTTGACCGGCCTTTCGTCCTGCCCGGCCGGGGTGAGTCCGATTGGACCCGCGTGCGGCACAGCCGGTAGGCGCATTGCCGGCGGGTGCCGGCGCCCCAGACCGGGCACCAGGACGGGGCGATATCCTCGAGCGCCGCGCCCCGGTTGTGAGTGCGTCGTCCGTTTTCACCGCTGTGGAGCACCGAGCACGAGCCGGCGCCGCCGCGGCCACTCATGTCCGGTGACGACCGCTGTCACTCCACCGTTACGACTCGCTCAGGCCGTCGCCTGGCCGTCGATGAGGATGTCCAGTCGTTCGGCCACGGTGGTGAGGGCTGTTCCCAGGGGGAACGCGACGCGGGTGAGGGCGTGCCGGTCGCCCCGTGTCGGATCCCGATTGACGATCAGCACCGGCTTTCCGGCCTGGGCCGCCTGGCGGACGAACCGGAGCCCGGACATTACCGTCAGTGAGGAACCCAGGACCAGCAGCGTGGCCGCCTCACGGACCAGTGCGCGGCAGTGCTCGACCCGCCGCGGCGGAACGTTCTCGCCGAAGAACACCACGTCCGGTTTGAGGATGCCGCCGCAGAGCGTGCAGGGCACCACGCGGAAGTCCCCGACCTGTTCGTCGGTGAGGTCGGCGTCACCGTCCGGATTGATTCCGGCTGCCACCGGCTCGAAGCCCGCATTGGCCTCCTCCAACCGCCGGGCGAGGTCGCGGCGCGGGCTGAAGGCGCCGCAGGAAAGGCAGACGACCCGGTCCAGGCTTCCGTGGAGTTCCACGACGCCCTCACTGCCGGCAGTCTGGTGCAGGCCGTCGACGTTCTGGGTGATCACACCCAAGAGCAAGCCGTGCCGCCCGAACGCGGCCACGGCGCGGTGCCCGGCGTTGGGCCGGGCGCGGCCGAAGGTGCGCCATCCGAGGTGGCTGCGTGCCCAGTACCGGCGCCGGGCCTGGGCGCTGGCGGTGAATTCCTGGTAGGTCATCGGGGTGTGCCGGCTCAGGCTCCCGCCCTCGCCCCGGTAGTCGGGGATGCCCGACTCCGTGGAGAGGCCCGCCCCGCTGAGCACCAGCACGCCGCCGGTGCTCAGCGCCTCGGCGACCGGCTCCAGGTCCGTGGTGCCCGGCGGCAGGTCCTCGGTGGGGGTCCAGCTCAGAGTGGGGCGTATGCGCATGCCGCCAGGGTACGGAACAGGCTTCACCACCCGCGTCCGCCGAGGACGGCGTCATTGGCTCGGGGTGGTGTCGTACACAGTCCGCAGCGGGGGTGCGAGCATGCCGGTGTTCAGTATGCGGAAGGTACCGGCCGCCACCTCGCGCCCGCCGTGGACCGGTGGGACGAGGTGCAGACGGTCCGGGGCGGCGACGACGCCGAGATCCCCCATGCCCAGCGCGCCGGGGGCCGGCCGCTCGCCGAAGGTGCCGGGGCGAGGGTGTGACCGACCCACCGGGGCGCCCTGGTGACGTTGCCGGCGCGGGCGTCCCGGGTGTGGAGAACAAGCTGGGAGAGGAGCGGGGCGTTCTCCGGCGCCGGGGCTGCCGGTGAGGGCGGTGGCCGCCAGACCCCGTGCTCTGCTGCCCGGTCGTGGACGAGACCGAATGTGTAGACCCTGGCGTCTTCGGAAACGACCTGACCATCTTCATGATCGGGGCCCTCCTGCAAGAGGTCGACAACGAGTGTCCGATCTGGATCGAGTTCCTGGCTCTTCAGGAGTTCTCGCAACCGGGTCCACAGGTCGTGGCTGCTGGTCCGCAGGAGACGGGTGTACTGAACGAAGACGCTGTACGCCATGAACTCATGATCCGTTTGACGGCCGGCAGGGGAAGCGGCCGGCACCGTCGTAGTGCAAGGTGATAGCGGCAAGGGCGCCGCTGTGCCCCGGTACAGGTGATGGGTCGATACCCCCTCACTCTTTGGCAGGGAGCGCGGCCGTGGGGTCGAGTGGCCCGGACGGGTCCTGGCCGACGGGCATTTCCCGAAGGCGTTGCCCTCCGGCGAGCCGGGAGGGACGTTCACCGAGGCACGAGTCGTCTCGGCCCTCACGTACCAGGCCGGTCATCGGTTCGCAGGGGTGGGGGCGTACGCCGCACCGCATCAGCGATGGTTACGGAACCATCCCCGCATGCGTGGGGAGCGGGTGGGATCGCCGCCCCGTCGGGCCACGCCACCTGGACCATCCCGGCAACGCATTGACGCCCCCATCGGTGCCCGGGCGCCTACACGTTGTCCAGCACGCTCCGGACGAGGTCGGCCACCCGGTGCCTCACCTTGTGCCAGCGGTTGCAGTACTGCCGCGGGAACCAACGGCGGTTCTGGCGGAGTGGCCGGTGACATGACTTGCACAGCACGGTCCTGCCCTGACTGGCGAAATCCCCCATGCGGCGACTCTAGCGGGTGGCCAGACTTTCCACTTCGGAAATTCATGGCTTGCCGCAATGGAAACTCACCTCTACAGTTTCCATCATGGAAACCAACGGGGACGTCATCCGACCGAACGCACAGCAGGCCCTCGCCGCCCTGACCGACGCTGAGCGGGTCCGCGTGACCACCGCAGCCGCGTCCGCCACGCCCTGGCCACGCTGGTTCACCACCGCGCTCACGCTGTACGTCGCCGCGATACCCCCGGTCTACGGGGGCACGCTGGCCAATCCCGACTGGCTGATGCCCCAGGCGGCCTGGAGCGTCCTCCTCATGGTGCTGACGGCGGCGTACATGGCGCTGTACGCGGCAGCGGCCTCCAACTGGCGGAAGAAGACCGGCGTGGCACTCCGCTTCGACCTGCTGCCCAAGCGTGTCACCCTGCCTCTGGTCACGGGGCTGCCCGCCCTGCTGCTGGGCTCGGCCTTCGTCTTCCGCGCCACCCGCGAGCCGTTGTGGCTGCTCGCCGCGTCCACTCTCGGCGCCGGAGTGTCGATCGGCTTCCACCTCGTCTTCGTCCGACTGCACCGGAAGGCCTCATGAGCAGTTCCACACCCGATCCCATGGACGGCTTCGACACCACCATCCACGCCCCCAACCGCCTGCGCATCTGCGCCCTCCTCGACGCAGCCGGAGAGGCCGAGTTCGCCACGGTGCAGCGGCAGCTCGACGTCTCCGCCTCTGTATTGAGCAAGCACGTCACCGTGCTTGTGGACGCCGGCTATGTCGAGCAGCGCAAAGCCGTACGGGACACCCGCCAACGCGTCTGGCTCCGTCTCACCCGCTCCGGCCGTGACGCCTACCACGCCCACCTCGCCGCCCTGCGCGCCATCGTCGGTACCTGAGGCGGGCCGCCTGAAGGCGTGCCAGGTCTGTCGTCGAAGTGATCTTGGGTGGTGGGTCATGGTGTGGTGATACGCAGCCATGAACTGTCCGACGCCAGGGAGGAACTCATACAGTCACCGCTGCTCCGGGCCGTGCCGCGGCGGCCGCGACTGGACTACCGGACGGTCCTCAACGGGAGCACGTGGAAGTCATGTGGAAGTTCCGCACCGGGTCGCCTGGCGGGACGTGCCCGAGCGGTACGGTTCCTGGACCACGCTCCACACCAGGTTCCGCCGCTGGGCGGCGGGCGGCATTGAGTGACCGGTGCCGGGGTGGACTGGCCGGCAGATCCACCTGGCGTGCTGGCGTGCGACGGCACGGGCGGTCCGCTCGCGTTCGTTCCGACAGACGGGAACACCAACGACTGCACCCGGTTCACCGCCGTGATGGATGCGATACGGGTGTCACAAACCGGGCTCGGCAGGCCGAGGGCCAGGCCCGGTCACGTCATCGGCGACAAGGACTACACCTCGAAGGCGACCCGGACCTGGCAGCGGAGTCCCGGATCTGGCTGACGGTTCAACACCGCCATGCAGTCAGGGACCGCCCTGGGTGTCGCGATGGCGTCGCTGGTGTTCTTCAACCACGCCCCCGCGGGCAGCCACGGCACCACCGCGGCCGACGCGTTCGCGGGCAGCATCCGGTACGTCATCGCCGCCCTCGCGGTGATATCGGCGCTGATGTTCCGCCGGCCCAAGCCGGCTCTGGGGCATGTCGCGTACTTTGATTCCGAGCTGACCAGCTCTCTGCGGACGGTCGGCTGGTGAGGCTGAGGGGCTTCGGCCGGCGGTCGCTTCAGTGGGCGAAACGGTTCGCGGAGACCAGCCACTGCCAGCGTCGGCGCTCGGTGACGAGGGTGACGGCTGCCAGCAGGCTCACGGCGACCGCCGCCCACGCGGGCCAGGCCAGCCAGGAGGAAGCCACGGCTGCGGCGAGCTGGAGCAGCACCAGAAGGATCGTGGCCCAGCCCGGCACCGCGATGATCACGTGGGCCTTGTCACCCGGGGTGGAGAAGCACGTCGGAAGGCCGATCAGGAGCACCACGGACAGGGCGGCAAGCAGCCACGAGTGGCCGGCCAGCGCCCAGGGGGTCGCCACCCAGGCGATGAGTTCCACTGCGAAGCGCAGGGCGGACGCGGCGCGGTCGTCAGGTCGAACCGAGATCGTTTCCCGAGCAGCATCGGTCACCCGGGTGATGATCTCACGCCGTGTGGTCCGCCGCCAGGGACTGGGGGAGGAGGGGGAGCGGGCGGCAGCGCGGCGGCCACCACCTCTGCGACGCAAAGGCCCCGATCACCGTGACCGGGCTGCGCGACCTGCGCCGGCACGGCCCGTCCGGACCGGTGTTCCTCCGCTTCGGCCGCGATCACACGCAGCCCATCGCGGCACCGGGTCGGGGATGCCGCCACCCGGCCGGCCACGGGCGCGCCACGGCCTGTTTCCGGGCGAGTTTCGTACTCTTCGGCTATGCCACCAGCTTGGGCCGTCCGGAGCATCGGATGCCCGGGGGCACCCGCCCGTGGCCGGAAAGGGGAAGCCGAGCGGCGTGGTGGACAGTCTGCCGACTGTTGCCGGTGCGCTCGCCCTCGTGGTGGCGGCGCTCTCCGCGCTCGTCCAACGGCTACGGGCGCGGGACGCCTGATCACCCGCCTCGACGACCGCGCTCCCACCCCGGTCGATCACCTCCTGCACCGGTCACACCGGCGCCGCCGACGACGACACCAAGCCCGCACCAGCCACTGCGAACGACACGGACACGGCCCACAGAAACCGCACGTCCATCAGCACGAACGCCGTTGCGGTCCTGGCACCGCTGCACGCGGTGGAAAGCAGACCCGCCGCGGATCCTCGGCGCCCTCCCGCCCCTGCCGGCCGTCGAGGGCCGATCGTCGATCGTCGGCCGTCGATCGCACCAGTGCCGCGGAAGCCCATGAAAACCTGGTCACCGACCGTTTGGGCGCGCCGGTGCGGGCAAGGCACTCCGGGACAGGTCGCGGCAGGACGATTGAGGAGCAGCGGTGATTTCCCAGGAGCAGCTCGCGAGCTTGGCCGGTCAGCCGGTCTTCGCCGTTGACGGGCACAAGGTCGGGGACGTGGTCCATGTCCTGCTGGACGACACCACCGGCAGGCCGGAGTGGGTGCGCGTTCGTGGCGGCTCGGCGCCAGGTGATGTCTTCGTTCCGCTGCGGGACGCCGTCGGCGGTGACGGCCGACTGGAGGTCCCGTTCTCCTCGGCTGTGATCGAGGCCGCGGCGCGTGTCGCGCGCGGAGGCGGGGAGATACTCTCCGTGGCCGACGAGGAGAAGCTGTTCGCCTGTTACGCGTTGACGGACGTGCGTGAGCAGGTGAACGCGGAAGGCGGCAGCGGGTGGTCCGCCATGGACCGGGCCCAGGACCTCCAGGCGGGCACGGTCGGCCAGGAGTCGCTCCGCACACGGCTGCGTGTCCTGCACGACGCCGGCGCGTAGCCGTAACCTCCGGTCCGGGGCGGACGCCGGTGCCCGTCAGCACGGCCGGTGCCACGCTCCGAGGTCCGGTTTCTTGCGCATCGAACTGAGGCCGAGTTCTGCGGAGCGCTCGCAGAAGTCGCCGAGCAGGGCGGCGTATTCGACGTGCAGGACCGCCTTGCCGGCCTTGACGAAGGGAGCGAGTGCCGCGCAGTCGCCGTACTGCGCGGCACTCCTCGTCCACCGTGGAACGGAAGCAGCAGCTCAGGATCAGGACACTCGCCAGGACAGAGGTGGAAAGGGACCGAAGCTCACAACAGCGAGTCGGCGTACTGCGTGCATCTGCGGACGTTTTGGCAGGCTCGTGCCGTCTCTGTGGAAGGTGACGGACCGTCAGTGGGCGGCGTCGGGCAGGACCATGCCGAACCATTCCTGGGATGCGCCGGACAGCCCGGCCGCTGTGCCGGTGATTGATACCACGCCGCTGGTGGAGAGCCCCGAGGCGGCGCCGCGCACCACGCTCACCATGCCGTAGCCGTTCTCCTCCGGCACTCCGACGACCAAGTCGGATCGGCCGTCGCCGGTCAGATCGCGGAGGGTGAGGGCGTGCCCGAAGTAGTCGTAGCGTTCCGGGGCCCCGGTCACGCCCGCGGTGTCCTGCGTGATCATGCGGGCCCGCGCGGTGGTCAGGCCGTCCTCCGAGCCGTACAGAAGGGTGACGGCCCCCGCGTCTGTGCTGCCGGCCAGGTCCTCGTAGGGGGCTCCGACGGCGACGTCCGCGTATCCGTCCTTGTCGATGTCACCGACGGCCACGCTCACGCCGAAGCCGTCACCGCTCTCACCCCCGCCGGGGACACCGGCGGTGTCCTGATGCACGACGGTGGGCCGCTGGGCCGGCGCGGGGCCGGTGGGGCCGCCGTACCAGACGGTGAGCTGGCCGCCTTTGTGGCCGCCGTTCCTGTCTCCGCCCGGCTCCTGGTAGTCGCCGACGGCGAGGTCGCCGTACCCGTCGCCGTTGATGTCGCCGATGGCGGCGGCGTCCCCGTCCGCGCCGGTCAGCTCCGTGGTCGCGTACGTGCTGCCGCCGGTCCACCTGACGTAGGAGATCACGCCGGCGGGATCGTCGGTGGTCCCTCGCGGGTACAGGCGCTCGGCCGCGCCGTCGCCGCTGAGGTCGCCCGCGACCGCGCCGCTGGTACTGCCCAGGTTCTCCGTCTGCTGGCGGGCGGGGACACCGGTGCGGGTGAACGCGCCGAAGTACGTCCGGGTCTCTGTAGGGCCGGTGACCGTCACATCGTTGCGGCCGTCGCCGTTGAAGTCATCGGCAGCGACACCCGACCCCATCACGCTCTGCTCGTCCAGGTAGGAGGGGAGCGGCAGGTTCGCGCCGCCCGCGATGCCCTGGCGGCCGCCCCACAGCACGGTGACGGCGCCCCGGCCGGGCACAGAGCCGACATCCTCGCCCGGCGAGCCGACGACCAGGTCGCTGTACCCGTCGCCGTCCAGGTCGGCCGAGGCCATCGACCGGCCGAATCTGTCGTTCGTCTCCGCGGCCCCCGGCACCCCGGCCGTGTCCTGGTGCACGACCGTGCGCCGTCCGGCAGACACTCCGGACGCCGATCCGTAGAGCACGACCACCGCTCCGGCGTACTCCCGCGACCCGACCTTCGCGTTCGGCGCCCCGACGGCCAGGTCCAGGTAGCCGTCGCCGTTGTAGTCGGCCTCGATCCCCGACCGCACCGGTGCGGCCGCGGCCCCGGGCACGCAGAGCGCGCTGAGCGTGAGGGCGCCGAGCAGGACGCCGGGCACGGCGTACCTGTGGGACGGGATGTGCTGCATGGGGGCTCCACTGCTCTGAACGACGAAACGTGTCGTACGGAAGATCAACGAGGGGTGCCCCTGGTTGTACGGAGCGGAGGATCGTTATCGCCAGGTGACCCGCAGAGTTTCGGGGGAGGGGAAAGCCGGGAGCGACACCTCAATCGCCAGGACACGTGAGGCCGTTGAGTACCTGTCCATCCCAGCGGCGCAAGGTGAAGTCGATGACGGTCTGCCGCAGGAAGCCGGTGGGGTCCTGGCCGGATGTCGTGGTGACGGGCAGCGCGATGGAGTGCCGGCTGCCGGCTGCCGGGGCCGAGGCTTCCTGGGGCATCGACGACGGAGCCGCACGTAGTTATGCAACTGTCGCCTTTCTCCGTGCAACTGCCGCATCCCGTCCGCCGTCTATTAAGCAAAACGTGAATCACGTGCGCACGAGGAAGGGACAGCGGTGAGGAACATAACCCGACGAGGGGTTGTCGCAGCCGGAATTACCGCGCTGGTGGCCCCGCTCACTGTAGCCATGGGAAGTACGCCGGCTCAGGCCGCGTCATGCACCACGCAGACCGGGGCCTATCAGAGGCAGGTCGAGAAGTTCCTCGGCCGCCCGGTGGACGGAAGGCAGTCGGTCGCCGACTGCAAGGCCATCCAGGCATTTCAGACGAAACACTCCATAAGCCCCAACGCCGGACTGGCTGGTCCCATCACCTGGGGCATCATGGATCTGATGAACCGCCAGAAGGCCGTGGGGAAGAACCCGAACAGGGCGGGCAAGTGCCCGACGAACAAGGGCCGTATCGCCTGCGTCGACCTGACGCTCCAGCTCAGCTGGATCCAGGACGGCGGGGAGCTGGCGTACGGACCGGTCCCGGTGCGCACCGGACGCGACGGGTACGAGACCCGCACCGGCCTGAAGAAGGTCTACTGGCGCAACATCGACCACGTCTCCAGCCTCTACCACGTGCCGATGCCGTACAGCCAGTTCTTCGACGGCGGCCAGGCGTTCCACTCGGTCGGCATCAGCGTCTGGGGCCCGCCCGGCTCGCACGGGTGCGTCAACATGACCAAAGCCGACGCTTCGAAGTACTGGAGCATGCTCCGCAAGGGCGACGACGTCTTCGTCTACGGCCGCAAGCCCGGCACCTGAGCCGCCTCACGCGCGGCGGTGGAACGCTTCTTCCGGTCATGGTGACGCGGCGGCCGCTTCTGCCGGCTGCTTCGCCCGGGTGAGGCGGGGCATCCGCGGGGGCATGCCGCTGCCGCAGGACGCCGAGCGGGAAGGAGTGTTCCGATGTGCCGATGGCTCGCCTGCTCCGGAACACTCCTTCCCGCTCGGTGACATTCTGTACAGGCCCGCCTACCCCCTGATCGGCCAGAGCCTGCATTCGCGGACGGGCGTCGAGACCACCGACGGAGACGGTTTCGGCATCGGCTGGTACGGCTCCGACGCGCGTACGCCGGCCATTGCCCGGGACCCGGGCCACGACGGAGGTGGTGTCCGGCCCGGTCACGCCTCTCTGGGACGGTGTGCGGGATCTGCCTCTGGCGCAGGTACGCGCGGATCTCCCGGAAGGAGTACGCACGGCCGGCAGGGGCATGGCCCGGGCGGATACGCGGGCGTCCGCCGCCGACCCTGGGAACACGGACGCGTTCCATGACCTCGGCGAACAAGGGTGCGTCTGCCCGCTGTCCAGCGGTGACCCGGTGGCCAGGACGTGGAAGGAGGCGTCCACGGCGAGGTGGAGCCCGGTGGTCAGGCCGCCGCGCGAGCGCCCGATCCCGTGACCGTCCGGCTCGGTCACCAGCCCGTCAGGAGGCGCCCGGACCAGCTCGGCAGCTGCCCGTCTGCGAGCCCCAGCAGCATGCTGACGGGCCCGGCAGATGGTGGAGTCGACCGAGACCCCCACTCGATATGCCCGGCCGCATCGGCTTTGACCTGGAGATTCTTCAAGACCATGGCCCTGGTGCCATCGATCTGCCAGCGCCGCAACACCGTGGACGCGTCTGTGCCAGGGCCCGTACCGCTCGGGCACATCCCGCCATGGTGAGCCGGTTGGCGCCCGTCACCAGATCCCGTCGAAGACCTGCCGCCGGTCTCCCGGCGGCAGGCCCGTCCCCGCTGCCTGCGGCAGCAGCGGCAGCAGCAGCGCCCACTTTTCGTCTGTCGGATCGCCGTGAGCCATCCCGGGATCGTTCCACCGTTTTGACCCACGTCTCCAGCGCGCGGCGGCCCGGGACCGCCGCGCGCTGTTGCTCAGAGCGCTGTCCACTCCGCGGGGATCCACAACTCCGCGTCCGCCCGTGTCCCATCCTGCGAGAGCCGGGTCCGCGGGATCTCGGGCCCCGGCCGGCTCTTGTCGTCATCCAGCAGGACTCCGGCGCCGGCTCCTTCGTGATCAGCCGCAGGCCCGTCCTCCGGGCCGAGCGGCAGAGCGACCGGTGGCATGAGACCCGCACCCGCGACATCGGCCGCACCGGCGGCCAGGCGGGCAACGGGCCGGCCGGCAAGCGCGCAGACCATGGGCACCTTGGTGCGGGGCGGCCCGGCGCCGCGTGCGGCCGAGGCAGTCGGAACGCTACGCGGAGGTGCGGGAACGACTGTCCGAGGGCAAGTCCCCGGGGGCGATCGGCAGGGGACTTCGGCCGGCCCACTCCGCCGAGCGACGGCATCCAGAGGCACTGACAAGGCCATGCCCGTCGCGAGATCTTCGCCAGAGCCGAAACCCGTTGCTTTCCCCACCCTCGCCGTCGCTCAGAGCGAACATCCGCGAGTCCGGCATCTGCCACCTGCGTACAGCGTCTGAGCCGTGCAGATGCCACGCCGCGAGCAGCGGCATCGGGCGGCACGTTCTCCAGGCGGTGCCGCCCGGCCCGCCCCGGCGCGACGCCTCCTGCCGTACTCATGGCCGCATCCTGGACGTGCTGGGAACGCTGATCGCGCAACCCGCGCGCTGAGGGGGAGGCCCGCGTGTGGGGCAGCCGCACATGGCGGCTCCGCCGCTGCGGGGAGGGGGAGCCGCCCGGGCGGGTCATCGCCACCCGCTCGGGCGGGTGGGTTCAGGTGGTGAGCAGGCGGTTGAAGAACGACCGGTAATGCCGCAGCGCCTTGCGCAGGTCCTCGGTGTCCACCTCCTCGCCCTGCTTCCACTGCCCTTCCAGATCCTTCTTGTAGTCGGCGAAGGTCGCCGCCAGCGTCTGCATGACGTCTGCGACGAGGGCGTCGGCCTTGTGCACGGCCTCACGGGGATCGTCGACGAACTGATTCTGTACGTCCTGCCAGCGCGTACGGAAGCGCTCCTCGTCCTCGGTCGTCAGGAGTTCCGGCACATCCTCCCCCTGCGCGGTGACCGACTCCTGTCCCGGGGCCGTGGACGCGTCGGCATCAGCTGCCGGTGCGGTGCTCTCTCCAGGGAAGGCGGGAGGCCCACCCTCCGGCTCCTCGCCCGCCTCGCCCAGGCCGTGGGGCCCGGCGAGATCCTCGGTCGACAGGCCGCTCTCGGTGGGGTCGGGAATGTTCTCGCGTTCCATCTCTCCTCCGTTCTCCTGCATCCGTATTCGCCAGCCTCCGCCGGGTCTCGCCCCGCCTCGCCCGGCGTCGCACACGGCCGGGCGAAGGGCCCCGGCACTCGCCGGGGCGGGGCGGGGCGAGCCGGTCAGGTCCGGGCGTGACGTCCCTGGCCCCCATCGGACAGAAGCTCGTCGAACAAGGCGCGGTAGTGCACCATGGCTCCCCGCAGCTGCTCGGTCGTCGCCTGGTGCTTCATGCTCAGCTCGTTGACCTCGTGCGCTGCGCGGTAGTGCTCGATCGTGCGGCCGTGCTCGACCGAGAGATCCCTGATCCGCTGGGGCAGATCCTCGGTCGGATAACCCCGCTCCCGCATCAAAGAGGTGACCAGGGAGTCCGCGTCCCGCACGGCGTCCTCCGGCCGGTCCACGAATTCTCCCTGCACACCCGCCCAGTCCTGGCTGTAGCGGTCCCGGACATCACCGGGCAGCGGCCTGATGTCCAGCGAGTCATGGCGCTTCTCGCGCGCGCTGAGATCACGCTCGGCCTCAAGGCGGCTACCGGAACCTTCGACGGTCCGTTCGTACTCGGGGCCGAAACGCTCACGCAGGCGCTTACGCCGGAAGCCGAGAAACGCCACCACGGCGAGCGCGGCAAGCACCACCACTACAGGAATGATGATCGCTAGGAGGGTCCCTGTCGACATCGGACCAACCCCCTCACTGGTGCCCGTTATGCCTTATTAAGGGTATTCCTCACCGCGCCCTGGGGAAACGCCTGCGCCCGGCACGCGACGGACACGGTCCGGACCGGTTGCCCGTAGCGGCCGCGTGCGAGTAGCGGGAGACGCGATCCCCGGCCGGGGCCCGAGTGCCGGCCCCTGCGGCCGGCGGCCAGGACCAGGACCCCGGCCCCGAGCGGGCCGCCCGGCACCCGAGCCTCCCTCGTCGATCGGCTGACTGGACCCTGCGGACGACCACGCCGACGTGTCCTTACGAAGCGATCTCTGTTCGCTCATCCCGATGAGTGGCCGTGTCGTCGCGGGGCACGGGGCGGCCAATCATCCAAAGCCACACCTACGGCATGAGCGCTTTCAGCCACACCCGGGCCCCGGGGCCTACCGACCGTACGAAGGACCGGAATCAACCCGCCGACAAGGTAAGGAGCACTTGAGCCGGAGAGTCGAGCGCGTCGTGGTGGGCGAGCGAGCTGATCTCGCCCCCTGCACGCAAGCTCTCGCCGCCCGAATCGACCGAGTATGCGAGGGAGCTCACGCGCGTGTCCCGCGCTTCTCGCCGTCCGGATCGGAGGTGACCTGGTAGGACAGCAACTGCTGGAACAGACCTTCCTGTTCGGCGAGCTCCCGATAGGTGCCCTCCTGCACGATCCTGCCCTCGTCGAGGACCACGATCCGGTCGGCCACGGCGACGTTGGTGATGCGGTGGGTCACCAGCAGCACCATCCGGTCCTGGGCCAGATCCCGCAGCCGCTGGAAGATCCGGTACTCCGCGCGGGGGTCCAGGTTCGCGGTCGGCTCGTCGAGGACCAGCAGTCCCGCCTCGCGGAAGAACGCCCTTGCGAGAGCGATGCGCTGCCACTGACCGCCGCTCAGCTCCTCCCCGTTGAGCCACTCGCGGGCGAGAAGGGTATCCAGACCGGCGCCGAGCCTGTCGACGACCTCGTCGGCGCCGGCGGCAGCGCACGCTTCACGCACTGCCGCGTCGCCACGGGCCGTGGGCCGGCCCAGGGTCACGTTCTCGCGCACGGTCATTATGTTGGCGCTTTCGAGTGTCTCACCGTCTCGCCGCTCGTTGGCCGTGGGAGACCATTTCGTAAGCGTCGTGGGGGTGTTGAGTGGTCCTCGGCTTGAAGGCATATCGTCATGCCGATCTCTCGTGGGGCAAGCCTCAGGCAGTGGTCACCTTACATCGAACCGCCGCCGTGCGTGCCGCGTCGGATTCGCTCGTGGACGCTATCGGTGTTCTCGACAGGGCAGGTGCCACCGAGCGTGTTCCGTTCGTCCTGGGGCCGGGCGGGTCGTACGACCTGCACTTGAACCGGTTCTTCAGGGAGTTGCCCGAGTGGGGCGTCAAGTCGGAGAACGGAATCGGTGCCTACTGCTCGGACATCGCCCTGATTTGCAGATTCCTGCATGAAGCGCGCGGCGGGAAGAGCATCTGGCAGATGGAGGGGGAGGATCTACGGGCCTACAAACAGGCCCGGTTGTTCGCGGCGGACCCAGATGACCGGATCAAGGAGAGCACGTGGAGCCGGGCGATGGCGGCACTCGACAAGTGGGTGCGGTGGTCATTGTACGAGCGACTGCTGACGAAGGAGCCGTTCCGGTACGTCGACAAGACGGTGATGACCTCCCAGGGCGTCAAGCAGGTCCGGGTGATGGCGGAGGCCGAGGTCGACTGGCACCGCGCGCCGATCACGTTCCTGCCCTATGAGGACTATCTGTTGTGGCGGGACGTAGGGCTGCTCGGGCGCCTGCCGGACGGTGGGCGAGATCCTGGCTGGCGAGGCCGAAACGGCCAGCGCAACGCCCTGTTCGCGGACCTGGTGGTGTGCACCGGGATGCGGCTGGGCGAGGCGTCCAGCCTTCTCGTCCCCGAGCTGCCGCCTCTCGTGCCGGAGCGCGGTGATCTGAATCTGGCGGCGGCGGTCGTCAAGCGGCACCGGCCCCGGACCGTGTTCATGCGTCGGCAGGTATTGCGGGAGCTGCACCACTACCTGGGCATTGAGCGGGACGAACTCGTCCAGCGCCGCCGAGTGGCCGGCGCGTACGACATCCGCGGAGACTACTTGACGGTGCGTCGTGCCAGTCGGCAAGCCCTGACCGTAGATGGTGCCCGGCGCTCCTGGACCTATTCCGCGATCGACGTCGATCAGCGGCGCCGGCTGATGGCGGTGGACTCCCAAGGTCGGCCGGCGGGCCCCTTGTGGCTGTGGCTGGGCGAGGACGGACAGCCGTTGCGGAGCTCAACCTGGCAGTCGGCCTTCCGGCGAGCGAACGAGCGGTGCGCGAGGTTCGGCATCGACTTCGAGGTCCATCCGCACACCTTGCGGCACACCTTCGCCGTCCACATGCTCGGGCTGCTGCTGCGGCAGACCATCCGCGCGATGGGGATGCGGGAGGACCGGCACTTCACCCTGGCGCAGATCAAACGAATGCTGATCGGCAACCCGATGCGCAAGCTCCAGCTGCTGCTCGGCCACGCGCGGGAAGAGACCGTCCATGCGTATCTCGACGTGCTGGACGAGGCTCAGGAGATCGTTCTGTCCGCGCTTGCCGAGTGGGACGACCAGGCCGCGGTTCTCGATCGTCTCCAGGTGGTGGCACGGTGAGCGCGCGACGGGTCCGCTTCCCGCAGGCCGGGGAGGCGCCCGCGCAGCCTGAGCCGGTGCCCCGGCTGGGACCGGTCGTGTTCACCGTGACGTTCAACGGCGTGGACGAAGTTGTCGACCTCTCCGATCTCCCGTGCCCTCGCCTCGCGCGGGCGCTGGCCGAGGCACTCGCGCGGTCGCCCGGGAGCCGGGGCTCGGTGCAGAACCGGAAGCGCTTCCGGCGCTATCTGCTCGGCACCGTCCGCGAGTTCGTCGCATTTGCTGCTGCGGCGATGCCGGAGCAAGGGGAGGCTCTGGATCTGGACGACCTGGAGCCCGAACTGCTGGATGCCTACGAGCAAACGCTGATCTTCCGGTACGGGCAGGACAGCAAGGAGCCGTACGTCATCCTGATGTGCCTGGTGGCATTGCTTCGGCTGGTCCGGGACGCCCGCCCGAACGGTTTCGAAGCGCCCTTCGCCGCTCGCCTCGGCTATGCCACCGCCGTCGCCAACCGTCGTCATGTGAACCCGCTGGACTCCTACCCGCTGCCGGTGTTCGAGGCGTTGGAGGCTGCCGCGCTGTCCAGCGTCGGCGCCATCCGCGACCGGATCCTGGAGGGAGAGCGGCTGGCGTCATCCGGTGAAGACCCTGAAGTCCACGGATGGGACTGCCTCGAGAACATCCTGTGGCACACCGAGCACCATGGCCCTCTGCAGTCCAAGCACAGCCGGATCCCGGGGGTCATCCGGCATGGTGGCATCCGCGACATCAACACCCGACTGTTTCTGACCAGTGAGGACATGATCCCCTTCCAGGTGCTGCTGGGGTGCCAGACCGGCATGGAGCCCGAGGGCGTCAAGCAGCTGCAGACCAACTGCCTGGTCAACTCGGCACGCGGCTACGTCAGCCTCGCCTACGTCAAGCGTCGGGCCCGAGGAAACCCACACAAGACCCTGCGGGTCCGCGACGGCGGGACTCTTCGCTCGCCGGGCGGCGTCATCCGGCTGGCCCTGAGACTCACCCAGCGAGCCCGTTCCCTGGCAGGCGTCTCCGATCTCTGGGTGACCGTGTCCCGCAGGACCGGCGAGGTGACGGCCCGCTTCGCGGGAAGGGGCGTCGTCGACACGCAATACCGGCGGGCCTGGATGAGTGCCCATGGCCTCGCCGTCCGGCAAGACAAGGGCGGGCTGCCGGTCACTCTGGACCTGCGGCGGCTCCGCAAGACCTACAAGTCGCAGCAGTACCTGCGGGCCGGCGGGATCCTGCCGGACTTCACCAGTGGACACACGTCGCAGGTGGCGGGACGCCATTACGCCGACATCGGTGCCCACGAGGAGATCCATGACCAGGCAGTGGAGGCGGGCTTGAACCAGGCGCTGGCCGTCGCGCTGCCGCCTCCCGTGGTCCTGGACGACAACGGCGAGCGTCTGGACGACGGTTCTGTGGAGATCGCCCCCGCCGCCGTACGCGATGCCCTGTCGGGGGCGACGGACGTTTGGTTGTCCTCCTGCCAGGACTTCTTCGCCTCCCCCTACGCCACGAAGCCAGGAGCGCCGTGCCCGGTGCCGCCATGGGTGTGCTTGGAATGCCCGAATGCGGTGTTCACCACTCGGCATCTGCCGTCGGTGCTGTCGACCTTGGCCACCCTCGAGCAGCAACGCGAGGAGTTCTCCGCCGCAGACTGGCAGGCCCGCTTCGGGCAAGCCCACCAGCGGATCATCAACGGTGTGCTGGCCCGCTTCAATACGGCGCAGATCACCACAGCCCGCGCCATCGCTGAAGGCGACGGAGCCCGGCTCGCCCTGCCGCCGTCCTCTCTGGAGGTTCTCTCGTGACGACCGCATTCAATTCTGCGTCGGCCCCGAAGCTCCTGGCAGATGACCCCTACGTGCTACCCGCCCGCCTCACCGAGGGCAAGGGGGATCGAGGGCCGAGGTTCAGCGATGACGTGTGGGATCTGCGCATCGTTCTGCCCCGGACGAGGATGGGGACGCGCCTGGACTTCACCCGTTTCACGGAGGGAGACAAGCGCCAGACCGCCAAGGAGTACCTCTATTCGCGGTTACGGAACCCGTCCGGACGTTCGGGGATTCCGATGAAGCCCACCGCGGCGTACGAGGAACTCACCATGTTCGCCCGGGTCCTGCGCGATCTTCGCGTTCTCGAAGCACCGCGACTGCGGGATGTCGAGCGCCATCACCTCACTGCCGCCTTGGCTCTGTGGAAGCGAGAGAGCGTACACACGGCAGCTGCAATGGTTCGGTTGCTCCAGCACGTGGCCGCGCACGGCCGGTTCCTCACCCGGGACCGGCTGGACCTCGTTCCCTGGGACGGGCGAAGCGCCAAAGCCGTCGCCGGGCTGAGCAAGCCCACCGAGAACACGACCCCCCGCATCCCCGAAGACGCCATGCGAGCTCTTCTGAGCGCTGCCCTCTTCTACGTCGAGACCGCCAGCCTCGACATCTTCGCCGCCCAAGACGAACTGGCCCGCCTCGGAGAACAGCACTCCCGCCGGGGTAAGGCGGGCGACGGTGAGATCCGGCACCGGCTGGAAGACTTCATCGAACAGCGGCGGTCAGCAGGCCGCGGACTGCCCGCCCTGCCTCTCGCGCTGGCTCACACCAAGCCCGAGGCCCGGATCATCGACGGGGTCGTACAGGCTCCCAACCTCCGCATGCTCACGCTGCTCCTTCGCGCCGGTCACATCCACCACCAACTTCCCCGGATCCTGGAAGCCGGTCAGGAACTGGGCTGGGAGGAGGGCGGCCTGGGCACGCGCATCTCGCCGTGGCCCGCGACCGGCAGGCGCTGGCGGCCTGAGATGTCGCCGGCCACGCTGGCCGGCGAGATCGTCAGTCTGCGAGTCGCCTGCTGGATCGTGATCGCCTATCTGTCGGGCATGCGTGACGTGGAGGTACGCGAACTCGGCCGCGACTGTGCGTTCATCGAGCCGGGAGCCGACGGGCGGCTGAGGTACAAGGTCCGTGGCCGTGTCTTCAAGGGGCGCCGGCTCAGCGGGGACGAAGAGGAATGGGTTGTCCTCGATGTAGTCCACCGCGCCATTGACGTGTTGCTGCGGATCAACGACGACCCCACCCATCTGTTCGGCTACACAGGCGGCCCCAACGTCGGCTACGTCATGCTGCGGGCCGTTCCCGGTCGCCTCGCCGTCTTCTGTGCCCACCTCGACGACCTGTTCGGCACAGAGGAGGGACCGTACATCCCGCCCTTCACCGCCCAACCAGCCGTGCTGGAAGACTCGTTGGACGACGTCGCTGCTGCGTGTCATGGGCCTGAGGTGCCTGTGGACGGGGAAGCCGAAGGGACTCAGCTACTTCCCTGGGCGTTCAACACCCGGCAGTTCCGCCGCACCCTGGCCTGGCATATCGCCCACCAGCCCTTCGGGGTCGTCGCCGGTACGCGGCAGTACAAACATGCCGCATACGCGATCTTCGAAGGGTACGCGGGCACCTCGGCCTCAGGCTTCGCCGACGAGGTCGCCGCCGACCAGACAGTGGCCAAACTGGACTACGTGGAAGACCTCTTCCACGACTGGAACGAGGGTGGCAGGTCCGTCGGTGGCGCGGCCCAGCGAATCGAGGCCGAATTCGACCGCATCCGAGCCGAAACCGGAGACCTGCCCGGGGTGGTGTCCAGCCCCACACGCCTGCGCGCCATGCTCAGACACCTGACTCGCACCCTGCACCCCGGAATGCTCAACGACTGTTTCCATCAGGCGGAGACAGCGGTATGCAATAAACGGGCGAAGTCCCCGGGACGGCCGCTGCCGATGCTCAGCATGTGTCTTCAATGCCCGAACTCCCGCAGATCTGCCGTTCACCTGCCCCGATTGCTCCATACCCGCAACCAAGCACGCCAGGACTTCCATGACATCGACAGCCTGCCCCGTCTGCAGCAGATCGCCATTACCGAGCACCTCTCCAGCCTGACCCGCCTGATCGCAGAGATTCACGATGAGAAGGACGGCCCTTCATGACTGGCGCCGGCATCGTGCAGACCGTGTTCCTCCGTCTCGTCCGGGAGCATCCGGACCTGACCGACGTCGATCGTCGCATCATGCGCGCCTTCGAAGAACTCATGGACGGGCGCCCACAGACCACCGACGGCAGCCTGACCGTCGTCAACATCGTGGCCGAGGCGGGAGTGGGCCGCGCCTCGTATTACCGCTCCCCGGTGGCTGTCGCGATTAAGGAGGTCCTGGCAGCTCCTGAGGCGGGGCGACCGGAAGCCGACGAACTGAAGGCCGAGATCACGCGCCTGCGTAAAGCCGACCGTGACCTCCGCAAGGAGAAGGCCGCCGAGCTCCGCGAACTCCAGGACACAGTCGCCACCTACGCCAACCAGATCCAGGCACTGGCCTTGCGCAATGCCGAATTGGAAGAGGACGCACGCAAGCTCCGATCTCAGGTCGACGAAGCGACCCGTGGAACGGTGCACCCGCTTCGGTAGGCGGCAGGGGAAGCCTGAGTGCAAGGGCTGCTGTCCGGTCCGTGTCCCTCGCAGGAGGAGGCCGTTGCCATGACTCCCAACTTCCTCTGTAGTCACCCGTTTATGAGAGTGGCGAGGCGTGCTCCGTGATCCCCGAGGCTCATGCGCCGGGCGGCCTGTGGCCTGCCCAGTACATGAGGATGAGGATGGTGTCAGGCGTTGATGTCCTCGTGGCCGAGGTTGCCGCCGAGTTCGCGGGAGGCTTCGGCCTGGGCGAGGAGTTCCTTGGCCTTGGCCGTGGCGCCTTCGATGGCGTCGGCGCCGGCGAGGAAGCGCTGCGGCGGCTCGCTCCGGCCGGCGAGGGTCAGCAGGGCGTCGGCGAGCTTGACGGGGTCGCCGGGCTGTTGCCCGTTGATGCTCTTCCAGGCTGCGACCGTGGCGGTGGTGCGCTCGGCGTAGTCGTCGATGGTCGGCTCGGGCCAGGTGGTGGAGGCGTCCACGAGCAGCTCGGTGCGGAAGAAGCCGGGCTCCACGATCGTGGTGCGGATGTTGTACGGGGCGACCTCGCCGCGCAGCGACTCCATCCAGCCCTCGACGGCGAACTTCGAGGCGGCGTATGCGGAGGTGAACTCCCCGCCGACCAGACCGGCGATCGAGGAGAGGGTGATGATGTGGCCGTCGCGCTGCTTGCGCAGGACGGGCAGAACGGCGCGGGCGACGTTCATGGGCCCGTAGAGGTTGGTCTCGATCTGCCGGTGCAGGTCCTGCGGGGAGAGCTCCTCGAAGAAACCGGCGTAGAAATTCCCGGCGTTGTTGATCAGGACGTCGATGCGGCCGAAGCGGTCGACGGCGGCCTGCGCGGCCGCGTACGCGTCGTCCAGGCTGGTGACGTCCAGCTTGGTGGTCAGCAGGTTGTCGTGCGGGCCGCCCAGGGTCTTCTCGACCTCCTCGGGGCGGCGCCCGGTGGCGACGACCTGGTGGCCGGCCGCGAGGGCCTGGCGGGCGATGTCGGTACCCAGACCGCGTCCGGCACCGGTGACGAAAATGACCTTGCTCATGAGGGGTTCCTTGCTTCGGGCTGCGCATACGGCGCCCGATGGGTCGGGGGTGGGGGAGATGTTCAGGCTTGTTCGGTGGGCATGATCCACAGCTCGCCGACCGCGGCGTGGCGGGGGCGGGTGACCATGTAGGCGACGCCGTCGGCGATGTCCTCGGGGGCGAGGACCTCGGTCCCCTCGAAGAAGGGGTTGATCACCTCGTCGCGGATCTCGGGCTTGTTGTGCGTGCCCAGCTCGCTCTCCACGGCGCCCGGCTCCAGGACCCCGACCCGCACGTGGCGCTCGGTGACTTCCTGGCGCAGGGACTCGGTGAAGGCGTGCACGCCGAACTTGGTGGCGTTGTAGACGCCGAAGCCCTTGCTCGCCACGCGCCCGGCGTACGAGCCGATGTTGACGATGTCGGAGACCTGACGCGGGCCCTGTTCGGCGGCCCGCAGCAGGTGCGGCAGGGCGGCACGGGTGGTGGAGAGCAGACCCTGGACGTTGACGGCGATCATGCGGTCCCAGTCCTCGGCGTCCGCACCTTCGATGGGTCCCAGGAGCATCAGACCCGCGTTGTTGACCAGCGTGTCCAGCCGTCCGAACCGCTCGATGACCTGCTGTACGGCGCCTTCGGCCTGGAGCCGGTCGGTGATGTCCGCCGCCACCACCAGCGCGGTGCCACCGACCTGCTCGATCTCGGCGGCGAGAGCTTCCAGGCGGTCCTTGCGGCGGGCCACGAGCGCCACCGAGGCGCCTTCCTCGGCGAGACGGCGGGCGGTGGCGGCGCCGATGCCGCTGCTTGCGCCGGTGACGAGTGCGACCGTGCCGGTCAGTTGCGAAGCCATGGGGTTGTCCTCTTCTCCAGACGTACGACGTAAGGGCAGACGGCGGGCAGCGTCGGTGACGATCTCCTGCGTGCCGTTACGGCGCGTACTTCTCACATGATCAGTGCCGTGCAGTAGGCCCGCTATCCAGGCAACCACCCGCAGACCCCGCCCGGGGCGCCGTAACGGGCACCCCTCTTCCGGGGGTCTGCCAGTACCCCCTTCACCGCGCTGACCTGCCGTTTACGGCCGTACCGTGGACCTATGGACCGCAGCAGTGAAATCCGGGAGTTCCTCAGCACCCGCCGGGCCCGGATCACTCCCGAACGGGCCGGCCTCACCCCGCACGGCGGCGCCCGTCGGGTGCCGGGCCTGCGCCGGGAGGAGGTTGCCCAGCTCGCCGGGGTCAGCGTCGACTACTACGTCCGCCTGGAGCGGGGCCGCACCCGAGGCGTCTCCGAGACCGTCCTGGATGCCGTCGCCCGCGCCCTGCAGCTCGACCCCACCGAACGCGCCCACCTCTTCGACCTGACCCGCCCCGCTTCGGGCGCAGCTCACCCCCGCCGCAAGCGGCCCCTGGCCCCTCAGAGGGTCCACCCGCTCCTGTACCGGACCCTGGACGCCCTCGGCGTCCCCGCCCTCGTCATGGGCAGGCGCATGGACGTCCTGGCAGGCAACCGACTCGCCCACGCCCTCTACACCGACTTCCAGGAGCGCCCCCACCGGGAGCGCAACTTCGCCCGGTACGTCTTCCTGGACGACGACGCCCGCACGCTCTACGACGACGACTGGGAGAAGGCCGCCGCCGAGTGCGTGGCCACCCTCCACCACTACGCAGGACGCCATCCCGACGATCCGCAACTCACCCAACTCGTCGGCGAGTTGTCCGTACTCAGCGACGCCTTCCGCCGCCTGTGGGCCGATCACGACGTCCTCGTCCACACCACCGGCAGCAAACGCCTGCACCACCCGCTCGTCGGCGACCTCACCCTCGACTACGTGGGTCTGGCCGTCGAAGGCGACCCCGACCAGTCCCTGATCGTCCTGACCCCCGAGCCCGCCTCCCCCACCGCCGAAGCCCTCTCCATCCTCGCCAGCTGGACCGGCACCCCCGCCATCCGGCCACAAGCCCCCGAAGAGACTCAACAGCAGGCGGGCTGACGCCCGCCGCTCCCGCGACGCACACCCCGGTACAGCGTCCGTGCTACTTCTCCTCTCGTCGTCCTCGTCCAGGCCGACGGCATCCGGGTCGCGCAGCGGCCACAGTCGCCGGCCCGGCTGGGAGGCGGTGAAGCTGTAGCGGCCCAGAACGTTCAGATTCTTGTGCTTGAGCGAGGGCAGCCGGGCCACGTCCTCGTCTCTGATGTCGTGGCCCTCCGCGCGGAGCTGGGATGACTGCATCGAGGGCGGACTTCACCTGCTCCTCCCGTCGGCAGCCCCGGCGTACAAAGCGCGCCTGACCGTTCTCCGAGCGATGAGACACCCACGTCTGGGACACCTTGACAGACGGCATAACGGTCAACGGCCAGAGCGCGTAGTCCTGCGGCACCAGGGCCACCTGTTCCCACAGCTTCTGCGGGTCGGCGTCGCCGGTGGGGGTGCCGTCCCACAGCACCTGCCCTTCCGTGGGCAGGTACAGGCCGCTGACCAGCTTCGACAGCGTCGACTTCCCCGACCCGTTGAAACCGACCAGGGCGGTGACTTCGCCCCGGCGCAGGGTGAGCGAGACGTCGGACAGCGCGTCGCGGTCCTTGCCGGAGTAGCGGTGGCTGACCGACTGGATCTCGATTCTTCTCGGTGGCTCGGGCCGCCGCTCGCCGCGGCGCATGCGGAACCCGCCCGCCTTGTCCAGGAAGCCGCTCCAGTCGTCCATGTACAGTCCGGTGCGCATGGCTCGCGCCCCGACGGCCACCAGCCCGCGGACCGACTGACCCGCCATCTGCAGGGCGAAGACGGCCGTCCCGACCTGTCCGACGCTGGTGCGGCCGGTGGCCGGCAGCCGCACCACCGCCGCCCACACCACCGCCGACCCCAGACCCCCGCACAACGCGCCGACCAGGGACATACGGGCACCCGTGTCAGCCGCGGCCCGGTCCTCGCGGTTGATCCGCGAGACCGTCTGCCGGTACCGGCCGGACAGGAAGGCGGCCATGGTGCCGGCGCGGATCTGGTCGGCGGCGTCCTTGGTGTAGATGTGCCGGCGCAGCACCGACAGCATCCGCTGGTCGCCGTTGCTGCGCAGGTTCGCCAGGTAGCGCACCCGTGCGGCGCTGACCTGGGCCAGGGCCTGCGGCAGGCTGGCCGCCACCAGGAGGGGAAGGAGTATCCAGTGCACTCCGGCCAGCACGAGCGCCCCGGCGAGGAAGGAGGCAGCCGAAGCGATCAGATCCTGCCCCTCGTCGACCAGGTCTCCGGTGACCTGCGCTCCGCGGTCGGCGGCTTCACGATCACGGTTGAAGTCGGGCTCGTCGTAGGCACACAACTCCACCTCGACGCAGCCCGTCAGCAGCATCTGCTCGGCCTCGCGCGACATCAGCGGACCCAGCCGGGAGGAGAGCCAGCTGACGGTGATTCCCAGGAGCGCGCGCCCCCCGGCGGCGCCGACCAGCAGGGCCACGGAAGGCCACGCCCGCAGGAGCCGGTCGTAGACGTCACCGCTGGCCAGCAACGCGGTCAGGGTGCCGCTGATGGCGACCAGGCCCAGGGCCTGCATCACGCCGGCCACCGCCTGGCACAACAGGAGGCCGATGGTGGCTCGCCGGTCGACTCGCCAGGCGAGAGCCAACGACCGGCGCACCAGCTGCGGCAGACGCCTGGCCATGTCGCGCATCCGGATGGAGCGGCCGGCCGCTTCACGGCTGCCGGTCAGGTCGACGTACCGCATCTGCGGCCCCGGATCGTTCGCCGTGTCGGAAGCGAGCGGCTCGGAGAGAGAAGGAGCGTCCGGTGCGTCTTGCGGCCTGGCGGGCGGTGTCGCGGCAGAGGGCGGCAGCGGGGTGGTGCGCGGCCCCGGGACGCTGTCGGCTGGTGCGTCGGTGGGCTCGCTCATGCCGCCCACCCCGTATCCGGCTGTGCTGAGCTGATGATGCCGTCAACGCTGTGCGTGGTCGTAAGAGGCCGCCGTTCGAATCCAGGGGGCTGATGCGTGGGAGCGGGAGCGGGGTGCATGGCGTCCTCCATCTGGTGGCGAAGTGGCACTGGTGCTCTAAAAACGCGCCGGATCCGGTCCCGTCACGGCCCGATCGCGGGGCATTTCGTGAACACGAGTTCTGATGAAGGGGGTTGGTCGCGCGGGTCCTGGCGGCCGAGTCTCAAACTCGTTCGATCGAGCTGTGTCACTCCTTCGGGGGATTGCAGTCGGGCGGCGTGATACTGAGCACGGCAGGTGTCGTGTTTGCGGGACAACGGTCGTGCCGTCGGCCCTCGCTCCCCGGAAGAACCCTGGTGACGGCAAGTGGGGGGGCTGACCTGGCGTCCGGCTCATGGCCTCTCCAGACGGTGACATCGACAAGCAGGCGGGCGTGTCCATCCGCTGCCAGGACAACCTGTCCGTCCGCTTCCAAGCCGGGCGGCCCACCGCCAGGGAAATGCGGGCCGCGCCCATCACCGCGCCGGTCAAACTTCGGTGGCGAAGCGTCAGTCTTCGCTCTCACAGGTCACTGACGCTGCTCCTGGTCCTGCGGCCCGGCGATCCGCGCCCACTGCTCTCCGCGCCGTGCAGGCAGCGCCTGGGCCTGCCCGACGGCGCAGGGAATGTGCCCCTCGCGGCCCACTTCTCCAGGCAGACACGGTGAGCTGTGAGGTGCGGCTGCGCAGGTAGGACGGATCGCAGGGCAGCCGTACCAAACGAACTCGAGTGAGGGCACTTCTTCACTGCTCCGCAGGAGTTGAGTCAGAGTCCGTTCCGGTTCTGGCCCGCCTTCCGTGAAGCGGACACGCTGGGTGATGGTTGGAGGGTGCTCTGGCTCACTGGCGTCGCGGCTCTCGTACTCCGTCAGCTGTCCGTAGCGGCGGACCACTGCGCGATTTTGAGCGCGTTCAAATATGGTGGGGGTCCGGCCGAGGGGGTTGGCTGAACCGGGGGTGTGGGGGAGGGGTTCGCATGGGCCGACAGGGTTGGCGCTCAATCGCCTTCACAGGGGCGGTGGGGGCGCTGGTGGTGTCCTGCGGCTCGGCTGCGGTGATCCATGCCGCAGAGGTTTCAGCGGATCAGGTTGCGGGGCGGTGGACCAGCGAGGGGGGCACATCCCTGAACCTTCCACGAGGATCACACCTTCACCGCCGAGCACTTCGACGCGCCGCCCGTCGCATCAGACTGCGAGAACCCTTCGGCCTTGTCGTCCGGCCGCTGGGCGTTCCACGCCCCTGCTGGAGCCGATCAGGTGATCACCGCTGAAGAGACCGCCACACGTGGCGCCGTGCTGTCGCTGACCTTCTCCGCCGGCGACTGCGAGGTGGCCGCCTACCTCTTCGGTGACGAAGACGACCCTGTGATGTGCCCGACTGGGGACGACCCCGATGCCGGCTGCCCTGGTGACGGCTGTCTCGACCGGAACCAGCCCACGGCTTCCGGCTCCTGAAGCGGCCGTCACTCGGCCAACCGGTTCAGCATCTTGACCCGGTCGACGTGTCCTTCGACGACACCGGAGCTCCAGGGCAGGGTGAATCCGGCGATGACGGCGTCGCGGCCGCGCTCGATGCCAGCGGCAGGGATGTGAAGGCTGGGCAGGTCGTCCTTGCGGACGTCGTCGAGTCATTCAGGTAGCCGTTCGCCCTGGCGCTCGGTGAGCATGTGAGCATCCAGACCGCCATCGGCAACACCCCCTCCCGGCTGGAGAGCGTCGCCCAGCCCGCCGTGTGCATGGGCCGGCGCCGCTGCACCGCCGACGAAGCCTTCGGCATCCGGCGCCCCCTCCCGGAGCCGCAACATCGGACTCCACGGCCTGTGCGCCGAGCTGATCACCCACCTCACCGGCCAGCACCTCGTCACTCCCGGCCTGCGCCCCCGTCCATGACACGACCGACCAGCCTGGGCACCCCGGTACCGCTGCGCCGGACGGTGGACCGGCACGCCCGTCGGCGGCGGCTCACCCTTCGTCCGCGACGCTTGCGCGAGACATTTCGCGTCATTGCTCCTGCGCGGGAGCGGGTGTGCGTAGCGCGATCATGGCGACATCGTCGTCGTTGTCGTTGGGGCGGACCTGGTCCAACAGGGAGTCGCAGAAGGAGTCCAGGGGGCGGTGGGCGAGGGAGGCCGCGTGTCGGCGCAACCGGTTCAGTCCATGGTCGATGGAGTGCTGCGGGGACTCGACCAGTCCGTCGGTGTAGAGCAGGAGCGTGGACCGGGGCGGCAGGACGGTGACGGCGTCGGGGCGAGGTCTGGTCACCCCGGCCCCGAGCAGTATGCCGTGAGCTTCGTCGAGGTAGTGGGCCTGACCGTCGTGGGTGACGAGCAGGGGCGGGGGGTGGCCGGCGTTCGTCCAGCGCAGGCGCCACAGTGTGTCATCACCGAGTGTGAGCGTGGCGAGGATCATGGTCGCCATGGGTACCTCGGCTATGTGCATCACGGCCTCGTCGAGCCGTGTGACGACGGCACTGGGGGCGCCCTCCGGATGGGACCAGGCGAAGGCACGCAGCATGTTGCGGACTTGCGCCATACCGGCTGCGGCGTCGAGATCGTGTCCGACGACATCGCCGATGGCCAGTGCGTGGGCGTGGGAGCGGGGGGCCAGAGCGAAGGCGTCGTACCAGTCACCGCCCACGGAGGAGGCGTCCGGGGCGGGCACGTATCGCGCGGTCATCCCAAGCCCGGGCAGGGTGGGCAGCTGGGGCAGCAGGTGGCGTTGCATGGTTTCGGCGACTTTGCGCTGGCGCTGGTACAGGCGCGCGTTGTCCAGCGCCAGGCCCGCCCGGCGGGTGAGGTCTTCCAGCAGCGGCAGGTCGGCGGGGGTGAAGGCGTCATGACGCTGGGCGCGGCCCAGGGTCAGGGCGCCGAGTACGTCGCGCAGACCTCGAATCGGTGCGATGGCGGCGGAGTGCATGCCCGTCTCGGTGAACAGGCGCTGTTGCTCGACCGCGATGCCTGAATCGGGTGGGCCCTGGTAAGTCGCGGGACCGGCAAGAGTGGAGGCGGCGCCGCGCAGAGCCCGCGACAGCGGCATCGGGGACTCTTCTGGCACTGGGGGCATCGGGCCTTGCAAGTCGTCCCGCTCGATCAGAATGCCGTCCTTGTGCTGCATCACCAGGACACGTCGTACTTCGTCGCGTTCGGTGAGGAGGTCGACCACCGCCCAGTCCGCGAGTCGGGGCACGGTCAGGGCCGCCAGTCGGTGCAGTGCCTCGTTCACGTCCAGGGTGGACGTGAGCTGCGTGGTCGTCTCCGCCAGCAGGGCCAGGCGATCCAGTTCCGTCAGCGGTGCGGAGTGCCCATCCTCGCTCTGGTGTACGTCCTCCTGGTGCAGCTCGTACAACAGCGCCAGCGCACCCGTCAGGCCCGGACCCGGTGTGCAGGGCGTGACCAGCCAGGACAACTGGACGAGAGTGCCGTCCCCGCGGGCGAACCACTCGGCGTCGCCATGTCTGGTGTCCCTTGTGAGGAGCGCCTTCCTTATCCGGCAGCGGGTGCGCGGCATGGTATGCCCGTGTTTGTCCCGGTGTAGCAGATCGTGAAAGTCCTGACCGATGAGTTCCGTGGCATCTCTGCCCAGCAAGCTCTGGGCCGCGCTGTTGGCCGCGACGATGAAGCCGTCGTCATCGACCACGATGGCGGACGCCACCAAGTTTTCCAGAGCTCCGTCCAGCAGTGCGCCAGACAGCAGCGCCTGGTGCCCGGACATCGGGATATCTCCCGTGCCGGGAACGGCGACGTCGTCCATGTCTCTCCTTCATCTGGACGCGAATCCGCCCGAGTACCCCAGTCCGACCGTTACAAACATATGAGCTCGCAGTCTCGGAAACGCTCACCGGGCATCTTCCAGCCGTGCGAGGAGCCGATGGCGGCGAAGGTGCTCAGCGGACGCGCCGGATGACCGCGTTCTGACAGCTCCGTCTGAGACCTGGATCCTCTGGAGCTCCTCGGGCGTGGGCTCTTCATGTCGGGATGTCGGGTCCATCGACCTCAGCGAGGGTGATGGACCCGGGCGTCAAGGTTTGTGCTGTACGTCGGCGTCCGCGCGGACGTGCCCGCGGCGCCGGGGCGGGCCGGGCGCCGCGGGCGTTGAAGCCGGCTCTGCAGCGGCTCGAAGGCGAGCTGACCTCTGGTGTCCCACACCACTGGCCCGTTCTGGGCGCCATGACTCAGGTCCGCCTCGCCCGTGAGGTCGGGGACTACGAGCGCTACACCGGGCACCGCGTCCGGGAGGGAGTCCGCGGCGCCGTCGGCACCACGTACCCGTTCCGGCAGCGCCACCGCCACACCCGGTGCCAGCGCTTCCCACGGCTGCACGTCGTCCTGGCGGGCAAGGCGGAGCGCCGGCTCGACAACCGCCGCCAGGCGCTCACGGCCGCAGTGCACGGCATCACCAGCGCAGTCTGGGTGAACACGCTGCCCCGGCTGAAGCGAGGTGAGCCCTGGTACGAGATCGGCGTCGGCGTCCCGGACCGGCGCCGCGCCCGCTATCTCGAAGTGGCCGGCCGCTGACGGCCTGGGCAAGCCGAAGGTGACCCTGGGCAAGCCCACCCGCGTGGCGGCTCGCCCGGGCGCCCGGTGTCGGACGTCGCGTCCTCTGTCCAGTGGTGGCGGGGCGTCGGATACCGGCGTATACCCGTGCTCGCACCCCGGCTTCTCCCGGGGTGAGCCATACCGGGGTGATGCCGGAGGCTGCCCACCGCTGTGGGAAGCCGTCCGTTACCGCGCGAATGGTGTCTTCGTCGGCAGAGGTGACGTCCAGGACGGCCAGGCCGGATTCGGTGGTGTGCTGTTCGTCGATGCGCATGCCCCTGGCGACGACCGGGGCCACGGCCCTGCTCGCTGGCGGCCGCATGACCGCCCGGATGGGTGAGAGCCGTAGGCGTACTGCCGCTCGCCGGTCGCGCGGGTGCGACGGGGCCATTGGACAGAGGCAGAGACAGGTGCAGCTTGCGGTCCGACGACAGGACGGGACCTTAAGGCTGTTGCCCCTCTCGCCGGAGTCCGCGCTACCCCGAGCGCGCGGACTCCGGCGAACGAACCCCCGGGAGACCGCCCGGGTCGCGCAGTGCGCAGCGCCGTCGTAGACAGGAGCCATGAGTCAGGAGAAGTCGTCGTGGCATCCCGGTGAGATCGTGTCCGCCGGAGGGGTCTACGCGTGCGATTGCGACGGCGAGCATCACTGGAGCACGGAGGCGAAGGGGCACCGCGTTCCGCCCCTGCCGTCGGGCTGCACGGCTGAGTTCTGGAAGGTGCAGAAGCCTGCGTATCCCGAGAACTATCTCGGCTGAGCCAGGCCGGGGCGCGCAGTGGTGCTGAAGACCTCCGGTGGAGCCGATGCTCGCCCAGGACCGGGGGAGCGTGCCCGTGCCGGGCGTCCTGCCGGGCAGCCCGGCGTTCGAGGCCAAGTTCGACGGCTACCGGGCCCCTGCTGTTCACCCCATCCCGGCCGGGCGGCCCCGCCCTGCTGCAATCGCGGCGTGCTGTGGGTCGGCGTTCGGTGTGACAGTGCGGTTGTGGCAGACCGTGAGGTCGCACGAGGTGATCGGGTCATCGGGATGGCCGCGTCCCAGGCGGATGCGGTCCACCGGGGCGTGGTCCACGACCAGGAGGTGGATACCACGTATGCCGAGTCGATGGCACTCCACGGTGTCGCGGGTGGGGAAGCGACGGGAGACGGAGCATCGTCTGTGACAGATTCAGAACTAGGTATTTACAGCCAAAGTTTGATGATTCAGTCTATTTAAAGACATTTGATCATCCTTTAGGATGCGCAGTGTGTCGTGCTTCCCTACGTTGAGGGTTGTCAGGCGGAGAATCTCTCCACCTGCACAAACCGAAGGAAGTACCTCATGCGCTCCATGCGCACCACGGCCACTGCCCGGACCTTCCTGATCGCGGCGATCGCCGTAGCCGGCCTCACCGTTACTCCCGTCCTCGCCTCCGCCCAGCCCGGCACGGGCAGCGCCCGGACTCACCACGCTGCCGGGGCCCCCGGCGCCAACGGCGCCAACGGCGTCGGGATCCTCGGCGGTATCGGCGGCCTCGGCGGCACCGGTGGCGCCGCGGGTGCCAACGGCAACGGAGGCAACGGCGGCGCCGGCGGCAACGCCACCGGCAGCGCGAGCGTCGGCGGGGCCGGGGGCACGGGTGGCGCCGGCGGCGCCAACGGCAACGGCGGCAACGGCGGCTACGGCGGAGAGGCCAAGCTCGGCGGCACCGGCGGCAAAGGCGGCGTGGGCGGCGTAGGCGATGCCGGTGCCGGCATCGCCGGTGGCAAGGGCGGCAACGGCGGCGCCTCCAAGGTCGGGGGCGGCCACACGGGCGGCACAGGCGGCGCCGGCGGCGCGGCCAGCCCGGTGTGCCCGGGCAAGCCCGGCGGCAACGGCACCGCCGCCACGATGTTCGCGGACGGTACCACCGGCGCCACCGGCGCTGCCGGCAAGACCACTCTCCCCTGTTGAACACCTCCGGTGAGCGGGTCGCTGCGGCAGGACAGGAAGCACCGGTCCACGACATCGCACCCCGTGACCATTAATCGCTGACGGTCGGTCAGTGGAGTGCGGGACCCGGACAAGCGCCCGGCTGGGATTTCTCAGCCGGGCGCTTCCCGTCGTACGCGGCCGACGGCATCTCACTACCGGCCAGTTCCTCGACGGACTCGTGCATGATCGTCATCTCGCTCACCCGGCGTCTCTCCTTGATCAGCAGATCCGCCGTCGACTGGACACTCCCGGTCGGGCGTGACCGGTGTGACGATTCCGCCGTTCGAGAGGTGTGGGCGCTCGGCCGTGGCTCGTGGGCGACGACTTGTGGATGCGGATCGAGCCGCTGCTGCCGCCCTGGCCGCAGAAGGCGCCCGGCCCGAAGCCGGTGCATGACCGGCTGTCCCTGCGGGGCATCCTGTACGTGCTCTACCACGACATCGGCTGGCAACTGCTGGAGCTGGAGCTGGGGTCCGGCTCCGGACAGACCTGCTGGCGCAGGCTGGGCCGGTGGTACGAGGCCGGCGTGTTCGACCAGCTGCACCGCATTCTGCTCGGTCAGTTGCGCGCGGCCGGCGAACCCGATTGGTCGCGAGCCTGTGTGGATGCCTCCCACATTCGCGCGGAAAAGGGGGCGAGGTCGCCGGCCCGTCGTCGGCCGATCCCGGGAAGACGGGCAGTAAGCACTGCCTGATCTGCGACGGGAAGGGCACCCCGCTCAAGGTGGTCACCGCAGCGGTCAACGTCGACGACATCACGCAAACGCTGACCATCCGGCCGCCGAGCGGTCTGTGGAGACCGACCTCGGCAACGGGTCCGGCACCTGCCCGCCGTGGTGAACCCGCACGGCCCCGACACCCCCGACGCGGTCTTCCCCCAGCCCTCTTCACGCTGCGGCAAGGGCCGCCCCGTAGCCCACCGAAGGTCCTACCGAACCGCGCGGTACCGGCCCTTGGTACTGCGACGCGACCGGTGGAGCACGGTCCCCGGCGGGTGTGGGTCGCAGGTCAACGCCGACGCCGCGTCGTGGTTGCCTCTCCCGCCTGTCCGCAGCGCCCCACCGTCCGGCGCGCTCAGTCACGGACTTCGGAGGAGTGCACGAAGCGCGCGGACGCCACGGCTCAGTCCGACCGCACGACTCCTCCAGCTGATGGAAATTAATTTGTCAGGAGAGTTGACGAAACGCTTGGTGCCTCCCTAGCTTCATGGCGTCGTACTTCATGCGTCATATATGAGACGCGGTACACGATCCGGGAGACGTATATGACGCCCGTGCCCATCCTCCGTGCAGCGCTCCGTCTCACCGCGGTGGGAGCCCTGTTGGCCGGCGGTGGCGCCGGCGCCACCGCCGCCGCCGAGACCCGCGACATCAGCCGCGAGACGCTCGCACCCAACGACGGCTGGGCGGCTGCGCAGGGAGGTACCGACGGGGGCGCTGCGGCCGACCAGGGCCATGTGTTCACCGTACGCAACCGGGCGGAGCTGGCCCGTGCCCTGGACGGCGGCAGCAGCACCCCGAAGATCATCAAAGTCGCCGGGGTCGTCGACGCCAACACCGACGACCAGGGCCACCGCCTGGACTGCGCCGACTACGTCACCGGCGGCTACGGCCTGAAGGAGTACCTGGCCGCTTACGACCCGCGCACCTGGGGCTCCGCCAAACCGGCCGGTCCGCAGGAGGAGGCCAGGAAGGCGTCGGCCGCGCGCCAGGCCGAGCGGGTGGAGCTCCCGGTCGGCTCCAACACCACGATCGTCGGGCTCGGTTCCGGCGCCGTACTCAAGGGAGCCAGTCTGCAGATCGAGAACGCGGGCAACGTCATCGTGCGCAACCTCGAACTGCGTGACGCCTTCGACTGCTTCCCCGTCTGGCAGCCCAACACCGGGGGTCTCGGAGACTGGAAGGCCGCGTACGACACCATCTGGCTGCGCGGCGCCTCCCATGTGTGGATCGACCACGTCACCGCCAGCGACAAGGGCCACCTTGATGAGGACGAGCCGGCCTACTTCGGCCGCAACTACCTGCGCCACGACGGCCTGTTGGACATCACCCAGGGATCGGACCTGGTGACCGTCTCCTGGAGCCGGTTCGCCGACCACGACAAGGCCATGCTGATCGGCAACAGCGACTCCGCGGCCGGTGACCGCGGCAGACTGCGCGTCACCCTGCATCACAACGAGTTCCAAGGCGTCGTACAGCGCGCCCCGCGCGTCCGCTACGGCCAAGTGCACCTGTACAACAACCGGTACGTCGTTCCGGCCGATGCCCACGACTACCGGTACTCGATCGGGGTCTCCACCGAGTCGGCGATCTACGCGGAGAACAACTCCTTCACCACGCCGGGCCACGTCGAGGCGGCGGATCTGGTGAAGAGCTGGAACGGTACCGCCCTGCACCAGAGCGGGACTTCTTTCAACGGCTTCCCGGTCGACCTGTTGGCGATCCACAACGCCTACAACTCCGGCAGCGAACGCGACCTGACCGGTGACGTCGGCTGGAAGCCCTCCCTGCACGGCCCAGTCGACAGCGCGGTGCGGGCGGACCGCGCTGTGGCGCGGGGGGCGGGCGCGGGCCGCGTCCGGTAAGCACCACGCCCAGGCCTCACTCGTCTTGGCTGCTTCTCCGCTCCGCTCACCACTCATCTCCCGGAGTGCTCATGGCGGGCTCGCGCCGCACACGGCCGTCCGCCCGCGGCCGCACCCTGTGGTGTGTTCGGCGACCGGCAGCGCGTTGGCCCCGGCCGCCGAACACCGCACCCACCTCTACGGAGAAGTGCGCCCGCGCCACCATGGCCGGAACCCAGAACGAGCGTGCTGGACCCCGCCTCTCGGGCTTCTGCACCAGGCGTCGAATGCTGGACAACGATGCGTACTTCATCGATGTCCCCGGCCCGGTCAGGCCGTAGCAGGTACAGAGGAGAAGCCCCTTCCCGCCGGTCCGCGGGAGGGGGCTTCTCGCGTCCTGGTCCTGGATCTCCTCCAACTTCCAGTTGAGGCGGCCGGGTGGGCCTTCGTCCAGTTGCGGAACGCGCGAGTACGGCATAAGGGGTCCGGACTCCAGGGACTCGGCCGTCAGCCTGATCATCTCCCCCAGATTCTTCCAGCGGACCGCGGTGACCTCTCCGCCCTCATAGTCGATCTCGATGATGTTGCCGTAGGTGTCGCCGGGCCGGTGGTCGATGACGAGGCTCTTCCCCGTGTTCGTACCGGCAAGGGGAAGCCACAGCGGGTCCGCGCACGGATCCAGAATCCAGTGCCCGGGATCCTCATCACGCTGCTCGTCGAACTCTTCGAGTATTTCCTCCATGGACTCCGGCCCGCCCTTGAGCGCTTCGATGTCGTACGGGACGTAGCCGCCCGGCCAGACGGGGGCGTCCTACACGGGGGCGCCGCCGCGGATTCCAGGCCACTGCGCGAGATGCGGATGAAGCGGGTACGGGATGGTGTCCTGGAGGGACCGGATGACCTCTTCGGAGACAGGCGGGTGCAGTTCGGAGACAGCGCCAGCGCACCGGTGCTCTCGAAACCAGCTCCCGATGCGTTCCCCTGCGCGTATGAGGTCGTCCATCGACGCATCCTGGCACACAGCGGGAAACCCACCGGCCCCGCTTGCCCGGAGACTCACAGAGCACACCCCTCACCCCCAGCGCATTCCGATCGCGGACAACTGCTCCATCCGCTCCGGCGGCAACGGGGTGGCCCTGCTCCGTTGCCGCACGCCGGTGAGCTGATCCCACCCGAGCCTCGCCGTCGTCACCCACCGCCCCGGATTCTCGCCCTGGCGTACGACCTCGCCCACCGTGGCGGGCAGCGTCCCACCGTCATCCAGGTGCAGCCGGGTGAGGTGGAGGCACCACTGCCACGTCACCGGCGATGCCGGGCACCAGTACGCGTCGATTTCCTCTTCCTCCAGCTGCTCGCGCCGCTGTTCCGGCATGGCCCCGGCCCACAATTGAACGGGTGTGTCAATTTGACGGCTCTGTCTCACTTCCGGTGCTAGGGATGCCGCAGGGATCGTTCCACATAAGCGGCTTCGGTGCTGATGCGGCAGGCACGACCCCCTCGGCCGGTGGGCGGCCCCCCTTGCCCCGGCCACGCGGGTCGGCCGCGGCAAGGCCCGCGTGGCCGGGGCTGTCCGACTGGCCGGCTGGTTGCGGGGGCCCGCCCTCGTCGGCCTCGGGCTGGACGCCGCCGACGGGGTCGGATGCCAGGTCTTCGCCGGGCGACGGCCGCGTGTGGTGGTCCTGGACGCCGCAGGGCGGTCACACCCTGCCGCGGGCTCCATGGCCGCGGGAGAGTTCACGAGCCGGCGCGGCCGGCCGCTCGACGTCCCGCCCGGGAAGCAGCGTAGGCGGCTTCCCGCAGCCCGCTGAACCGGGCCGTCGGGTGCAGGCGCGGCAGGTGGTTCAGGTACGGGTCGTACGAGACGGTCTCTTCGGCGGGGAGGTCGTGGGGCGGGCCGGTGGTGAGTGTGCCCAGAGCGCGCCACCCCTGTCCGGGCAGCGCCGCGCACAGGTGAAACGTCAGCGGCCCGGCCTGGAGCGTCGTGCGCAGAGTCGCGAGGCCGCTTGGTACGAGGGGCGAGGTCATGTCCGGGTGGGCGGCCAGCAGCGCCTCGTGCTCGCCGACCCGGTAGGCGAGGAGTGTGGAGTACGGTCCGACCAGGGCGTCAAAGCGCGGCAGGGGCAGATGTCTGGTCCGTCGCCCGGTGCCGCTGCTGGTCAGCAGTAGGTCCAGGGAGCGCCCGGCGCCTCCGGCGCTGTGCACGCGCAGCGCAAGTCCCAGGGCGTCCGGCAGCCGTCCGGGCAGCCCGACGGCACGCGACCACCTCATCCGCACCTGGTAGTCCCCCGGCGTGTCGAGCCACGGCTCGCCCCAGGCAGGGCCGGACGGCTGCACGGCGAGCACACCGTCGCAGCTGACCCCGAACGGGTGCAGCGCCGGTGCGTGGCGCCAGTGCGCGATGCTCCGCGCGGCCCGTGCGACGAGCCCGGTGCCCGTGGGCGTTTTCATACGCTTCCCCGCAGTCGACGTGTCGTGGGTCAACGAGATCCGCTCCTCTCGGCGATGCGCGTACCGTCGCGGGTGCCCGTGCCCGGAGGAACGAATCCTCTGCCGGTGTCTCCAGGCGCACAGCCAGTCGTATCCCGGTATCGCCAGTCACGGCGGTCCGGTGCATGGCAGCGCCCGGCAAACGGGTCAAGGCCTGTAGTCGCAGCCGGGTCGCGCCGTCGGTGCCGACGGTCAGGGGGTGCCGACGGTCAGGAGGGAGCCGACGGTCAGGCGGTGCAGGCGGCGTCGCGTCAGGCTCCGAGCCTGCCCACGGTGTGGCGCAACAATGCCGCCGTCCGTGAAACGGCCTCCCGGTCCGGCGTCCGGTGCTCATGCGGTCCAGGAGCTCTGCTCGCGACCGCCGATGGTCCGCGCTTCTGCCGGTCGTCGTTGCCGTTTGCGTCCAGTCAGGTGTTTGGGCACCTCACTTGTCGCAACGCCGGTGGCCGTCGGAGTGGTGCGGCGCGGTGTGCCAATAGGCTGGCTTGATTGTGGGACCGGCCATGCCCGGCGCTGCCGTGATCAACAGGGTGTCCATCACCTGAGGCCGGGCGACGCGTGAGGGGGGAGGCCGGCCTTCGTCCCGTGCGCAGGACGGGGTACATGTACCGGCGGGTGACGGCGTTCGGGTGTATGCCTGTGTCCGGGCGGAAGGGAGCGACGGTTGACCGACAGGGCTTCGGTGCGTGATGTCGTGGCGCAGCAGACGGACGTCATGATGGAACGGTTGGCGCAATGGGTCCGTATCCCTTCCGTCTCCAGCGACACCGGCCACGTGGTGGACGTGACCCGATCGGCCCGCTGGCTGGCCGCGTTCTTACGGGACTCGGGGTTTCCCGTAGTCGAGGAATGGCGGACGGACGGGCTTCCCGCTGTCTATGCGTGCTGGCCCGCTCACCGTCCCGACGCCCCGACGGTGCTTGTCTACAGTCACCATGACGTCAACGCCGTCATCGACGAGGAGTGGTACGAGACGGAGCCCTTCGCGGGCGTACTGCGGGAAGGCCGGTTGCACGGACGGGGCGCATCGGATGCGAAAGGCCAGGTGATGTGCCACGTGTGGGCGCTGCGGGCACACCTCGCGGCGACAGGCCGTCGCGCCCCGGCGGTCACGGTGAAGTTCCTGATCGAGGGGGAGGAGGAGATCGGCTCCGTCCATCTCGACAGCCTGCTGGCCCAGCACCGCCAAGAGCTGCAGGCCGACGTGGTCATGGTCTCCGACACGATGCTGTGGTCGACGGACAAGCCGGCGGTGTGCACCGGCGTGCGTGGCTCGGTCAGCGCTGCGCTCACTGTGAGCGCGGCACGGTACGACATCCACAACGGGGCCGTGTCGGGAGCGGCCGGCAATCCGCTCACAGAGCTGTCCCGGCTGCTCGGCTCTCTTCATGACGAGAGCGGACGTGTCGCCGTCCCCGGGTTCTACGATCAGGTGGAAGACCCGTCGGCACGTGAGCGGGCGCAGCTCGCCGCCATCGCACCTGACGAGCCGGAATGGCTTGCCCGGACCGGCACCTTCGGCGCACGGGGGGAGGCGGGGTTCAGCATCCTGGAGCGCGTATGGCTGCGGCCGGCCGCGGAGGTGACGAGCATGCTCGGCGGTCACCCGGACCTTCCGGGGCTGGGGGTTGTTCCTGCCACCGCCACGGCGGGCCTGGTGTTCCGTCTGGTGCCCTGCCAGCAGGCGGATGACATCGCACAGCGGGTGCGGGAGTGGGTCGAGGAGCGGATCCCGTCCGGTTTCACCTTCGACCTCGATCTTCCCTCCAGCCGGTCGGACCCGTACACGACACCCACGGACCACCCTGCCTTCACGGCGCTGGAGCGTGCGATCAGCCGCACTCTCGGGGCGTCGGCCGTCCACATGCGCAACGGCGGCGCGGCTCCTGCCGCCCAGCTTGCCCGGGCCGTTGAGGCACCCGTGCTCTTCTACGGCACCGGCCTGCTGGAGGACCGCTGGCACAGCGGTGACGAAAGGGCCGAGGTGCGGGCTCTTGTCCAGGGCGCCGAGACCCTGGCCCACTGGCTGTCCGCCCTGCCGGCAGCGATGGCCTGAGGCCCTGGGGCCGCGCGACCTGAGGAGGGACTCGGGGCACGCTGTGCGCAGCGTCACCCGGCACGCGGTCCCGTGTGTTCGCGCGCACTCAGTCTTCGAAGGCCATGGTCCGGGCCAGGCGTGCCTCAAGGGCGGCCAGCCGGCCGTCCTCGGGCCCGCTGATGACGGCGTACCGCCAGGTGTGGCCATCCACCGGCTCGTCCATGTAGAGGACGACGCCCTCACGCCGCTCGCGGCTCCACGCCAGTTCGCTGTCCTCGAGCAACCGCACCGCCTCCACGAAGGTGTACGTCTTCGCAGAGCGGCGACGGCCCAGGAGCCATGCGGGGCGGTGCAGGCCTGCCGCGCGGGCGAGTCTGGTGACCATCGCGTGCGGTGTGGTGGTGGCCGTCCGGCGTACGTTGCTCTCGTTGGCGAACAAGGTGCCGTCGTGCGTGACCACCGCGTCCAGGCTGAACGGGCCGGCATAACCGTGGTGTGCGAGGTGATCGCCGAGCTTCGTACCCCACTGTTCGAGTTCATCAGCCGCGGTCGCCGCGAGCCCCCGCAGCGGAGCCTCGTACCCGATGAAGGAACACTCCTTGGTCCGCATTTCACCGCTGTACGCCATGACGCTGCCCTGCGGCCCAGTGCTGAGCTGGATGCTGACGGAGTGGGCCACCTCCAGCCGTTCCTCGACGACCCACAGGCCGTCCAGACCGGGGCCGGCGACGGGCAGCTGTGACTGCGAAGCCGAAAGGAAGCTCATACCGTGGCCTCCGGCCGACCGGTCTGGTTTGAGCACCACCTCACCGTGCTTCTTCACCATTTCCTCGACATGCGTGCGAAGATCCGCGTGCTGGCAGACGACACCCTGCGGCACCCTCATGCCGAGTGTCGAAGCGATGTCCCGGAAGCCCGACTTCGTATTGAGCGAGGAGACGACGCGCAACGCCTGCGTGGTGGGCCCGCCCCTCCCGTACGGAGCGACCGGTACGCCCACCTCCCGGGCAAAGCCGACGGAGGAGCTGTCCAGCGCTGTCGGCAACAGCGCGATACCCGGTCGCTCCTGAGCCAGCTCCCGGATCCTGTCCATCAAGCCGGCGCCTCTCACGGCATCCGCCATCGAGGCACCCGGCCGCGGCGGCACCACAACGGCAGTCACCTCCTCCGGGCACACGGCCAGCAGCTGCGCCGCGTACCGATGGAAAGCGGCGCTGAGCGGCACAGGCGTCAGCAGTACGTCGCCCGGGCTGAGCAGCCACACCTTGCGCGGTGCCTGCTCGGCCCATCGATCGAGCACCTCGGATGCTTCGAGGCCGAGGGCCAGATCGGAAACGAAGTTCGCGTACACCAACGTGGGCCCGCGGCCGTCCGATGTCTGCTGCGTCATTCTGATCCATTCATACAGCGGAGACGAGTGCAGGCGTTCCACAATGGTAGGTCGGCCAGAAGATCCGCAAGGGATACGTCGAGAGGGGCGTACCACCGCTCCGACCGCAGTCGCATGGGGAGTGGTTCCGGTGCGGCCGACTCGGGTGGCCGACCCGGTCTCCCAAAGGCGGTGGCGGTCCGTCCAGGCCGGGAGCCGTCGCCGCGGGCGAGGCCCACTCGTCCCGCGGCGACGCTCCCACCTGCGCAAGCGCAGTGTCAAAGCCGTCATCCCGGAAAAGAAGGACCGGGCCGCCCACCGCAAGAAGAAGGGCACACGAGGCGGCCGGCCCGTCCGTCACGACCCCAGTCTCTCCAGGGAACGGAACACTGCCGAAGACCTGATCAACAAGGTGAAGGCGTGGCGAGGCATTACCACCCGATACGACGAGACACCCGGGAGTCACCTCGCGGGCTCGCACCTCCGCGCCTCAGCGACCTCAATGACCTGGACCGACGGCCTCCTGCGGGACCACCACTGATCGCAACCTCATACAGGCCCTGGGTGATCGATTCCAAGGGTCAGTGACCGTATGGAGTCAGCGAACGGAGGGTGCCATGTCCGGTGCCGACGACCTGCCGCAGCGGCTTGGACAGGGGTCCGCCAGGCCGCTGCTGTTCGCCCTTGCGGGCCGGGCGGCGGCCAGGGTCCGGCTGATACGACGGAGCAGGTCGGCGGCCTCGCGCAGCCGCTTGTCGTAGCCGGGTTGCTGCGGCAGGTACGGGAAGAGGAGCCGCGGGTGGACCCGGGCATGCCGGAGCCACCTCGCCGTGAACTGCCTGCACCGTCCACAGCTACCTCCAGACGCGGCCCGGCGCCGGTCCGTCGCTGACATCGGAGCGGCCTGCAGAAGCCGCCTCCGCCCTGCCGTACGTTCACTTCACCGGTAGGGGATACTGGGAAATCAAACAGCAGGTAACCCAGGGGTGACGGCGTGGACAGTTCAGGGGAGGCGGATGCGTTGGCAGCATCGCCCGCCCGGCCTCCGGGCGCTTTGAGCGTGCACCCGTTGCCGGACCGGCCGGGCTGGCAAGCGGTCGGCGAGATCAGTCTGACCACGCGCCCCGCCTGGGAACAGACGCTGCACCAGCTTGCCCTGAGCGACGAAGAGGCGTGCCACTTGGAGCTTTCCGCGATCACCTTCGTCGACGTCGCTGGTGTCTCTGCTCTGGCGGCAGCCGCCCAGACCCTTCCGGAGGGACGACGCATCGTGCTGGAAGGGCCGCCTGCCGCGTTGCGGCGGGTCATGGACATGTTCTGGCCGGATCTGCCCGCCCTCGAGGTGGTGGCGTGATGACCGTCCAGACCACCGAACCCTTCGTTCATCCCGCCTTGTTCTACCGAGGCGAGACGGAGTACCTGCACGGCACGGTGCCCTTCATCCGCGACGGGTTGAAGGCCGGGGAGCCGGTGGCGGTTGCCGTGCCCGGGCCGAACCTGGCGATCCTCAGGGCGGCCCTGGGCGCGGATGCCCCGGATGTACGGTTCCTCGACATGACCGAGGTGGGGCGCAACCCCGGACGGATCATCCCGAGGGTGCTGCGCGCTTTCGCGGACGCTCATCGGGAGACGCGAGTGCGGATCATCGGTGAGCCGATCTGGGTCGGCCGCAGCAGCGTGGAGTATCCCGCGTGCGTCCAGCACGAGGCGCTGATCAATCCGGCATTCGAAGGCCGGGAAGTCACCATTCTCTGCCCCTACGATGCCGAACGCCTCGACGAGCAGGTACTCACCGACGCGTATGCGACCCACCCCGTCGTTATCTCCGGGGGCGAAGAGCGGCTCAGTACCGCCTACGCACCCGAGCAGGTGGTTACGGACTACAACCGCCCCTTGGCACATCCAGCGACGACGGAAGAGCTCGTCTATGACGCCGACGGGCTGCCGGGCGTCCGGCACTTCGCGGTCGAGCGGGCCGCACGGTTCGGCCTGTCCGGGATCCGCCTGGAGGACGTGGCTCTGATCGTGGCCGAGTTGACCACCAACAGCGTCGTGCACGGCGGGGGTTCGGGCACCATACGGGTATGGACCGACGACGGCCAAGTGGTGCTCGAGGTCCGCGACCACGGGCACCTGAGCGATCCGCTCGCCGGACGCCGCCCAGCCACGCCAGCCCAGCAGGGCGGCCGGGGTTTGCTGCTGGTTCACTATCTGGCAGACCTCGTACGCATCCACACCGGTCCCGACGGCACAACCATCCGCTGCTACATCAGCGGCTACTGATCCTGCCTCAACAGCTCGCGCTTCCTTGATCGGGTGCCGATCAGCTGCCGCATGGTGCGGTTGACGTCCGTGTTCGGATTGTCCTGGACCAGGGCGATCGGTCCGCCGGGCTGGTGTGCGGCGTCGAGCAGGCGGGCGTAGTCGGGCTCGGTGAAGCCTCTGCGCCGCCCTTCGGCGGGACCGCGGTCGAGGTGGATGCGGTAGATCAGCCGCGACCGGAGGCCGGCCCTGGTGCAGATCAGCGCAGCCATAGAGATGCGTTTGGTGACCGCGGTGGTGACCTGCGCCACGGGTGCCTGGCCGCGGCGGCCCCCGGTGCGGCCCTGGTGGACGGCCGCGCCGCCGGGACCCTCGGCCCGACGGTGGCCGACACGGGCCTGCTCTTCATGCCGGACGGGGGTTCGGCATCTGCGGGGTGAACACCGACGCCGCCTGGAAGGCGGCCGCGACCACCGTCGCCCCGGCCATCGCCCAGGCCGTGTTCGACCGGCTGCGATCATCCGCACCGGGCCGCCCCGACGGCCGTCCGAACCCCGCCGCGCGGCGCGTACCGGGCTCCGGGACCGCCGCACGGCGGTGAGCCCCGGCGACGCCGTACCCCACCCCGGCCGCCGCGCACGCCGCCGACGCCTCGCGCCCCTCCGACCCCGGGGCGGTTTTCCGTCGACTTCCAGCTGTTTTCAGTCGGAAACACTGTTACTTCAAAAACTCTTCACAATCCGACCCCACCTGCGCCATTACCCTTCATTGACCTTGTCTTTGACTTTCCTTGGTGAAGTTCGGCGTGCGTGCCAAGAGGAGAGGGGGTGGTCCGCAACCGCAACCGCATCCGCCGCGCCCCGGCGTGGCCCGCACACCGGCCGCCTCCGGGTCCCGCCGCCGAGCGGCGCCCGACCCCGCCCCCGTCAGCCCGACGCGCCGTCAGCGCGCCAGGAGGAATCACCGCATGCAGCCCCTCATCGACAACGCCCGCACGTTCGGACAGCGCCCTGAGGAGTTCGCAGGCCTCGCCCAAGGCCAGGCGCCAGAGGTCCTGTTCATCACCTGCGCCGACTCCCGGGTCGTCCCGGCCCTGATCACCGGCGCCCGCCCCGGCCAGCTCTTCGAACTGCGCACCGCGGGCAACATCGTCCCGTCTTACGCCTCCGAGCACCCCACCGGCGAGGCGGCCACCATCGAGTACGCCGTCGAGGTGCTCGGCGTCCAGCACATCGTGGTCTGCGGCCACTCCCACTGCGGCGCCGTCGGCGCGCTGGTGCGCGGCGACGACCTGAACGCCGTACCCGCCGTGCGTGACTGGCTCACGCACGCCGCCGACGAACCCAAGTGCTCCGACCCCGCCGACCCGACGGTCGCCGAGGCCGTGCAGAACCACGTCCTGGCGCAGCTGCTGCGACTGTGCTCCTACCCGAGCATCGAGCAGCGCCTGCAGGCGGGCCGACTCCGGCTGCACGGCTGGTACTACGAGGTGCACACCGGGGCCGTGCGCGAACACCGCGCGGAGTCCGACACGTTCGAGGCACTGTGAAGGGGCTGACTGCGATGTCGAAGTTCCCTCACCTGCGGCAGGACTTCGCCGCCTCCGTCGTCGTCTTCCTGGTCGCCGTGCCGCTGTGCGTCGGCGTGGCGGTCGCCTCCGGAGTCCCCGCGGAACTGGGCCTGGTCACTGGCATCGTGGGCGGCCTGTTCACCGGCCTGCTGCCCGGCAGCAGTCTTCAGGTTTCGGGGCCGGCCGCGGGCCTGACCGTGCTGGTCTTCGAGGCGGTCAGCGAGTTCGGAGCAGCCGCGCTCGGCGTGATCGTGCTGATGTCCGGACTGCTCCAGCTCGCCATGGGCTTCCTCAGGATCGGCCGCTGGTTCCGGGCGATATCCGTCTCCGTCGTCGAGGGCATGCTCTGCGGCATCGGCCTGGTGATCATCGCCGGGCAGATCTACGCGGCGGCGGGTCTGAAGGCCCCGGAGACCGGCATCGGCAAGATCGCCGGCCTGCCCGGGGCGTTCGCCGACGCCCTCGGCAGCACCAAGGCGCTCGTCTCGCTCGTGATCGGCGTGGGCACCATCGCCGTCATCGTGCTGTGGAAGAAGATGCCGAAGAAGGCACAGGCCGTGCCCGGCGCCCTCGCCGCGGTACTGCTGGCCACGGTCGCCTCGCTCGCCTTCGGCCTGCCAGTCGCCACCGTCGAGGTGGAGGGTCTGCTCGGCGTCATCCAGCCGCCCGGCGCCGACGCCTTCGGTGAGCTCGCCAGCCCGGCCATCTGGGGCACGATCATCGCGTTCGCGCTGATCGCCTCCGCCGAGTCGCTGTTCAGCGCGGCCGCGGTGGACCGGCTGCACGACGGTCCGCGCACCCAGTACGACAAGGAGATGATCGCCCAGGGCGGGGGCAACACGGTGTGCGGTCTGCTCGGCGCGCTGCCGATGACCGCGGTGATCGTGCGCAGCTCCGCCAACGTCAACGCGGGCGCGAAGACCAAGGCGTCGCGTGTGCTGCACGGCGTGTGGCTGCTGCTGTTCGCCGCCGCGCTGCCCTCCGCGCTGGCGCTGATCCCGCTGCCCGCGCTCGCCGGCATCCTGGTGCACGCGGGCTGGAAGCTGATTCCGTTCCGCCAGATCGCCGGGATGTGGCGGGGCCACAGGGGTGAGGCGTTGATCTTGGTGGTCACGGCCGTGTCGATCGTGGCCGTGAACATGTTCGAGGGCGTGCTCATCGGTCTGGCCCTGGCGGTGATCAAGACCGCCTGGGAGGCGTCGCACCTGAAGACAGAGGTCATAGACAAGGGCGCCGGGCCGATTCAGGTGTACCTGACGGGCAACGCGACCTTCCTGCGGCTGCCGAAGATACTCGACAGCCTGGAGGCCCTTCCGCAGGACCGGCCGATCGAGGTGGACCTGTCCGGGCTGCACCACCTCGACCACGCCTGCCGCACAGCCCTGCACAACTGGGCCCAGCGGCACAGCGCACCCGACACCGAACCGGTGAAGGTCACGACCACGGAACCGGTGAGGGCCACGGCGCCGTAAGGATCTCGCCGTAGGGATCTCGTCGTAGGGATCTGTCGCCCGGCCGAAGGCTCGACCCGAGCCTTCGGCCGGGCGGCTCGTCGCAGCAGCACGAACGAGGACCGACCCGACCGTGGCACCCAGCGCGCCGGCAACAACGTTGAGGTCCCGCCGATCCGCTACGCCCGGTGCCCGGACAACGGGCAATCCACCGGAATCCAGTGCATTGAACAACTCCTGCGCGCCCACGGCCAACCGCCCGATGGTCCGTTCAGGCTGCCGCATTCAGCAGTACCTCCGCGTCCGCCCGCGCACCCCCGCCTTCGTGCCGGGGCAGTGGCTACGCCACTGCCGACAGGACGGCAACACCTGCTCCTCCAGCCCGTAGCGGGCCGCGATCCGGCACAGGAACGAAGAGGTCGCCTCCCCGGCGGGGGAGGCACTCGGAACACTCCGGAGATCATCCCCCAGCGTTCCCGGGAGCCGCAGGATGGGGGGACGGTTCACCGTTTTCGGCGCCCCCGGGACGACGTCCCCCTGCTGTCCATCGAGGTCGGCAACTGCCACGGGACGGCTGAGGAAATCACCGACGAGCTGGAGAAGTACGCCCGGTTCTTCCAGCGGACGATGAAGGACACCGGTGGCAAGGAGCGTCCGACGAGGCGCACCCGCTGCGCGGTCCCCGCGGGCCGGCCCGGTGACGTGCCGCACCCGCCCGCAAACGGGCGACTGCCGAGTTGGTCCGGACGCCTCCTGACGGGCTGGTGACCCATCGGCCGGGGCGGCGCTGAATCTCTCATGAGACGAGTGCGGTTTCTGAGCCGGCTGATCGTCCGGCGTGTGGAGACGGGTGAGCCGGGCTGGTTGAGTACTGTGCCGTTTCTCTGTACCTGGCCCCCTCTCGCGAGGGGGAAGACTCCTTGTGGAGACAACGTGGAGGCGACTCGTCCCGCGCTCGATGTGCTAGTGGTCGGCAATGGTGTCATCGGCATGTCCATCGCCTTCGAACTCACTCAGCGGGCTCCGGAACTACGTGTCGCAGTGGTGGGGCCCACGGTGCGGGAAGGGGCGGCATCGGCGGCCGCCGGGGCGATGCTGAACTGCTTCGCCGAGGTCACCACCTCCACGTTCACCCATCCGGCCGCGAGCGCGAAGTTCACCATCGCCCGGGAGGCGCTGGATGCGTGGCCCTCCTGGTTTGGCCGCCTGCGTGAGGCGGCTGGCGCGGCGGGGGAATCACGGTCGTGGACGGAGGGCACGTTCGTCCTGCTGGGCGCGCGGGCTGCCGACCAGACGATCAACAACTTCCACGCCATCGAGGCGGCTCTGCTCGAGTACGAGGAACCCTTCACCGAAGTGACCTTCGAGGACATCGAGGGCATGAGCCCGGAGCTGAACGCACGCCCTGTGCGGGCACTGCACCTGCACCGGGAAGGTTCCGTCGACGCCCGCGAGATCCTCGCTCTGCTCGAGAAGGCTCTGGAACGCCACAACGTGCAGATGGTAGGGGATGTGGTCGAGGGCCTGCAGATGTCCGGTGGCCGGGTCACGGGCGTGCGGCTGGCCGGCGGTGACCGGATGGCGGCAGGAACGGTGGTGCTGGCTGCGGGAAGCACCACCCAGCACTTCATCGAGCAACTGCCGCAGGGGGCGGTCCCGCCGATGCTGCACGGTACTGGGCTGGCCGTGCAGGCGCAGCGGGAGGCATACCCCGGATTCCGGCACGTGGTCCGCACGCCGAACCAGGCCGGCGCGTGCGGCCTCCACCTCGTGCCGCTGGCCGGCAAGGGCCTGGAGTACATCGGAGCGACGAACATTCTGTCATTTCGGTCCGACAAGGGCCCCGGTCTCGGAGTAGCGTTCAACCTGCTGCGCGGCGCCAGCGAGCAACTCGACCGCCGCCTGGGAAATTCGAGCATCCAGCGTTGGTTGCACGGCCGTCGCCCGGTGGCACTCGACGGTTTCCCCCTCATCGGGCATATGGCCTCCTGCGGCCGCCTGGTCTTCGCCACCGGCACCTATCGTGACGGCCTCCACAGCTCACCCGTCATCGCCCGTCACATCACCGACCTCATTTTGGACACTGGCCGTACCGACGCCTCCTTCACCCATTTCGCACCTGAGCGGCCGCCGATCGAGCAATCCACGGTGCAAGGAGCCATCGACGACTTCGTCGAGCATGAGATCGACGCCTCCCTGATCCTGGGCATCTACCTGCCGTACTGCGTCGACCCCTCCCCTGTGGTCCGGCATCACCGGCAGACCGCCGAATCCCTCTACCGTCATCTCGAAGAGCCCGTTGCCCTGCTCCCGGAAGTCCTCAACGCCCTGAACAACGAACCGGACGAAGGGGTCCGCAGGCTCGCCCCGTACCTGCGCGCTGCACGCAAGCACCATGGCGCCGGCCTTACCGGGGCCTGATCGCCCAGGACGGCGTCGGCCGGATACGGATCAGGGCAGACTCGGCGCCCTCGCCATCCACACGTGGCTCTCCGAACACCTCCGAGTGAACACGTCCGGAGGCGGGCCCCGGGGCCACGACCGGGAAGCCTGACGACAGCCGGGCTCCCGGCAGTCGCCCACCGACGGAGGCGGACCCACCCATGACCTCTGATTCACCCGGCACAGGGCTGATCACGAAGCTGCAGTTGGTGGTTGAGCAGGAGCAGAAGCCGTTGTCGCTGCTGGGCGTGGCAGGCCAGTGACACGACAGCCCGCGGCTCCAGCCGGTCCTGGAGGCCATCCGGGCCCCCGACTCGGCCTGGGCCGACCGCGCACCCGGCCGTACGAGGGCCGGGCCGACCGGACGTGCGGGTCACGCGCGAACCGAGGCCGATTCCTTGGAGTGGCCACCCTGGCAATGGATCTTGGTGGCCGGCGTCCGGTCGCACGCCGGTGGTTACCGGTCGGCCGAGGATTTCGCCGGGCAGCGCGTCGCCGTGGTCGGCGGCGGCGACTCCGGCGCCCCGATCGCCGCCGATCCCGCCTGCAGGACCGAGCCGACCTGGGTGACGACGCGCTCGCCGCGCTACCTCCCCGACGACATCGACGGCCGCGCCCTGTTCGACGCGCCCGCTGTCGCCCGCTGCCCGCTGTCGCCCGCCGCGGCCCGCCGCCGGACGCCGGGCGCCGGGCGCTGGCCGCGGGCCGCGCGGACACCGGGGGAGTGGCCCCGCCCGGTGACATCGTCGCGGTGCCACCTGTTCGACAGCCCGCGGCGCGGAACTCCTCAAGCCCCGGCCGATGTTCAGCCGCCTCATCCCGAACGGGGTCGCGTGGGCGGACGGCACGACCGCCGAGGCCGATGCGATCACCCGGTGCACGGGCTTTCGCTCCGCCCTGTCCCATCCCGCTCCGCTGGGTCTGCGCGGCACGCGCGGCCGTATACCGAGGACCGGTACCCGGGCCGTCGCCGAACCGCGTCTGCACCTGCTTGGCCACGGAGGCTGGACCGGCCCCGCCTCCGCCACGCTCATCGGCCTCGGCCGTCCCGCCCGCGAAGCCGCCCGTCAGATCGCGGATTATCCGGTTCGGCCAACTCCTCGCCGAGGAGCGGCGGTTGGGTGGAGTGAACGGCCGGTGAACGCCTCACCCGGGAGCGCCTCACGGTTCGCGAACAGATCTTGCGTTCTCGTATGGTGAGCGGATGGCTATCTCTGCGACGGACATACCGATCGAAGATCTGAGCGAAGAGCGTTGCAGTCCTTGCGCCCCGGGCCGGCTGATCGACCGCGAGGAGGTCGAGCTGATGGCCTCCAGGCTGAAGGCGCTCGCCGACCCGGCCCGGCTGCAGATGATCCATCTGATCCACCAGGCTCCGGCCGGTGAGCTGTGCGTGTGCGACCTCACCACCTCCATGCAGCTGGCGCAGTCGACGGTGAGCCGCCACCTGAAGATCCTCATGAACGCCGGTTTCCTGCGCAGACAGCAGCGAGGCACATGGGCATGGTTCTCGCTGCGGCCGCAGGCCCTGCGCGAGCTGCAACAACGGGTCTTCCCCGCTACGGACTGATGCCCGCGCGGCGCCGCACCGCGTCCCTCACCCCGGCGACTCGATGTCGGCGATGAGGCGCTCCACGAGTTCTCTGATCTCGTCGCGGACGGGGCGCACCGCCTCGACGCCCTGACCGGCGGGGTCCTTGAGTTCCCAGTCCAGGTAGCGCTTGCCCGGGAAGACGGGGCAGGTGTCGCCGCAGCCCATCGTGATGCACACGTCGGATTCCTTGACCGCCTTCACGGTGAGAATCTTCGGGATCTCGGCGGACATGTCGATGCCGACCTCCCGCATCGCCTCCACCGCGGCCGGATTCACCGAAGAAGCCGGTGCCGAGCCCGCCGAACGGACCTCGATCCGGTCGCCGGCCAAGTGGCGCAGCCACGCCGCAGCCATCTGGGAACGGCCGGCGTTGTGCACGCACACGAACAGGACGGAGGGCCTGCCGGGCATCTGTTTTCTCCTCATATCCCCTCACAGCCATGGGAGTTGCTGGTGGGCGCGGTGGACACCGGTTGTGATTGATGTGTCACGATCAGACCGTGCTGACGTCGGTAAATATGGAGCTCCTCCGGGCCCTGGCGGACCCGCTCAGACTCCGCATCGTGTGCCTGCTCGCCCGTGAATCACTGTGCACGTCCCATCTCGTCCAGGAGACGGGCGCCCGGCAGACGAATCTCTCCAACCACCTGCGCGTCCTGAGGGAAGCGTCCGTCGTCGCGACCGAGCCGTGCGGGCGCTTCACCTACTACAAGCTTGACCCCGAGATGTTCGATGCTCTCTCGGCGTTCTTCGGCGGCCTGGCCGAAAGCTCACGAGAGGCCGCGCACACCAAACGCCTCTGCGGCTAGCCCTCACGACCCCCCTGGGCTCGATTCGCGCGGATGAGCGGCCCACACCCGACGCCCTGCACACCTGACCCAGGGCATGCGCGGGCGTCGCGATCCAGCCGCAAAGGTACCTCCTGAGGGCCTTCCCGGCGAGCCCCGCGAAGGACGCCGTCACGCCAGTCGGCGCCACCCATCGATTGAATCGTGGAACGCCGACGCCGCTCCCGGTATCGATGGTTACCGATTGATTTCGGCTGGTCATCGACTGCGCCGACACTCTGGCGCAGTCATCGGCGGGGGCTGGCGGTGCAGGCGCACCGCCCTCTTCGCAGCCGTCCCGGAGCCATGGGGCAAAGGCATCTGACGGTAGATCGCGCGGTTCGGCCAACCGCCCAGTGACCCTCAACCCGGTCAGAACAGGCCAGTCGCGCTTCGCCCGGGCGTCCGATGGGCGCCCATCGCTCTTCGGTCATTCATCGATCTATTGACATACATCGCTTAACGCTGGCAGGGTTCCGGCCGTCGGCCGACAGAGTCGCTGCCGATCCGGGCCCAGACCCAGCCCGATCACGACCCGTCGCATTCCTTGATCACTCCCTGGGGGGGAAGTGTGAGCCAACCCCGTGTGCTCGTCACCTCTGCTTTCGAAGCCGAGCTCCAACCTCTGACATCCGCGTGCGCGGCCGCCGCGCTGCAACACCACGGCGCCGACGTGGTCGGCTGGGACGCCCACCTGCGGCCCGACGCCCTTCCCGAAGGGCCCTTCGACCTCACGCTGGTGTCCGTCCAGCAGTTCGAGGGCCTCGAGCGCGGCATCAGCCTCGCCCGCAGGGTGTCCGAGACCTACGGCACCACCGTCGTCACCTTCGGCCAGTACGCGCAGATGAACCACCGCGAGTTCCTCGAGGTCGTCGACGGCATCGTCATGGAGGAACCCGAGCTCGTCAGCGAGGAGCTCGCCCAGCTCGCCGCAGGCACCCTCGCCCTCGATGCCGTCCCCGCCCTGATGACCCGCCATGGCATGCGGCCCAAGCCCCCGCGCCGGCGTATCTCCGTGCCCAGGCCCGCCCGCGACCTCTTCCCCTCCCTCGTCCACTACCCGGCGCACCACTCGCCGTTCGGGCTGATGGGCAACATCGAGGTCTCGCGAGGCTGCCACCACAAGTGCACGTACTGCTCCGTCTACGGCGCCTACGACGGGGGAGTCGCGGCCTTCGACGCCGACACCGTCCTGGCCGACGCGCTGCAGCTCGCGGAGGAGGGCGTGCGCCACTTCTGCTTCATCGACGCCGAGTTCTTCAACTCCCGCACCATCGGCATCGGAGTCGTCGAGCGCCTGGTCGAGGCCATCGGCCCGATCACGTTCGAGTTCACTACGCGCGTCGACCACGTCCTGGACTACACCAAGGAGCTGGAGAAGCTCGTCTCGCTGGGCCTGCGCCGCGTCACGTGCGCGCTGGAGTTCCCCTCGAACCGGATCCTGCGGATCTTCGACAAGCACATCGACGTCGACCACATGCGCGACGCGATCGCCGAAGCGGAGCGGATCGGTTTCGAGCTGTACCCGACCTTCATCCCGTTCACGCCGTGGATCGAGTACGAGGAACTCCTCGGCTTCGAAGACTGGCTGGTGGACACGGGCCTGGCCCGCGTCACCGACCCCACCGCGCTGCAGACCCGGCTGCTGCTGTTCAAGGGCTCCCCGCTGCTGTCCTCGCCGTGGATGGAAGACATCGCCACCGTCGACCGCGGCTTCTGGGTCGAGTGGACCCACCCCGACAAGCGCGTCGAGGAGCTGTGGCAGGAACGCCGCACGGACGCCGAGGACGCCGGCAAGATCCGCTGCTGCGTGAAGTGCTGACCCGCCCGCCCACAAGACAAGGACACTGACATGGGTGGATCACCCCGCGTTGTCATCTCGACCGGCCAGGCCCTGCCGGACATGGACTGGTCCGGCGAACTCGCCGCCCTCACCGACTCCTCGCCCTACCTCGGCCCCACCTGGCTGCGCGCGACGGAGAAGGTTCTCCCCGAGGCGCAGCCCTGGCACACCATCGCCCACCGAGCCCGCGGCGAACTCGCCCTCCTGCCCGGTTACATCCTCACCACGCCGCCGGTCGTCGACCACGAGCCGCGCACCTACCTGGGCCGGCAGGCACCCTCCGGACAGGAAGTCTGCTGCGGCGCCGAGACCGACGCCGCGCGCAGCGCCGAGGTCGACGCCCTGGGCACCGAGCCCTTCTTCCCGACCCTGCTGCTCGGTTCCCCCCTGGGTTACCGGACGGAGATGGCCTACAACTTCTGGACGCCCACCCTGATGGGGGCCATCGTCGAGAAGCTGGTGCCCGCCGCGTTCGAGGCCGGTGTCCGCTGCATCGTCGCCCCCTGGATACCGGAGCGCCGGGGCAACGAGGCTCTGGTCAAGGCGTTCGACGCCGCCGGCGGGCAGAGCACCTTCTGGGGCTACGAGGACTTCATGAGCCTGGACGCACCGGACTGGCAGGGGCACCTCGCCGCCCTGCCGCTCAAGAAGCGCCAGCGCATCAAGGGCGACGTGCGCCGTGCCGAGGCGGCCGGCGTCACCATCCAGCGCGTCGACGGCACCGAGATCCGGCCCTACGTGGCCCGTATCGCGGAGCTGACCTGCCTCAACCGCGAGAAGAACGGGGCGGGGGAGGAGCCCGAGCACATCGTCGGCATCCTCGCGGCCCTGATCGACGAGGGCGCGGACGTGCGCGCCTACCTCGGCTACAAGGACGGCGCCCTGGTCGCCACATGTGTCACGATCCGCAAGAACCACCGGCTCTTCCCCAAGTGGGCGGGCTTCGACTACGCGACGATCGGCGAGCGCAGCGGCATCTACTTCGCCCTGGTCCTCGACGCACCCGTCCGCGACGCCTACGCCGAAGGGCTGCGCACCGTCGAGTTCGGCGCCGGCGCCCACCAGGCGAAGGCCCTTCGAGGCTGTACCCCGCGCGCCGTCACCACCTCGGTGCTGCTGTCCGACCCCGCTCTGCGGCCCCGGGCCGCGGCGTGGCTGGAGGCCTTCGGCCAAAGCCGGCGGGCCGCGTTCGGTGACGCGGCCCCCGCGCCCGCCCAGCCCGCGAGCCTTCCCCTGCTGGGCAACTCCGCCGACAGCGGCTGCTGCAGCTGATCCGCCCGGGAACAACGACAAGGACGAGAAGGACAACATGATCACCTTCATCCCCCTGACCGGTTTCCTCGGGGCGGGCAAGACCACGACCATGACGGCCACGGCCCTGGCGCTGCAGGAGCAGGGGCGCAGGGTCGCGGTCATCACCAACGACCAGGGCGTGGAACTGGTCGACACGAAACTGGTGCGCAGCAAGCTCGACAGCGTCGCAGAGGTCACCGGCGGCTGTTTCTGCTGCAAGTTCGAGGACCTCGTCGAGGCGATCGTCGCCCTCGTCTCCTCGGACGACGTCGACACGGTGATCGCGGAGGCCGTCGGAAGCTGCACCGACCTGCAGGCCACCGTGGTGCGGCCCCTGCGCCGGTACTACGGCCAGGACATGGTCGTCGCGCCGCTGACCACCGTGGTCGACCCCCTGCGTCACCTTGCCTTCGCGCGTGCGGCTGAGCGAGGGGAGCCGGAGTCGGACCTGTCCTACCTCTTCCGCCAGCAGCTCACCGAGGCGGACGTCATCGCCGTGAACAAGCTGGACACCATCGGCGCCGAGCGGGCCGAAGACCTCCTCGACAACCTGCGCAAGGCCCACCCGAACGCCAGGGTCGTCGGCTACTCCGCAGGCACGGGGAAGCACCTCGACTCGCTGCTCGGGGCGTGGCAGGCCCCCGCCACCAACGAGGACGTCCGGCTCGACATCGACTACGACCGCTACGCCGCCGCCGAGGCACAGCTCGCCTGGATGAACCAGGAACTGGACCTGACCGCGGCAGGCGACAGCTTCGATGCGACCACCTGGGCCCGCACGGTCCTCGAGGACCTGTCCACCTGGGCCCTGCAGAACGACGCGGTGATCGGCCATGCGAAGATCACCGTCGAACTGGCCGACGGCGACTTCGCCAAGCTCAGCCTCACCGAATCCGGCGCCGAGCCCACACTCGACCGCGCCGCCGCCTCCGCGCCCACCGGTGGCCGGGCCGTCGTCAACGCCCGCATCGCCTGCGAGCCCGACGCGCTGGACAGCGCCGTGACCCAGGCGGTCGAGGCAGCCGGCCGCGCCGCCGGCGTCACCTCCTCGGCCACCACCCCGGTGTCGTTCAAGCCCTCCTACCCCCGCCCGGTGCACCGCCTCGCCCCCGCCGGCGCCTGACCCGAAGGACCACCTGACATGACCGACACCACCACCGCCGGGACGCTGCAGGACGAGGTGCGCGAGTACTACCGGGCCAAGGCCGCCGAGGCCGAAAGCAGCGGTGCCTGCTGCTCCCCGGACCCGCGGACCTTTGGCCCGGCCGCCTACGACGAGATCGGCCCCGGCACGGCCCCGGACGCCGCGCTGCTCGCAAGCCTCGGGTGCGGCAACCCGAGCGCCGTCGCCGAACTCCGCGAAGGAGAAACGGTTCTGGACCTGGGCTCCGGGGGCGGCCTGGACGTCATCCTCAGCGCCCGCCGCGTCGGCCCCGACGGCCGCGTCTTCGGCCTGGACTTCCTGGAGGAGATGCTCGCCCTCGCAGCCCGCAACGTCGCCGACGCCGAGATCGACAACGTCGTGCTCCTCAAGGGCACGATCGAGTCCGTCCCACTGCCCGCCGACACCGTCGACGTGATCATCTCCAACTGCGTGATCAACCTGTCGCTGAACAAGCCCGCCGTCTTCGCCGAGATGGCGCGCGTCCTGACGCCCGGTGGCCGCCTCGGCATCAGCGACGTCGTCGCCGAGGACCGCCTCAGCCCCGAGGAGCGGGCCGAGCGGGGCGGACACAGCCAGTGCATCGCCGGCGCCCTCTCGGTCTCCGAGTACAAGGAACTCCTGGACGCGGTCGGACTGAAGGACGCCGAGGTCGTCCTCACGCAGGAGGCCGCTGACGGTCTGCACGCCGCGATCATCCGCGCCCGCAAGCCCGCAGACCCCAGCGCCGAAGCGCGGGAATGCGCGCCTGGCGGCTCCTGCTGCTGACAGCCGCCCGCATCGCGTCGACGGCCGCGGCGAGAACCGCCGCGGCCTCCACTCCCGGAGGCACCGCCATGTCTTTCACCGTCGTACTCGTCTTCGTCCTGGTCGCGGCACTCGCCGCGGCCAACGGCAGCAACGACGTACCCAAGGGCGTCGCCACCCTGGCCGGCGCGGGCGTGACGAAGTACCGCACCGCCATCATCTGGGGCACCGTCACCACCCTTGCCGGGTGCGTCTGCTCCCTCGCACTGGCCGAAAAGATGACCAAGCTCTTCTCCAAGGGCATCGTCACCGCGGAGCCCACCGAAGCCTTCGCCGTAGCCGTACTGGCCGGTGCCGTGAGCTGGGTGGCGCTGGCCACCCTCCTGCGCCTGCCCGTCTCCACCACCCACGCCCTGATCGGTGCGCTGCTCGGCGCCGGTCTGCTGCTCGCCTCGGACAGCATCGCCTGGGCCGCGATCCCGCAGAAGCTCATCATTCCGCTGCTCACCAGCGTCGGCGTCGCCTACGGCATCTCGCTCGTGCTCGCACTGGTCTTCAGCCGCACCAGCCGCCGCGCCTCCGAACGCGACGCGGCCGCCACGGTGCAGCCGTCGTCGCCCGGGACGGGCGCCGCCGACGGCTCCGGGGCCGTACTCGCCCCCGAGCGCGTCACCGCACAGCAGACCGACGCCCCGCGCCCCTCCGGCAACCGTGTGCTCACTGCCGCCCACTGGCTGACCAGCGGCGCCACCGGGTTCGCCCGGGGCCTCAACGACACCCCCAAGATCGTGGCCATCGGCGCCTTCGCGCTCGTCCCGGCCGGAATGACGACATGGCAGATCATGCTCCTCGTCGCCGGAGCCATGGCTCTGGGGTCGATCACCGGCGGCATGCGCATCGCCCAGCGACTGGGCGAAGGCGTCATCAAGATGAACCACAAGGAAGGCTTCCTGGCCAACCTCACCACCGCCACCCTCGTCGGCCTCGGCGCCGGCTACGGCCTGCCCATGTCCACCACCCACACCTCCACCGGCGCGATCGCCGGCTCCGCCGGCCCCAACCTCAGCCGGCTCAGCGGCAAGACCCTCCGGCACTTCCTGATCGCCTGGCTCGTCACGCCCCCCGTCGCCGCGGCCGTCGCCGCGGCTGTCTTCCTGGTGGTCCGCTAAGGATCACCGTGCCCGACATCTCATGCGAACGGACGACCGCCGAGGAGTACGCCCGCTGGTTCCGGGCGCTGGCCGACCCGACGCGCATTCTCATCGTGCGCTTCCTCAGCGGCCGGCCAGAGCCCGTCCCGGCGGGCGTGATCGTCGACCACCTCGAACTCCACCAGTCGACCGTCTCGCACCACCTCAGAATCCTTCACCACGTGCGGCTCCTCACCCGGCGCAGAGCGGGGGCCAACATCCTGTACGCCGTGAACGCCCGCTGCATCACCCGGCTTCCCCGCGCCGTCGGCATCCTCCTCGGATCTCCCGCCCGACCCCGTCCGCAGGCCGGTCCCGGCTGACGCCCGACCGCCTGGGCAACGCCCGCCGTCCGACGGACCCGGCCCCTGTCGCCACACGTCAAGAAAAGGTTCCTGCCATGGCCGCCGCACCCACGCTCCGTCCGTCCGCTGCCGATCCCGAGCGCCCCGTACTCCTCCTCATCGGCAGCGGTGACCGCCGCTACCGCGAGTACATCGTCGCGGCGGTCTCCCAGCATTTCCGCCTGTGGCTGCTCGACGCCCACGAGGCGACCTGGCAGCTGCAGTACGCCGAGGGCACCACCCTGCTGGACACCAAGAACCCCGACGAACTGCTGGCGGCGGCCCGCCCCGTCATGGAGCAGCTCCCGGTCGCCGGCGTCTTCACCTACGACGAGTCCCTGGTCCACGCCGCCGCGCAGCTCGCTCAGACCCTTGGTCTGCCCGGCAGCGCCCCGCAGGCCGTACTCGCGTGCCGTGACAAGGCGACCACCCGGGCCGTGCTCACCGCAGCTCAGATCCCGCAGCCGGCCTGCACACCCGTCTCCAGCGCCGCAGAGGCCCGCGCGGCGGCCGACGCGACCGGTTACCCGGTGGTGATCAAAGCGCGCGGCCTCGCCGGAAGCCTCGGGGTCGTCCGCGCTGACGACGGCGAAGGCGTCGAGGCGGCCTTCGAGGCGGCCAGCTCCGCCCACTACCCCGGAGTGCCCCGCTACGCCGCTGACGTCCTGGTCGAAGAGTTCTTGACCGGACCGGAGATCAGCGTGGACGCGGTCGTCGTCGACGGCGTGTGCACGCCCATGATCGTGGCGCGTAAGCAGCTCGGGATGGAACCGTACTTCGAGGAAACCGGCCACACGGTCGACGCCACCGACCCCCTGCTGCAGGACCCCGAACTCCTGGATCAACTGCACCGCATCCACAAGGCTCTCGGCTTCGATCACGGCGCCACCCACACCGAGTTCAAACTCACCCCCAGGGGCCCGCGCCTCGTCGAGATCAACGCCCGTCTCGGCGGCGACTTCATTCCCTACATCGGCATGCTCGCCACCGGCACCGACCCGGCCGTCGCAGCCGCCCAGGTGGCCGCCGGCCTCACCCCCGACACCGCCCCCAAGACCCACAGGACCGCCGCCGTGCGCTTCCTGTACCCGCAGGCCGACTGCGAAGCCGTCGAGGTGAGCGTCCACACCGACCGGTTCGGGCCCACGGTGCACAGCGCAGTCGCCACGGCCGGCCCCGGCACCCGACTGGCCCTCCCACCCAGGGCGTACATGAACCGCTACGGCTACGTCGTGGCCGTGGGCGAGGACGCCGAGCAGGTGGCCGCGGATCTGGCCGCCCCACAGGCCCTCATCGAGCTCCGCTGCCGACCGCTGACCGACTGACACAAGCGCCCACGCCGCCCCTGTCGCCGAACGAGCCGAATGAGGAGCAGCCGCCCGTGAGCAGGCCAGCCGCCCAGCCGTCGTTGCGCCGGGACGGCGACGCGATCGTCACGCTCGACCAACGAGCGCTGCCCCTTGACCGACGGGTGCTGCGCCTGACCACCGTGGACGACGTCACCGACGCGATGGCGATCCTCGCGGTCCGCGGCGCACCGGCCATCGGGCCGGCGGGCGCCATGGGCGTCGCTCTGTCCGCCTTCGAGCACTGCCGACCGGCACCGCCGGCAACTGCGCGGAAGTCGTGCACCTGGACGCGCAGCGCCTCACCGCGGCCCGCCCCGCGGCCGTCAACCCGGCCTGGGCCGTGCAACGAGCACTCGAGCGGGTGCCGGAAGGCGCCGACGCCGTGCTGCGGGAGGCCACAGCCATGCTCCAGGAAGACATCACGACGAACCGGACGAGGGTCGAGCACGCCGTCGACACCGTGCTCGACCGCACCCCCCACCGGCCGCTTCGCGTCCTGACCCACGGCAACACCGGACGTCGCCCTGGTGACCGACTACGACGCCGCCGGCGTCAGCCGATCGTGGGACTGCGACGCTCCATCAGCACCACGTCCCGCCACACGCCATGGTGGCGGGCCACCCGCTCCCGCCGGCCGATCACACGGAACCCGGCCGCCTCATGCAGCGCCACACTGGCGGCGTTCTCCGGAAAGATCCCTGCCTGGATGGTCCAGATCCCCGCCCTCTCCGTAGAGTCGATCAGCGCCCCCAGCAGCGCGCGCCCCACTCCTCTGCCCCGTGCGGCGGGGGCGACGTAGACCGAGTGCTCGACCACCCCTGCGTACACCGGGCGCGCCGAGACGGGTGAGGCGGCCGTCCAGCCGACGACCCGACGATCGGTGCGGTCCAGTGCCACCAGCCGGTGGGCCGGCAGCTTCGAGGCGTCGAACGCGCTCCAGACCGGAGCGCGTGTCTCGAACGTGGCGTCGCCCTCGTCGATCCCCTGCTGGTAGATCGTCAGGACATCGGCGGCATGCGCCTGCGTCATAGGGACCAGGACGAGCTCCGACGAAGACGGCGCTTGCGTTTCCACGGTTTCTCCTTCACCACCGCGAGTGCTGCACACGGCGTGTACCACTGGTCGTTGTGCCTGAAATGACAGTGCCCCTGCGGCGGGCGTCGTAGCCGCGCCGCAGGGGCCGAAGGGGCTTCCCGCCGGGAAACGTTACTCAGAGGAGCGGCAGTGCCACGAGACCGATGGCGGTGCTGCCCAACAGTCCGACCCCGAGGTAGAACACGAAGACCTTTGTCTTCACGACACTCTTCACCGCGACCATCGCGGGGATCGTGGTCACGGCCCCTCCGAGAAGGAAGGTGACACCCGCCGCGGCCACCATGCCCTGGTCGAGCAGGCCTTCGACGACGGGGATCGCGCCGACACCGTTGAGGTAGAGCGGGACGCTGATGAGAGCGGCGAGCACGACCGAGAAGGCCCCGTCCGTGCCGAGAAGGCTGGACACGAAGTCGGTGGGAACGTAGCGGACGATGACCGCCTCGAGGACGATGGCCAGCAGGAGCCACCGGCCCAGGATGAGGGAGTCGCTCCAGATCTCCCTGAGGATCTCACCCGCACGAAGGTTTTTGATGTCGCGCCGGACAAGGACCCGCCACGGCGTGCCGTCGTCGTCCGCGGCGTTCTGCGCCGGCGCGGCAGAACAGGAGCCGGCGGCCGGGTCGGGCATCGCGTCCGTACCTCCGCAGCCGTCCTCGGAACCGCCGCCCGACGTGCCGCCTCCGACCGTGACTGTCGCGGGCGCCGGGGACTTCGCTGCCGAGCACGCCGGTTCCGTCACGGGCACTTCGGTCTCCGAGCACGACTTGGCAGGCGCCGCTGCCGTGCTGTCGAGCAGAGGGCTGGCGAACCGTCCCCGGCGCTCCAGCGCGAGCACCAGAAGACCCGCGCCGAAGCTCAGCACGAGGGCGCCGACCAGGCGCGCCGTCGCGATGGGGAAACCCAACTGGGCGGCGGACAGGGCGTAGATCTCCGGGTCCATGGAAGGAGAGGCGACCCAGAAGGCCATGACCGCGGAGAGAGGTACGCCGGCTATCAGGAAGCGGCGGATCAGGGGAATGACAGTGAAGGAGCAGAAGGGGCTGAACGCACCGATGGCGGTGACGATGGCGATACCGAGGACCCCTCGGTTCCCCTGGGCGAAGCTGCGGCGGGCCACCACGTCGATGGACAGCCGCTGGACGGCGATTCCAAGGACGATGGCGACCAGGAACCAGGGAAGGTAGTGCAGTACCTCAAGCAGAACGAAAAGGCTGAGAGCCCGCAATTCGCCCATGGGGGAAACCTCTCTGAGACGGTGACGCGAGAAGGAGGCGGCGCCGTGAGGGACGCACGGAAGGCGTGGAGCACCGCCGAGGAGGCTTCGTCAACACCTCGTTTAATCGAATATCGATGATAGACGATTAAAGATGGGCGCGGCAATGCCTATGGGGCGCTGCCATCGGCGAGCAGGACCGGGCGTGGGTCGGGGCGGTCCTGCTCGTCGATGGCAGCGCCTGGTCGGCCCAGGCCGGAAGCGGTGTGAGAGGACGCCGACGATGGGCGTCGGCGTCCTGATGTCGAGCGCTCGGCCGCGCCGACGGGGCGGATTGCCTCCCGCGGCGGCCGCGGCCTCCCGTTTCTCAACCGCCACCAGCCTTGCCCTCGTACCCAGTCATCGAATAACATCGATGGATCATGAGCGGTACAATGAATGCCCAGCTGATCGATCGAAGCACGGCCGAGTCCTACGCGACGTGGTTCAAGGCCCTCTCCGACCCCACGCGCGTACAGATCCTCAACCTTCTCGCCCTCGCACCTGGGCCGATGAATGTCGGAGAGATCGTGGACCGGGTGGGCGTCGGACAGTCGACGGTGTCACACCACCTGAAGCTGCTCGCCGACGTGCGGTTCGTCCTGCGCGAGCGCCAGGGCACGTCCATGCTCTACTCGATCAACGTCGCCTGCGTCGCCTGTTTCCCCAGCGCGGCCGATGCCGTCATGGGCCGCCCTGCGGCCTCGGCCTGAGAAGCGGACCCATGCCTGACGCGAGCGCCCGCATATCCGGCCCCGCATTCCTCTGCTGCCCGCCCATCACGACCGCCGCGCTGTCCGAAGGGGCGGCGGAGGTGATGGCCGGGATGTTCAAAGCACTGTCTGATCCGGTGAGGCTGAGGCTCCTCTCGCGGGTGGCCTCGCATCCGGCCGGCGAGGCATGTGTGTGCGACATCGCGGACGTAGGTGTCTCCCAGCCCACGGTCAGCCACCACCTGAAAAAGCTCCGTGAAGCAGGTCTGCTCACTTCGGAACGCCGCGCCACCTGGGTGTACTACCGCCCGGCCCCGGGAGCGCTCGCCGCCCTCGGTGCTTTCCTGACCGAAACCGAGCTCGCTCGCACGGAAGAGAAGGTGTTCACGGCGCAGAGCGCCTGAGGGTGGCGCGCGTGATGCTGCCGCGGACCCCGAAGACGCGAGCGCATTCATCCGGGTCTCGAGGTCCGGCGTTGAGGCGATGACCGGGCCCGGGAGACGGCTCGGCTTCCGCCGGACCGGATAGGGCCACGCCGACCGATTCGGGGTCGTGCACCCGAGCCCTGCCGGTCCCCATGGGCTGGGCCGCGACGCTTCTGCATCTCTGCATCCCTCTACGTCGCATGGCCCGCAGCGAGGCCGGCCGATCTCCAGCCCACCGTCCGCCCGGCCGGAACCGCAGCGCTCCGGCGTCCGCTCTGTCGGCCGGCGCTCGCTCTCGGAGTCTGTCGACGACCCTTCCTGCTGGTGACCCCGGAATCGAGAAGTCGCCAGCGGGGGGCTTCTCGACGCCTGGTGGATCACTACAGCCTCGCCGGCCCGGGCTGCGGTGAGTGGTACCTCGATGGCGGCGGCGGACGCACTGTGGAGGCTCCCATGGTCAGGTCAGGCCGTGGCCGCCTTGGTGAGGATCTGTCCCATGGCGGCGAGGACGGACTGTTCGACCCGGTAGTAGACCCAGGTGCCGCGCCGTTCGGAAGAGAGCAGTCCCGCTTCCTTGAGCTTCTTCAGGTGGTGGGAGACGGTCGGCTGGGAGACACCCACGTCGGAGATGTCGCAGACGCACGCCTCCCCGCTCTGATGGGAGGCGACGGCCGAGAAGAGCCGCAGTCGGACCGGATCGCCAAGCGCCTTGAACATCACTGCCGTCCGCTCGGCCTCCTCGGCCGTCAAGGGGCGCTCGTTCAGCGGCGGGCAGCACGGTTCAACGCCGGGCTCCAGAAGCGGCAGCACCTTCACATTCGACATGCTTTTATTTTGACATACGTCGAACCAGGTGGGTAGGGCTACAGCTGACGCAGGTCCCGAGCCGGGCGGCGTGCCATGCGCCGGGTGTCATGTCGGACCCCCCGCGAAGACGCCGATGACAGTCATGGTGGCCGGTCGGCACTGGAAGTGGCTGAGCGGGGCGGTGTCCAGGCCTGTGATCGTCAGCCGGAAGTGCAAGTCGCGGCCCGGGGGCTTTTGCGGGAACCATCGGATTGCGGATTGCGGATTGCGGATTGCGGATCGCGGATCGGCTGGCAAGGCTCACGCGCGCGACCTGGGCGAGCTCGGAGGTCACCTGTACGGCGGGTTCCCGGCGCCGACGACCACGACCCGCTGTCCGGAGTAAGGCTCCGGCGTCCGGTACTCCGAGACGTGCAGGACCGCCCCGGCGAACGTGTCGAACCCCGGCGGGGAGGTCGGTTCGGCCGGCCGGAGCCGCCGGTGGCCGTGACGCCGCTCGCGCCCCGAGGACTCGCCCGTCAGCAAGCTGGAGCGTGGAGCCCCGCCGTCCGTATGTGCGGAGGAGGCCCGCTGTCCCGTGCGGGTGTCGGCATCCCACTGCTCGGCATACCGCAGCAGGCAGGCCACCACCTCGTCCCGGTGCGGATACCGGTCCGGGTTGCCGCCGAACGGCAGCCGGGGGAGTGGGCTGTGCGCCGCTGGTGAGAACAGGGTGAGGCTGTCGTAGTGCTGCGGCCAAGAGCCGGCTGCCTGTGCTGACGCCTCCAGGATCACGGGCTGAAGCCCCTCCCGGCAGGCTGCGGGCCGCGGCCGGACCCGACTGGCCGCCCCCGCCCCCGGCAACGGCAACGGCGACGTCGACACGCTCCACTGAGGACCTCTTAAAATCGATGGATGTCTATGTTGACAGTTGTCGAATCAAGTGTGAGGCTGGCAGCGCAAGAGATCGACGGATGTCGAAATAGCTCAGGGAGTCGCCGTGAACACCCACACCACCGACCGGACCCAGTTGCCTGTCGTCGTGATCGGAGCGGGCCCCGTCGGCCTGGCCGCCGCAGCCCACCTGGCCGGGCGTGGCGTCGAAACCCTGGTTCTGGAGGCCGGGCCCGCCGCCGGCAGTGCGGTGCGCGAGTGGGGGCACGTGCGGCTCTTCTCCACCTGGGCCGAAGTCGTCGACCCGGCAGCCGAGAAGCTTCTCGCCCCGACCGGCTGGATCGCACCCGACGGCGCCACCTGTCCCTCGGGCGCGGACTGGGCGGACACGTACCTGCAGCCGCTCGCCGACGTCCTCGGTGACAAGGTCCGCTACGGCGCCGCCGTAACCGGCGTCTCCCGCCTCGGCCGCGACCGAGTCGTAGACGCCGACCGCGACCAGCAGCCCTTCACCGTCCGCGTCGAGCGCGCCGACGGGACCGAGGAGCGGATCCTCGCCCGCGCTGTGATCGACGCCTCCGGTACCTGGTCCACCCCCGGACCCATCGGCGCTGACGGCCTTCCGGCCAGGGGCGAGAGAGCGGCAGCCGCCCAGGTCACCTACCGCGTCCCCGACCTCACGGACCCGGGTACGCGTGCCCGGTACGCCGGAAAGCGCACCGCGGTCATCGGCTCCGGGGCCTCCGCGTTCACCGCCCTCGCCTACCTCGCCGCCCTCGCCGGGCAAGAGGAAGACACACACTCGGTGTGGATCCTGCGCCGCGGCATCAGCGGCTCCACCTTCGGCGGCGGCGCGGCCGACCAGCTTCCCGCCCGCGGGGCACTCGGCCTTGCCGCCAAGGCAGCCGTCGACGACGGGTACGCCGACGCGGTCACCGGATTCCGCACCGCTGCCGTCGAGCAGACCGGCGACCAGCTGGTGCTGGTCTCCGAGGACGGCCGGCGCCTGGACCCGGTCGACGAGATCATCGTTCTGACGGGCCTGCGCCCCGATGTCTCCTTCACGTCCGAGCTGCGGCTCGGCCTGGACGAGCGCCTCCAGGCCCCGGTCGCGCTCGCGCCACTGATCGACCCCAACCAGCACTCCTGCGGCACCGTCCACCCGCACGGCGTCAACGAGCTCTCCCACCCGGAGAAGGACGTCTACCTCGTCGGCATGAAGAGCTACGGCCGTTCCACGGCCTTCCTCGCCATGACTGGATACGAGCAGGTCCGCTCCATCGCCGCCGCCCTGGCCGGTGACAAGCAAGCCGCCGAACGCGTCGAACTCACCCTTCCCGAGACCGGAGTCTGCGGTGGCGCCGGCCTCTTCGACCAGCCCGCAGCTGAAGAGGCCGGCGGCGGATGCTGCGCCGCTCCGGCCACGCTCACCGTCGGCGCCCCCGCCATCTCCACCGGCGGCTGCTGACCGACGTGCCGACAACTCACGCCGGCGTGGCCGCGACCGGGACGGGGGTCCGGTCGCGGCCACGCGCCGTACTGCCAGCTCCTCGTGGAGGCAGCGGGCCGGTGTCTTTCGAGCCGGCCACCGTACCGGTGCTGCCTCCCGCCCACCGGCGAATGACCCAAGGACGCCCGTACGTGCACGCGTGAGGGCCCGGGGGGTGCTCACCAGCACCCCCCGGGCCCGACCGGTTGCAGCGGTTCAGTGGCGGTTCTCGCCCGGCGATGACCTGGATGACCTGTTTGTAGTTGTCCCCGCTGGCGTTGGGTGGACGGCCTTCCACGCGGTGATGGCGTTCGGGCTCTCGTGGTAGGTGCGGCAGCGCATGGGGCCCTGGGCCTCGTTCGGCCCGCTGGAGGCCCAGCGCCGCAGGCAGCGGTAGTTGCGGGTCTCGGGGGCGATGGCCGTGCCGTGTGCGGAGGCTGCCGGCGCCCGAGCGGCAGGCTCGACAGACTGGCGGCCAGGGCGGGCACGGCCGGCCAGGAGTCGCTCCGCACACGGCTGCGTGTCCCGCACGACGCCGGCGCGTAGCCGTAACCTCCCGTCCGGGGCGGACGCCGGTGCCCGTCAGCACGGCTGGCGCCACGCTCCGAGGTCCAGTCTCTTGCGCATCGAACTGAGGCCGAGCTCTGCGGAGCGCTCGCAGAAGTCGCCGACCGGGACGGCGTATTCGACGTGCAGGACCGCCTTGCCGGCCTTGACGAAGGGAGCGAGCGCCGCGCAGTCGCCGTACTGCGCGCACTCCTCGTTCACCGCGAAGTCGAAGTCCGCGACCAGTTCGGGGATTTGCGGCAAGTCGTTCTTCAGGCCCACCGACATGCCGCGAGCGTGAGCGAGGCCGGCGAGCATGCGGTTGTACGCGAGCTGGTGGGCGGCGGTCAGGGGAAAGCCGGTGTCGTTGAGGTAGCCGTCCATCAGGTCCGGCTCGACCGCGTCGAAGCCCTTGTCGCGGCACATGTCGAAGCGCTTGGCCATCAGTGGGCGCAGTACGTCCAGGCGGCGGATGTCGAGCCAGCGTTCACCGGCCCAGCCGTTGCCCCTGCCCCGGACGGCGGCCGGGAAGTCGCGGCGGTCGGGGCGGAACGACTCCCATGCGCCCGCGTTGAGGTAGCAGATGACCCTGCGGCCGTCCCTGTGCAGACGGCGTACCGCTTCCGCGTCGTTCTCGAATCCGTCGATGTCGTAGACAGGCACGTCGACCCGGTGGTCGAGCCGCCCGTCGAGCTGCCACTGCCAGGCCGTACCGACAGGCGGCCGCCACGGCCTGCCGTGCGGTGGCGGAGGGGCCGGACCGGGTGCGGGGGCAGGGGCCGAGCAGGCTGCCGGCAGGGCGAGAAGGAACAGCAGGCAGAGCAGGCGCGAGCGGTTCATGGAGCCTCCCGGTGCAGTACGGGCGGCAGGAGCGACCAGGGGTTGGGGCCGTGGCCGGGTACCGCGCAGTGCACGGCTGCGCGACGCAGAGCCGCGGTGCGGGCGGCGAGCGGGCACAGTCCGGACGGTACGCCGTGGATGAGGTGGCAGAAGCGTTCCGGCGGGTGCGCGGCGGTCCAGGGCGGTGCGGTGGGCGCCTCCGAGTAGGCGGTCCAGTCGCCTTCGAAGGTGACCAGCAGGTCGGCGACCGCCGCGTACCCGGGGGCCGGGTGGACCCCCGGGTTGAGGACGACCGTACGGCCGCCCCTGGAGCGCGCCGCCCGGGCGATGCGCCGGTAGTGGCGCACCGCGCCCGGTTCGGAGGCGGCCTGGTCCAGGAAGAATCCGTCGGTGGCGTACCAGTCCCGGTAGCGGTCGAAGTCGGCGGTGAGGGCCCGCAGGGGCCGGTGGCCGCAGTCGGTGTCGGCGTACCCGAGCAGCGCCACCCCCGCCGCCCGCAGGGCGCGGGCGGCGGCGGCGAACGACGGATCGGGCGCGGTGCCCGGTCCGTCCGCGATGTTGAGGACCACGCCGTACAGCAGGGGCGCGGACTCGACGAGTGCCCGCCAGGCGCCGGGATCGACGGCGGGGTGGACATACATGGGCACGAGCAGCTTCGCCGGGGCCACCGGCGGTGGTTGCGGCTGTGGTTGCGGTTGCGGTTTCACCTTCACCGGATGGCCGGGGCAGGGGCCGCGGGCAGGCACTGCCACAGGCCGGACAGTGAGTCCGCCAGACTCCGCTGCGGCTGCCAGCCGAGCGCGACGCGTGCCGCCGCGATGTCCGCGCACTGCCAGGAGACCGCGGACGAACGGGCGGATCCGCCGCCGGTCTCCTCGATGGTGCCGCGGAACCCGGCGGCCCGGACCAGCCCGTGGGCGATCTCGCGGACGACGGTGGCCCGGCCGCTGCCGATGTTGAGTACGGGGGGCAGCGGTCCGGGAACCGTCGCCGCGAGGGCGGCGGCGCGGGCGACGTCCCGTACGTCGACGAAGTCGCGGTACGCCGACAGGTCGCCGACCCGTACGGTGCCCGTCTCGCCCGCCCGGCGCAGTTCCCCGGCGAGCCGGCCGGGCAGCCCGGCGGACGGCGCGCCGGGACCGACCGGGTTGAAGACGCGCAGCACCACGGCGTCGAGGCCCGATGCGGTCACGGCGGCGGTGCCGGCGAGTTTCGTGGCCCCGTACGGCCCCTGGGGCCGGGTGGCGGCGTCCTCGGTGACGGCCCCGCCCGGTGCGGTGGGTCCGTACTCGGCGGCCGAACCGAGGTGGACGAGGCGGGCGCCGGGCACCGCCGCGCGCAGGGCTTCGCAGAGCGCGGCCGGTCCGCGGGCGTTGACGTCGGTGAGCTGCACGGCGCTGCCGGTCACCAGGCCCGCGCAGTTGACGACGACATCGGGCGCGGCGGCGCGCAGCGCGGCCGCGAGGACTTCCGGGGCGGTGGTCAGGTCGAGCGGCACGCCGGCGGCCGGTGGCCGGCCGCCGGCGAGCAGCCGCACGCCCGGCAGGGCGCGCAGCTGCTCGGCGGTGTGCCTGCCCAGGAATCCGGTGGAACCCAGGACGAGGATGCGCATGTCCCGTTCACGCCCCCTTGAGGAGCAGGCCGCGGTGGGTGGTGAACTCCGCGTTGGCCCGGTCGTAGTCGTCGGGGCGGCCGATGTCGAGCCAGTAGCCCTCGAACTCGTAGGCGTGCGGGGCTTTCTCGGCCGCGAGCAGGTCGAGGACGAGTTCGTCGAAGCCGAGCGGCAGGCCCGGTGTGTATCCGGCGAGGGTTTCGCGGGAGAGCCCGTACACGCCCATGGAGACCCGGTAGTCCACGCTCGGCTTCTCGGCGAAGCCGACGACCCGGCCGCCCTCGGTGGTCAGGACGCCGAAGTCGATGGCGACCTTGCGGGCGTACGTGGCGACGGTCAGCGGGGCGTCGGAGGCGCGGTGCGCCCGGATGACCTCGCTGTAGTCGAGGTCGGTCAGGATGTCGCCGTTCATCACCAGGAAGTCCTCGGGCAGCCGGTCCATCATGGTGAGCAGCGGACCCATCGTGCCGAGCGGGCTGTCCTCGGTCGAATAGCCCACGCGCAGGCCCCACTGGGAGCCGTTGCCGACGTACGCGCGGATGATGTGGCCGAGATGGCCGATGGCTATGGTGCAGCTGGTGAAGCCGCAGGCGGCCAGCTGGCGGAGCACGATCTCCAGGATCGCGTGCTGGTCGCCGATGGGCACGAGCGGCTTGGGCAGCGCCGTCGTGTACGGCCGCAGCCGGACACCCTTGCCACCGGCGAGGATCACTGCATGCATGGAAGTCCCCTGTACGTCGCGTGCGGGCGAGCTCAGATGTTGTAGATGCCGGTCTTGTAGCGGGACAGGTTGCCGGGGTCGCGGAAGAAGTCGATGGTGTGGCCCAGCCCCTGCTCCAGGTCGTGCCCGGGCTGCCAGCCGGTGGCGGCGCGCAGCCGCGAGGCGTCGGCGACCAGCCGCATCACCTCGGAGTTGGCGGGCCTGATGCGCTGTTCGTCCTCGCGTACGTCGAGGTCGGCGTCCATCAGTTTGCCGATGAGGCGGGTGAGTTCACCGACCGAGATCTCACCGCCGGTGCCGGCGTTGAAGGTCCGCCCCACGACCGCCTCGGCGGGAGCGGTGCCGACGGCGAGGAAGGCGCGGGCGGTGTCCTTGACGTACAGGAAGTCACGGGTGGGCCGGAGGTCCCCGAGGGTGACGGTCCGTTCCCCCGCCGCGACCTGGCCGATGACGGTGGGGATGACCGCCCGCATCGACTGGCGCGGACCGAAGGTGTTGAAGGGGCGCAGAGTGACGACGGGCGTCTGGAAACTGGCGTGGTAGCTGTCGGCGAGCCGGTCGCCGCCGGCCTTGGAGGCGGCGTACGGCGACTGCGTGCTGATGGGGTGGTCCTCGGTGATCGGCACGGTCTGCGCGGTGCCGTACGTCTCGCTGGTCGAGGTGTGCACCAGGCGTGGGGTGCCCTGCCTGCGCACGGCTTCGAGGACGTTGAGGGTGCCCGTGACATTGGTGTCCACGTAGCTGTGCGGGGCCTGGTAGGAGTACGGGATCGCGATGAGGGCGGCCAGGTGGTAGACGGCCTCGGCGCCTTCGACGAACTGGTTGACCGAGCCGGGGTCGCGGACGTCGCCGAGGACGATGTCGACCTGGCCGAGGGTCTCGGCGGAGAGGGTCTCCAGCCATCCGTAGGAGGAGAAGGAGTTGTACTGGGCCATCGCACGGACCCGGTGGCCGGCCGCGACGAGCGCCTCGGTGAGGTGGGATCCGATGAAGCCCTCGGCGCCGGTGACGGCGACGAGTGAGGGTGCTGGTGCGGGCGCTGGTAGCGGTGCGGTCACGGGGACGCTCCTCTGTCGGGGATGGGAGGCACGGGGCGGGAAAAGCGGGGCGCGGGGGTTCAGCGGTGCGCCGTGGGCCTGCCGAGGACCCGGCAGGCCAGGAACAGGAGGACGAGAGCCGCTGCGGTCCGGCAGACCAGTTGGGCGGACCCTGAGGAGAACCCGGCGGCCGTGGCCGCGGCTTCGGCGGCGGCAGCCGTGAGGCAGACCGCCGCGGGTGGCCAGGCGACACCGAACGCCTGGAGCAGCAGGGCCGTCCAGAGGACCGCCCCGAGCCCGAGCAGGGGGGCCGGGCCGGCCCCGGCGAGCAGGGCGCCGGCCGCCAGCAGGGCGACGTACGCGCTCAGGCACAGCGCCAGGGCGCGGGTGGCGCGCAGGGTGAAGCCCCGCGGTTCGGTGCTGGCGCGCAGAGCGGCGACGGCGAGCCCGCGGTAGCGGTAGAGCAGCCACTCGGCGAAGCCCATGCTGAGCGTCAGGACGACGACGGCGTACGGGTCCACTGCCCCCGTGAGCATCGCGAGCACCCCGGCCGCCAGGCCGAACAGTCCGTACGGCAGGGAGCGCAGCAGCGGGGGCGCGGCGCCGGCCGGCACGGTGTCCGAACGCAGTGCGGCGCGGATCCCGTGGGCGGCCGCGAGCGTCGCCAGGCAGACGGTGGCGAGCAGCACAGCCGTCACCACGGCGGTGGGTGGCTGCCACCACAGCGTGGCGGCGGCGCCCCCGGCGAGGGGCAACAGCGCCGACAGCAGGGCGCGTTCGCGGCCGAGGACGAGGAGTACGGTCGCCGCGCCCAGGTAGCAGGACTGCCCGGCGGCGAAGACCGCGGCCGGTCCGGGGCCCGCCAGGACCAGGCCGGCCATGGTGGCGGCCAGCGCTCCGAGGGGGGCGCCGAGCCGCAGGGCGCGGCCCGCGGCGGCGGGGCCCGCGGTACCGAGCCGCAGGTAGGCCCGGTGGCTGAGTGCCTGGTTCCACGCCCAGGCCGCCAGCCCGGCGGCGACGAGCCCGGTGACGGCGCGCGAGCCGCCCCACAGCCCGGAGCCCAGCACGTAGGCCAGTCCGGGGAGCGCGAAGACGAGTCCGCGCAGGGCGCACCGCAGGTGGTCGGGGCGCCAGGGGTCGGCGGCGGGCGGCGGTTCCGGGTAGTGCCGGGGCACCCGGGCGTACAGGTCCTCGGCCAGGGCGAACAGACCCGGGCGTCCGTAGCGCGTTCCTATCTGATCTCCTGTCAGGCCGTCGGACTCCAGGAGCGCGGCGACCTCGTAGGGGTGGACGGCGGCGGACACCGGCTCCATCAGCCGGTCGGCGAGTCCGTCGATCGGGTCGGCGGCCCAGCTCGGCCGGCTTCTGCCGCCCTGCCGTTGCCGGGGCAGGGCGGGCAGGCTGTCGCCCTCTCCCGGAAGCAGGCGCAGCGGGCCGCTCATGCGAGGACTCCCACGCGCAGGTCTTCCCGCCGTACGGCGGACCCGGCCGCACCGCTCGCCGGTCCTCCGGCCGCGAGTTCGGTGTAGATCGAGCGGAAGGTGTCGACGGTCTGGCGGAGCGTGAACTGCTCGATGACGCGCAGCCGCGCGCCCTCTCCCATGGCGGCCCTGCGCACCGGGTCGCGGAGCAGTTCCAGGGCCGCGCGGGCCATGGCCTCCGGTTCCCTGGGCGGCACGACCAGGCCGGTGTCGCCGACGGCCTCCCGCACCCCGCCGACATCGGTGGAGACGGTGGCCCGCCCGCAGGACATGGCTTCGATCAGGGTGAAGGGGAAGCCTTCGCTGATGCTGGAGAGCATCACGGCGTTGCCCGCCGCGTAGGCGTCGCGGATGTCGTCGACCCGGCCCTCGAAGACGACGGCGTCGGCGTGCCCGAGCTCTGCCGCGAGCGCCTCGCAGCGCTCCCGGTAGGCTTCCCCGCCGCGCGGGGTGCCGCCGAAGAGCCTCAGTCGCGCGTCCGGTATCTCGGCCCTGACCAGGGCGAAGGCCCGGATGAGGGTCTCCAGGTCCTTGATCGGGTCGACCCGCCCCGCCCAGCTGAGGGTGGGGACGTCCGGCTCGGGCCCGGCGGCCGGGAAGGCCGCCGGGTCGACGCCGTTGTAGACGGTGCGGATCAGCTCCGGGGCGGCGCCGCCCTGTTCCTCCCAGAGCCGGTTGTAGCGGTTGCCCGGGGTGATCAGGTCCGCCGTGCGGTACGTCTCCTCGGCGAGCAGCCGGAAGAAGCCGAGGAGCAGCGCCTTGACCGGCCACCGGTACGGGCCCGTGCGGTAACCGAGGTAGCGCTCGCGCAGGTAGACGCCGTGCTCGGTGAGCAGCAGAGGCACACCGTGCAGGCGCCGCGCGACGAGTCCGGGCAGTACCGCCAGGCCGCCGCTCACCGCGTGGGACACGCCGTGCTCCGGCGGCGCGGCGGTGAGCGGGCGCAGGGCGTGCTCCAGCAGGTCGGTGGCGGTCAGGGCGTCGTGCAGGGTGGGCCGGGCCGCGTGCACCGGCAGACCCGGGCGGCTCCATACGGCGGTCAGGACGCCGACGGCCTGGTCGCTGCGGAGGGCGGGGGCCAGCTCACCGTCTCTGGCCGACCGGGCCAGTTCGTGCAGCGCGGGCCCGAACCGGTCCTCGGCGCGGGGATCGAGGAGTGCGGTCAGGAAGCGTTCGTACGCCGCCATGAGCTGTCGTCGGCGACGCCCCCGCGGCGCCCTGCCGACCGGGTCGGGGCCCCACATGGGGACGGTGACGGGCGGTGCGACGTGGCCGGGCAGCTCCCAGGCGAGCGGTTCCCGGCCGGTGCCGGTCACCGCGATGACCCGGAAGTCGAAGTCGGGCATGGCCTGGACGAGTTGGTCGCACCACACGCTGACGCCGCCGTGGCTGTGCGGGTAGGTGCCTTCGGTGAGCAGGGTGACCCGGGCCGCACCGGACGGCGGCACGCGGAGTAAATCGGGCATGACGAGTTGGTCCCCCGTGGAGATGCCGGCGCCGTCTGGGCCGGAAACGTGCGGTCGGTCGGGGCGCGGGTCAGCCGGTGACGCCGTACGGCACCCTCTGGCGCACCCCGGCCGGCACGGGCAGGCGAGGCGCGCTGCGCTGCACCGGGTCCGCCCGGTCCGCCCCGTCCGCAGTGGCGGCCTGCGTGGCGGCGGGCAGGGTCAGCGTCACCCGGTCCTGGAGCAGCGCGGGCGAGGCCCAGCCGGCGAGCGATCCGGCGTACGGGCTGCCGAAGGCCTGGGAGCCGAGCAGCAGGTCCTGCCGGGTGCCGGCGGGCATGGTGGCGGTGGCCCGGACGCCGCTCGGTGCCCGCACGGTGACGGTGTCGCCGACGCGGTACGCCGTCACCCGGCCGGCCTTGACGGCGGTGTTCCAGGCGGCCCGGTCGCGAAGCTCCGCGCCGATCTGCTGCTGGCGGAGGTTGACCAGTGGAGTGCTGGCGGCGTACAGCCCGGCGTAGTCGTCGATGACGCGGTCGAGCACCGGGTAGGCGATGCGGTCCTCGGCGAGGTTGGACTGGTGGATGAAGTGCGGCCGGGGGTCGTTGGAGAGGACGTGGCCGAGGCCGATGCGGACCTCCAGCGGCACGATGTAGTCGGTGTAACCGGTGACCGTATCGAGCGGCTCGTCCAGGCACGTGGTGCCGGCGGCGCTCTCACAGATGCCGCTGCCGCCGTCGGAGGCCCGGGTGTAGATCCAGTTGTACTCGTCGATCTGCTCGGTGGTGCGGCCCGCGTTGTAGAACACGTTCATGGGGTGGCGGGGCACGGTGAGCGCCGGACCGACCTTCCGCTGGCCGCGGTCGCGGGAGTTGTCGGATCCGAGCCAGGTGACGGCGTTGTCGGCGAGGGCGGGGCCGAGGTGGGGGTTGTCGTCGGGCTGCTGCGGCAGGATCTTCAGCCCGGAGTGCTCACCGGTCACCAGCTCGCTGTTCTCCAGGGGCAGTCCGGCGCGTTGTCCCCAGGCGCGGTTGTCGCTGATCTGGGAGGAGATCTCCGCGCGGGTGACGTACTTGGTGCTTCCGTCGGGGTTCTTGGCGCAGACCCAGGGGACGACCGTGACGTCCTGGACGCAACCGAGGAAGGGGTGGTTGTAGGTGTGGTTGATCCACCGGTAGGTGTGTCTGTCGGCGGTCAGCCGCTGCGCCAGCGGGTCGGTGCCGCCGTGCTCCTCCTTGTAGAGCTCGCTGCCGCCGCCGTTGTACGCCAGGTCCAGGGTGAAGTCCTTGGCCGCGGACCACTCGGCCGCGTACTGCGCGTCGGCGGCCGTCATGCGGATCGGGTCGGGCTCACCGCCCTGTCCGGGGGCGCAGTCCACGTCGCCCGGGGTGCAGTTGAGTTCGGTGTCCCAGCGGTCGTCCGCGGCGAAGACGTCGTCGACGTGGACCGCGAAGTAGTTGTGGGACGCGCCCAGCCGCACGCCCTGGGTCATCCAGTCCACGATGCCGCGGGCGAGCAGCCGGAACTGCTGCTGGTACTGGTTGTAGACGAAGCCGACGACCAGTTCGCGCCGGCCGTCGTGGCGGTACTCGCCGACGATCGAACCCCGCTCCGATGTGCCCGGCAGTGGAGCCTCGACGTAACTGGTGAAGTCCGCTCCCGGCAGGGCCTTCGCGACATAACCGTAACTCTCGCCGACCGAGGGCGAGTTGTCCTCGAAGGGGATGCCGCCGTCGAGGTAGCCGAAGGGGCCTGCGGCGCCGGCCGCGGTCACCTCGGCGCGCACGCCGTCCAGTGAACCGCTGTAACCGCCGTTGGCCGGGTGGTGGAGCCCGACCTCGGGCCGGGCGTAGGTGTAGGCGTCGACCTGCGGAACGGCGAAGGTCTTCTCGTACGAGACGAGCGCCTCCATCTCCTTCGAACCGGCCCCGAACGGATTGTCGTTGGGGAGCACCACCGCCTGGTATTTGGCGCGTGGCCGGCCGTCGAGCGTGTCGGAGAGGAAGCCGCTGTCGATCACCGGGCGGTCCTGGCGGGTCAGGTCGACGGTCGTGTACGGAGTTCCCGCGCCGTCAAGTTCGGCGGCGATCGCGGCGGTGGCAGGACCTCCGTCTCCGACCACGAGGACGTTCAGGTCGATGCGCGGTGCCGCCGGGGCCGCCGCGGCCGCGTTCGTTGGCGTGAAGAGCGTCAGTACGAGCGCGGCGGACAGTGTGGATCTCGCGGCCCATCGGACCGTACGGCTTGTGAAGTGCATGGGTCCCTCCCCGGAAGGGCATGCCGGTGGTGTGATGGGCATGCCCTGCCCCCGGCGAGACGGGCGTTCGGCCAGCCGCCGCCTGTGTCCCGCTCTGTCGGATCACATAGTGGGGCCAAGCATGGAGTTTCTGTGAGGGTGGCGTGAAACCTGGCGCGAAACAAACCTGTCCCGCCTATCTCCAGGCCCGATCGGTAGCCCCTCCGGCAACGCCTGCGGAGCCCCCGGCGGCAGAGGTTCCGCCTCTCCGCCACAGCTCAAGGGCGCTGAAAGCGCCTACCGCGCTGACCGGCACACTCAGGTGGTCCAGTCCACAGAAACTTTTCGGGAGTCGGCCACCGATTTCAGCCAGCCCGGACGCCCGGACAGGATCGGTGCGGCCATGCAGGAAAGTGCGTCGGCCGGGTATGCCACGGCTACCCGCCCCGCCCTCGGCCGGAACCCGTCCACCTGGCGGCGCCTCGGTGCCGCACTCGGCAACCGGATGATGCGGGCGTCTTGGTCACCGTGGCGCTCTGGCGAGTGCCGGCGTACACCCGTGCTCTCACCCCGACCTCTCCCGGCGTACGCCGGACCGGGGGTGCTGCACCAGGTTGCGGGCCGGTGCTCGGGTCCCTCGTGGAGGGCGGGCCTTGCGAGGGGCGTCCATCTGCGGCTCTGGAGCAGGTCACCCGATAGGCGAAAGCGGCGGTGGCGCCGAAGGCGACGGCTCCTGCGAGTACGCAGTGGGCGAGTTCACTGCCGGGGTGTGCGTGAGGAAGCCCGCGACTGCGGCCGCCTGGAGACCGATCGCGGACGGCCTGTGCCGCTCGTGCCTGGAGGCGATCCGGCTACTGGACGACGCCGGGTGTGCCCTGGGGATCGAGGGGGCCCAGCCGCGTGATCTCCAGCTGACGGTCGGCGTCCATCACGACCGTGCGGCCTCGGCCCGCCCACTGAGCCGGGCCGGCGGCACCGGCCCGCGCACCAGCGAGGTGTGGAGCCTCGAACTCAAGCAGCGGCGCGTGGGCACTACCTGCGCGGTCGCCTTGTCCGCGGAGCCGTCGCCGGAGGATCCCCCCCCGGAGAGGAGCAGCCGACTGCTGTGGGAGCCGGCGCGGCCAGAGCGACGCCGAGGTGTAAGGGACGGCGTACTGGTCCTCAGGGCTGGAAAGGCGGGGGATTTTGGTCTGCGCAGAGTACGGGTGAGCCGAGGGCCACTCTACCGGCAATGATTTTCATCAGTCTGGTCTCGGAGCCGGCGCGGCGGTGGGAACCGGTATCCCGCCGGGCGCTGTCGGCTGCCGACAGCCCGGAACGCAGCGGTTGTTGACAGTCGGCGCGGCGGATCCGCGGGCAGCCCCCGCGGCCGGCCCTCGCGGCCAGTCCGGCCCTGCCCAGGAACCGACCGGCCGGCATAGCCACCGGCTACTCGGCGACCGGTGTCGCTCTGCCTCTGTCCAGCCGCGACGAATACGGCACCGAAGCCGTGCTCGCAGGTGCGATGACGGCCCGCACCGCCGGGGCGCTGGCCGCGGCCCTGCTCATCGCCCGCCGGCGCCCGCGCTCGGCGGGCCGGACCGCCCTGGCGGGCCCCGCCGCCCACGGATTCGCCCCGCTCAGCCTGATGTTCCCGGTCCACCCCGTCGTGGTGATGGCCGCCCACGCCGTCACCGGGATGGGCATCGAGCTGTTCAACGTGCCCCGGTTCACCGCCACCCAGCGCGAGGTCGCCCCGGACAGGCCGGCCCGTGTGTCCTCCTCGGACTTCCTGCTCTCCTACGGCCCCGCCCCGCTCGGGCTCGCCCTCGTCGCCCCCGTCATCGACACTTTCGGTACCCGGGGTGTCCTTGCGGTCTGTGCTCTGACCTGCTTCGCCGCACCGGCCGCCGCCGCCCTTGTGCCCACCGCCCGCCACTTCTCCCGCCGACCCGCCTCCCGTGCCAACGAGGAGACCAGGAGCGCCACATGAACCGGCTGTCACCGACCACGCACTCACCCGGCCACACTCTCCACCCCTCTGCGTCCGCCGCACCCGCGGGTGTCGTCCCGACTCGCGTGCCCGCCGACCGTGCACCCGAGGCCCGCGCCCTGCTGACCCAGGACGGAGCGGTCGTCCTCACCGGCCACGAGAACACCCCGGACGCCCTGTTCGTCGCCGCGGCCCACCTGTTCGGCAGCCGCCTGCGCGAACTGTTCCCGCATCGTGTGCGCACCTCGCGCGACGGCGATCCGGTCCACCTGCACGCCGACAGTCTCGACGTCGTCGTCGACGTCGGCGGTGTACTCAGCAGGCGGCGCGACCCCGACGAGGACCACGTCCTGGTCCAGTGCGTCCGGCCCGCTCCCTCCGGAGGCGATTCCTTCGCCGTCGACGCGTACGGCTTCGTCGACGACCTCGCGTCAACCGACCCCGCCCTCCTGGACTTCCTCACCGGCACCGACGTCGACCTGTACGGCGAGTGGGCAGGACTGCGCGGACTGCCCGCCACCCCGCGCGTCGGCCGGCACGTCGAGTACACGCGCACCGGTCGGCGCATCGTCCGCCGCACCGGCGGCGCCGCACCGCTGCACCGCGACCCGGACACCGGGCACGTACGCGCCATGCTGGCCCGCTTCCACGAAGCCGTCCACCGTCTCGAACCGTCACTGCCGCGCTTCCGGCTCGCCGAGGGCGACATCCTCGTCCTCGACAACTACCGCTGCTGGCACGGCCGGGACGCACACAACGGCGAGCGCACCGTGCGCATCCTGACCCTGCGCACGGCCGACGCCCACTGAAAGCCGATGCGTGATGCGCGTCATGGGAATGGGCGGGAACCCACCCCGTACCGGCCCCGATTCCGCTCCACGCCTCCACGCGGCCCCGGCTGCCCGGGAACGCAGGCCACCGCAGACTGTGCGGGGGTCGGGCGCGGGGATCGGGCGCGGGCATCAGAAGGGCGGCGAGGCACCGGATCCACCGTCGTCCGCGCCGCTTCGGCAACCCCCGCGGATTCCGGTGAGTTCGAGGGTGTGCTCGACGCCCGCGAACCCCGTCGACCGGACGGCATCGGTGCCCCGGCGCCCGACGACGTCAGCGTCCAGGAGCTGATTCCGGCGGCAGCGCCGGCAGATGAGGTAATGACGGTGGCCGGTGCCCGGTGCCCGGTGTCCGGGCGTTGCCGGTAGAGCCTTTCGCCGACGTCGTCCCGTACGACGTCGGCGGTGCCGGCCCGCTCCAGGTCCGGCAGCGCCCGGTACACGGTGGTGAGCCCTGCGCGGACGCCCGCCGCGCCCACCAGCGCGGGGAGTTCCTGGGCGGAGACGACGCCAGGGGCCTGCGGAGCGGGCTGCCGCGGCTCGCCGGCCCCGGCCCGACAGCGACCGCATGCCGTGGGCGGGGCATGCGGCGGTGTCTCAGGCCGCGGCGGGCACAGGAGTGGACCGGGCCACCACCCGGGCGAGGACGAGTGCCACGAGCGTCAGCCCGCCCAGTACCGCCGCCGTACCGGGGTACCCGCCGAGCGCGAGCCCCACGCCGCCGAGCCCGGCGCCGAGGAAGACACCGAAGCTCATTCCGGCGGCGTTGACGCTGAGTGCCGTGCCGCGCAGGGAGCCGCAGCGTCGTACGAGCAATGTGGTGACGCAGGCCGCCACCGTCGCGTGTCCGGCGCCGACCAGTGCCGTCAGCGGGAGGGCGAGGAACAGTGACCGCGTGAAGAAGACGCCGACCAGGGCGGACAGCGCCACCAGCAACGCCAGTGCCATCAGGCGCTCACAGGGAATCCTCGGCCGTTCGGTGCTCAGCAGTCGTCCGGCGAACAGGTTTCCCAGGAAGAACGACGCGCCGCTGAGCGTCCACACGATCGCGAACGTCTCGGGCCCGAGGCTGAAGCGTTCTTCGTAGAAGGCAGCCAGGTAGGCGAGGTATCCCATGAAGGCCGCCGTCCGCAACATGGCGACCAACAGCAGCGGGACTACTCCGGGCAGGGCTCCCAGCAGCCGGAACGACTCCAGGTATCCCGGCCTCTCCACCCGGTTCGCCGGCTTCCCGGCCTCACCGTCCGCATCGCGGCGACGGCCCCGGAGGAGGAAGTACAGGGCGAGCACGGACGAGATCGCGGCGATGGCCCACAGGTCGCCCTGCCAGCCCCACAGCAGGGCCGGCAGGGCCACGAGCGGCGCTGCGAGGAGGGCCGTCAGCGACTGGGTGGCGGTGATCAGGGTCGCCGCGCGGCCCGCGGCGGCATCGTTGTCGAAGCGGTCGGCGGCGGCCGCCGTGAGCGCCGGGTTCAGTACCGCCGTGCCGGCGCCGACGAGCAGGCAGAACGCCGCCAGGAGCAGGAAATCACCGCTCGCGCCGAGCGCGGCGGAAACGGCCAGGACGGCGAGTCCGCCCGCAGCCGCCCATTCCTTGCGTACGCGGTCGATCAGCGGTGCCAGCGCCGTGCCCACGGCCAGGGCCGCGAGTCCGCCGAGGCCGCGCAGTTGGCCGAGTGATGCGACGCCGCCGTCCGCCGCGTGGGCGATAGGCACGAGGAAGGTGCTGTAGATGGTGAAGGGCACCAGCCCGACGGCCGAGGCGAGCATGAACGGCCAGAGGAGGCGGGTCATTCTCAGATCGCCCGGTACTGCTCCGTCGCCCGCCACAGCCTGCCCCGCGGCCGTGTCGGCGGTCTTACCGGGAGCCTCGGGGGAGGTTGCGGCACCCTGGGTCTCGCTGCTCATGCCTGCTCCGCCCGGTACCGGTACAGCGCGGTGGCGTCGGCGCTGAACTGGGAGAAGGGGAAGGGCTCGGCGGACAGCGCGGTCACGCCGGCGCCCAGGAAGGCGCGCGCGACGGCGCTGCCGGTCTGGGCGTACACCACCAGCGGGAGATCCTGTTTGCGGCAGTGTTCGAGGATCTGGTCGAAGCTGCTGTTGCTGAGGGTCATGCCGGTGGCGACCACGGCGTCCGCCTCGGAGAGCACCTGCGCCATGTCGTCGGTGACGGGGTCGCCCCAGTGGGTGGTGCGCAGGTTGAAGTCGCAGGGCAGCGGGACACCGCCCCGCTCGCGTATCGCGGCGACGAGCGGGTTGACGACGCCGATGAGGGCGACCTTCGCCCCGGGTGCGATGTCGAGGAGCCCGGCGACGGCCGCATCCCTGGCCTGCGCGCGCTCCTCCGGCGTTCCGGTGGGCAGGGTGACCGTCTCGGCGTTCGGGGCGCTGCGATGCGGCTGTACGCGCCCGAGGTAGGCGTCGAGCGCGGCGACGCGCACCGGCGCCGAGTCGTGCCGGATGAGGGTGTCGAGGGTGTGCCCGGAGGCGTCGGCACAGAAGTCGGGGGCGACCTCGCCGGCCTCGAAGGAGCAGGCGCCGAAGGCGTCGCCGGACCTCATCAGCAGGTAGCTGTTGCGGTACGTGACCTGGGTGCCGGCCAGCCGGGTGGTGTGATGAAGCCAGAAGGCGCTGGTGACGGTCAGCTCCTGCGGACGGGGGCCGAAAGCGCCGTCGAGGACGGCCTGCTGCAGCTCGGGTACGGAGTACGGCTGTGAAGGGGACATGTCGGTTCTTTCTCGGGGTGTTGACGGAAGGAAGGGGAAGCCGGGGGAAGGACGGCGAGCCGCTCCGCCCGGTAGGGGAGCGCCGGGAACCCGGGGCGCCCGGCGGGCTGGAAGCGCAGCAGGGGAGAACGCCGGCCCCGGGTCGTCCGGTTGGGGCCGCAGTGGTGCACGGTGAGCCCCGGGAACATCAGCCCCCCAACCGGCCGGTGCCTCGACGGTCACCGCGCCGCTCACATCGGTACGCCCGGTGTCCGCCGGCAGGCCGGTGGGCTCGGACCGGTCCCGCGGCGCTTAGGCCCTCTCGGGCACCAGAACAGGACCGCCCCGCAGCAGCGCGCTGTCGGTCGGTGGCCAGTCCATCGCCGACCACGGGTGCCGCAACCCGTCCTGAGCTGTGACCTCATGGGGCCGCATCGATCCGAGGCCCACGGCGTCGGTGTGCTGGGCGTAGGCGCTGTCGACGTAGCGGTGTCCGGTGTCGGCGGCGAGGAAGACGTACGTCCTGCCGGCGTCGCGCTCCCGCTCCCAGAGCGTGGCGAGGTACGCGGCCCCCGCCGACAGGCCGGCGAAGATGCCGCTGGCCCGCAGGAGTTCGACGGCGCCGGACATGGCGTAGTCGAAGTTCACCCAGTGGATGCGGTCGTACAGGTCGTGCCGGACGTTCTGGAAGGGGATGGAGCTGCCGATACCGGCGATGATCATGTCCGGGTCCGAGACGTGCTCGGCGCCGAAGGTGACGCTGCCGAACGGCTGCACCCCGATGAGCGCCACGTCCCGGCCCGCCTCGCGCAGGTACGTGGCGATGGCGCCGGTGGACGCCCCGGTGCCCACGCCCCCGACGAGCGACAGCGGGCCCTCCGGGACCTCCTTGCGGATGAGGTCGGCGACGTCGCGGTAACCCAGGTAGTGGATGGAGTCGTGATACTGCCGCATCCAGTGGTAGTGCGGGTTCTCGCGCAGCAGTTCACCGATCCGCTCGACGCGCAGGTTCTGGTCCAGGCGCAGGTTTTTGGAGGGGCGGACCTGCTCCAGGGTGGCGCCGAGGATCTCCAGCTGGACACGGAGGGTGCGGTCGACCGTCGTCGAGCCGACGATGTGGCAGTGGAGGCCGTAGCGGTGGCAGGTCAGGGCGAGCGCGTGGGCGTAGATGCCGCTGGAGCTGTCGACGAGGGTGTCACCGGGCTTGACCTGCCCGGTATCCAGCAGGTGGCGTACGGCGCCGAGGGCCGAGTACAGCTTCATGGTCTCGAAACGCAGACAGATCGCGCCCGGGGGGACGGTCACGACGTCCGGTTCCTTGACGGCCTCGGCTATGTGCTCGTGCATGTCTTGTCCTCCCGCTCAGGCGGCGTTGTGGCGGATGAGCTGGAACAGGTACGCCTGGCAGTCGTCGCCCTCCCATGTCTGGCGGTGCAGGATCTCGGGCCGGAACCCGGCGTCGATCCCGTAGCCGACGATTCGCTTGAGTTCCGCGGTGTTGGACACGATCAGGTAGATCTCGCCCTCGGGTGCGAGCAGGTCGCGCGTGACGATCTGGTCGAAGAAGCGCGTGACGATCTCGGCGCCCACACAGACGTTGCGGACCACGGTCGGATCGTCGCTGGTCCGTGTGGAAACCGCGGGCGGGTTGAAGGTGATGACGTCCAGCCGGGACGAGTCCGGGAACTCCTCGAAGAGGTTGGACGCCAAGGGGCGGAAGACGGTGTCCGGCCGGTCCCCGACGATGCGCCGGTAGTGCTCGGCGGCCGTCGCCACGCTGTCCGGGTGGATGTCGGCCGCGTAGATCTCCCGCGCCCCGAGCGTGCCGGCGATGACGGCCTCGACACCGAGGCCGACGCCCATGGCCGCGTACGACCTGCCCTTGACGGGGATCGTGCCGTCCAGCAGCCGGTCGTGCACGATACGGCTGGTGTCGCCCGGCTTGAAGACGCCCGGCGGCAGCGTGAACGCCCAGCCGTTGTAGTCGTACGTCCGGGTGGTGTGGATGTCGGACTTGGAGCTGTTGATCGCGAGGATCTCGTCCGGGGGCAGGGTGTCGGGCAGCGAGTCCAGCAGGGCACGGGCACCGTCCTGAGATGCTGCGGCGCCGGCTGCGGTCCGGTCGGTCATGGGTCCTCCGTGGTCGGGTTGTGTGGTGGAAGCTCGTGAAGTCAGGAACCGGGTGCGGCCGGGACCAGGTCAGTGGCCACCAGGGCCGTACCGAGGTCCATGGCGCGTACGAGGCGCCGGGTCAGGTTGGTCCGTAGAGCTCGCCCCACCTGATCGGGTGTCCCGGTTCCGACGGTGTGGCCGCCGTCGATGACGATGATGTGGTGCGCGACGGCGGCGAGGAGTCCGGGGTCGTGACTCACCCAGAGGAGCGCGGTGCTGTGTTCCTGGCGGTGCCGGGCGAGTTCGGTGAGGACCGCTTCGGTGGCGGCCGGGCCCAGGGCCGTGGCGCCCTTCGCCGCCAGGGTCCGCACCGACTTGTCGGCCTGCACGGTCCGGGTGGGGGCCGGGGCCATCGTGTAGCCGAACTCCGCCCGGCCGGCCCGCGGGGCGTTGCCCCGGGCGTCGACGCCGGCGGACGGGCTCCTCAGCTCGTCGACGTACGCGCCGCCGTCCCCGTGGTGGCCGAACCGTTCGGCGACGAAGGCACGCCCGGCCCGGAAGGACCTCAGCGTGGAAGCCCCCGTTCCCACGGGCTTGGCCGGGTCGGCGTAACGGGAACCGACGAAGGCCGTGCCCAGCGTGCCGAGCGGGGCGGGGAACTCGGCGCCGGGCTGCTTCAGCGCGACCTCCGCGACGTTCTTCCCGGCGCTCCGGCTCTTCTTGAGGTCCATGACGGAGAGCAGGCTCTGTGCGAAGTGGGTGGCCGCCTTGGGGGTGAGGACGCGGCCGAAGGCGAACACCACGTCCTCGGGAGCCAGCGGCTTCCCGTCGTGGGACAGCGCCTCGCGCAGGGTGAACCGCCCTGCCGTCGCGTGGGCGTGGGACACCCGCTTCCGGGCGAGACGCGGCACCGGCGCCATGGTGGCGTCCAGGTCCACGAGCCGGTCGAAGAGGGCCTTGGTGCGGGTCGTGCCGATGGCCAGGGCCTCCGCGTGGGGGTCGACGGTCTCCTGCTCGCCGCCCCCGGTGAACAGCGCGCGGAACTGGCCGCCGCGCCGGGGCTTCCCCTTGCCATCCGCCGCCGGGCCACCGCACCCGGTAAGTGCCAGAACGCCGGCAGCGGCGCCGGTGAGGAATTCTCGGCGCTCGTGGAAGATCGACATGCTGCTCCCGGCAGATCACGTGGTGTGGTCCCCGCACCGCGGCCGCCGGATGGGGCGGAGGGTGCGGGGCTCGAGCAGCATCCACTAGATGAAAATGATTGTCAAGATCGATTAATGATCGTCCAGTCGGCGCTCGGTCGCCGCCCTTTGTCCTGCTCGCCTGCGGGGGCCTCCTGTTGGCCGGCTGCGGTGCCTCCGCCGCCCGTGGCGCTCCGCGTGATCGAGGCCGACGGGCTGAGGGGGCGACGCACCGCCCGACTTCGGCGAGGCCGTCGAGGGGGACGGGCGTGTCTGCCCGAGGATCCCGCGGAAGCCGGCCGGGCTGTTCGCCGGCCGGAAGGTCGAGGCGCTCGCGTCCGAGGGAATCCGGCCGGTGGTGCTCGCAGTGTGACGCCCCGGCGCCGGTAGGACCGCTCTCCTCGGCCGTCATGTGCGAGGTCGACCGGATCGAGGCGCTCCGGGGCGGCGGAGGTCCGGTGCGCGGTGCTCGGGCCGGCTCGATCGCCCTGGCCGCGGGGGAGCCGGCGAAACTCCTGAGCGCTGGCGAACATGTCCCGTTCCGCAAGGGCCCGCAGTGCGGCCTCCCGTTGCCGCGTGATGCGGGGGAAGCCGCGGGTGGCGGGGCGGTCGGTGCTTCGCCGCGCGCGGAGTTGGCGTGACCGGGCGGTTGCCTGCTCCTTGAGCGCCTCCCTCCTCCCGTCAGCTGCTGCCGGTTCCGATCCCGCGCCTTGCGCAAGCGCCGCTTGTCGGGTCCGCGTGAGGGCTTCGGCGGCTTGGCGCGGTGAGGGCCACCGGACAGTAGTATTGATTATCGTTTTCATATACGCTGGTCCCACTGTCACCCTCGGACGGGAGTCTGCATGGAACTGCGCGACGTGGCCGCCGGATTGGCAGAAGGGGCGGAGAGCTTCGACCGGCTGTTCGGCGCGTTGTGGTCGCCGATCGGTAGGGCGACCGTCAGGGCTGCGCGCCTGCGCCCTGGTCTGCACGTGCTCGACGCATGTTGCGGCTCGGGGGCGTCCGCGATTCCGGCCGCCGAGCAGGTCGGCCCGTACGGCGTGATTGACGCAGTCGACCTCGCGGAGTCCTCGCTTGAGCGGGGCCGCGCCAGGGCCGCGATCCGCGGTCTCGCCAACGTGCGCTTCGTGCACGGCGACGTCCTCGACTGGCCCTCGCCCCCCGGTGGTTACGACGCCGTGATGTGTTCGCTCGGGATTTCCTCATTCCCCGACGTGGCGGCAGGAACAGAGCGACTGCTGAGGCTGGTGCGCCCTGGCGGCCGGCTGACCATGGCCATCTGGTCCCAGGGCGCGCTTGGGCCGCTGCCTGAGCTGCTCCATCGGGCCGTCGGGCCAGAGCGGCCGCGCCTTGCCGACGTCCCACGGCCGGCCGATCCGCTCCAACCCCTGGGCACACCCCGGTTGTTCCGGGATTGGCTTGCTGCCCGCTCGCTGTCGTCCATCGGTGTGCAGTACGTTCCGCTCGCTGTGCCCGGTGACCCCGACCTGTTGTGGTCCCTGGTGACCGGCACCGGAGGGAAGGGTCTGCTCGACGGCTTGCCCGTCGCCGCGGTGGAGCGTGTCCGTCGGCGGTTCGCGGCGGGCCTGCTCGCCGAGGGCCGCGACACGATGGACTTCTCCGCGCTTGTGGGCACGGGGACTCTCCGCCGCGTCGCCCCGCCTCGCTGTCCCCGAGGTGCCCGCCCCCTGCTGACCGCCGGCCGGCCCGTCGGGCCGGCGCCGCGGATCGGTTGACCTACAGGAGATTCATGTCCCGCCGCCTGTTCACCTCGGAGTCCCTGACCGAGGGCCACCCCGACAAGATCGCTGACCAGATCAGCGACACGATCCTCGACGCGCTCCTGCGGACCTCCGCCCGGCCGCGAACATCCGTGACCTCGACCTGCCGCGGTCCGGTCTACGCCCAGAGCGCGGCGTACGGCCGCTTCGGCCGCGGGCTTCCCCGCTTCACCTGGGAGTGCACCGACCGCGTCGACGCCCTGCGCGAGGCCGCCGGCATATGAAACGGGAAAGCGAGACGGTGATATCGCCACGCCTGAGCTGGTCGCTCTCGTGGGACGACGGGCGCGTCCTCGCGGTCGATCAACGGGCATTGCCGCGTGAACACCGCCTGCTGCGGCTTGAGACGGTGGACCAGCTGATCGACGCCATCGCGTCGCTCGCCATGCGCGGAGCGCCCGCCATCGGTCTGGCCGGTGCCTTGGGGGTGGCGCTCTCCGCCTGCCGGCACAGCTCGGACGGTAGGACCGACGAGGCGTCCGCGACGGCCGATGCCGCGCGGCTGTCCGCCGCCCGGCCCACCGCCGTCCACCTGGCTTGGGCCGTCCGCCGGGCCGTGAGGCGGCTCGCCGACGGGCCCGAGGCCGTCCTCGCCGAGGCCCTGGCCATGCTGGAGGAGGACGCCACGGCCAACCGGGCCGCCGTCGTACGGGCCGCCGACCTGGTGCAGTCGCTGGTCCCGGACCGGCCGGTGCGCGTCCTCACCCACTGCAACACCGGCCGCCCGGCAACCGCCGCTTCCGGCACCGCACTTGGCGCAATCATGGAGCTGCACGAGCGCGGCCGGGTCGCCGAGGTGCTCGTGGACGAGACCCGGCCGCTGCTCCAGGGAGCCCGGTTCACCGCATGGGAGCTGGGGGAGGCGGGGGCGGCGTACCGGCTGTGCGTGGATTCCGCCGCTGCCGCTGCCATGGCCCGGGGGATGGTGGACTGCGTGCTGGCGGGGGCCGACCGGATCGCGGCGAACGGGGACGTGGCGAACAAGATCGGCACATATGGTCTCGCGGTCGCCGCCGCGCGGCACGGCATCCCCTTCGTGATCGTCGCTCCGGAGTCCTCCTGGGACCGAGAGCCGGCCGACGGCTCGGCAGTCGTGGTCGAGGAGCGCGACCCGGGTGAAGTGACGGGATGCGCGGGAGTCGGGGCCGCCCCCGCCGGCGCCGCCGTGTTCAACCCCGCTTCCGATGTCACCCCGGCCGAGCCGGTCACCGCGACCGTCTCCGAAGACCGGGTGCTCCGCCCCCACGATTCCCGCAGCGCGAGTCACCCGCGTGAGGTGTCGGCATGATTCATACGGTCATCGACGACGGCGAACGCGTACGCGTCGGAAGCGGGCTCGCGGCGGTCTCACGGGCTCTGTACGAGCGCGGCTGGATGCCTGGTACCGCCGGCAACCTCTCGGTGCGCCTGCCGGGCGGGGCGGCCCTGATCACCGCCAGCGGCCAGGGCAAGGGGGACATGACCGCGGAGGACATGGTCGTCGTGCGGGCCGGCACGGGAGAGGAAGCGGCCCCGGGGCAGCTGCGGGCGTCGGCTGAGACGACGATCCACTCCGCGATCTACCGGACCACGGACGCGGGCGCGGTCATCCACGTCCACTCCCCTTACGCCACGGCCGTCGCGTGCCGCACGGGCCGCCGGACGCGCCTGACCTCGCTGCCCATCGAGCGGTTCGAGCTGCTCAAGGGCCTGGGACTGGCCGACCCGACGCGCACCGGGGTGCCCGTCTTCCCCAACTGGCCCGAGGTTCCGCGGATCGCCGCGGACGTGGCCGACTACCTGGCCACCACGCCACAGGCACCTCCAGCCCTTCTCATCACCGACCACGGCATCACCACATGGGGGCACGACCTCGCCCAGGCCCGCAACCGGCTGGAGTGCCTGGAATCAATCTGCCAGCTGCTGCTGCTCACCGGATCCGGGCTGCCCGCGGAAGGAAAGGAAGGCTGATCCCATGACGCTGCTTCAGATCATGTCGGAGGACGACCCCGAGAAGGTGCTGTTGCGCACCCGGGACCACGAGCGCATCACGGAGGCCCTGACCGCCTGCTCGGTGGCTTTCGGCCGCTGGCCGCTGCGCGGCACCATCGCACCGGACACCAGCCCGGGAGACGTGCTGTCCCGCTATCGCACCGAGATCGACGAACTGTGCGCGCACGAGGGGCTGAAACTGGTGGACGTCGCCCAACTCCAGCCGGAGGAAGGGCCGGAAGGGGAGGGAAGCGCGGCCGAGGCGCGCTCGGCCTTCCTCGAGGAACACCGGCACGCCGAGGACGAGGTGCGCTTCTTCGCCCACGGCACGGGGTGCTTCTACCTCCGCCTCGACGGCCGGGTCCACGCAGTGGTGTGCGAGGCGGGCGACCTGCTCTCCGTGCCGGCGGGCACCCGCCACTGGTTCGACATGGGCCCGCGCCCGGAGTTCGTCGCGATCCGCTTCTTCGAGAAGGCGGACGGCTGGGTGGGCGACTTCACCGGCGACCCCATCGCCCAGCGCTTTCCCCGCCTCGACGCACTCCTGGCGCCGGAAGCGGCGACGTGATCGTGTCGACAGTGCGGGCCGTGGTCCTCGACATCGAGGGGACGACCGGCTCCGCCTCCCACGTGCACGACGTGCTCTTCCCCTACGCACGGGAGCGCTTCGCCGGCTGGTTCGCGACCCATCGGGGCGAGCTTCCATGGACACAGCTGATGGAAGAGGTACGGATCCACACCGGTGATCCTCGACTCGACGAGGGCGGGGCCGTCGCGGCGCTGGCCGCCTGGTCCGACCAGGACGTCAAGGCACCCCCGCTGAAGAGGATCCAAGGGCTCATCTGGGCCGAGGGCTACGCCCGCTCCACGCTGACCGGCCATGTCTACGACGACGTGCCCGCCGCCCTGGCCCGATGGAGGCAGTCGGGTATCGGCCGTTACATCTACTCCTCCGGGTCGGCGGCGGCTCAGCGCGACTGGTTCGCGCACAGCAACCACGGCGACCTCAGCGCGCTCCTGGACGGCTACTTCGACCTGTCCGGCGCGGGCGGAAAACAGGAAGCGGAGTCCTACCGGGCCATCACGCGTGCCCTCCGCGTCCCCGCACACGAAACGGTCTTCGTCAGCGACGTGGGAGAGGAACTGGACGCGGCCACCGCCGCAGGGTGGAGGGCTGTGGCCGTACGGCGCCCCGGAGACCCGCGCGGCCCGGAGGTGGCCGGACACCCGACGGTCCCCGCGCTGGACGGCATACGGCTGCACAGGCGAACAAGACGGGGAAAGGAAACACGGACATGAACGTCAGCGGCAGCACTCCGGCGGCCCACATCGGCGTGATCGGAGGCAGTGGCTTCTACGAACTGCTGGCCGACGCGGAGGAGGTCCGGGTCAGCACGCCCTACGGCCCACCGTCCGATGCCCTGATGCTGGGCACGGTCGAGGGGCGGCGGGTGGCTTTCCTGCCCCGGCACGGCCGTGGGCACCGCATCCCGCCACACAAGATCAACTACCGGGCGAACCTCTGGGCGATGCGGTCTGTCGGCGTGCGCCAGATCCTGGCCCCCTGCGCGGTCGGCTCCCTCCGGCGCGAGCTGGGCCCGGGCACCATCGTGGTCCCCGACCAGATGGTGGACCGGACCAGCGGGCGGATCCAGACCTTCTACGACGAGGGCGCCGTCCACGTCTCGTTCGCCGATCCCTACTGCCGGCGCGGCCGCGAAGCGCTCCTCAAAGCAGCTGCCGCAGCCGGGATCGAGGCGGTCGACGGTGGCACGACGGTCGTGGTCGAGGGGCCCCGGTTCTCCACCCGAGCCGAGTCGCAGTGGTTCGCGGCGGCCGGCTGGTCGCTGGTGAACATGACCGGGCACCCCGAGGCGGTCCTGGCTCGGGAACTCGCCCTCGGCTACGCCGCCGTGGCCCTCGTGACCGATCTGGACGCGGGCATCGACGCGGCAGGGAGCGTTGCCCAGGAAGAGGTCTTCAAGGTCTTCGCCGAGAACACCCAGCGCCTGCGCCGCGTCGTCCTCGATGCCGTCGGAATGCTCCCCGAGGGCAACGACGCCCCTTCCGCCCGCGCACTCGACGGCATGACCTTGCCCTTCGAACTGCCCTGAGCCGGTTCACACCGCAACGGGGAACACCGAGCCGCCTCAACGCCGCTGCGCGGAGTCCCGGAGTGTTCGTGGGCGCGGCCCCGGCCGGCTGCCCGGACCTCGCCCCGGTCTTCGGCGCCCTGGTCGTTGTGGCGCTGAGGATCACCGTCCCACTGCGTCGCGCGGGCCGGGCGGACGGGAAAGAGACAAGCGGCGCGTCTGCTTCCGCGTAGCTGGCGCAGGACTGGCGTCCGCCCGGGGCGACGGGCGGACGCCACGAACCCGATGAGTACGTTCCGTTCAATCTGGAAGGCCCAGTTCTATGTCACCGCCAGCAATCTCCCCGCCATCGGCGAGCAGCGGCGCCGATACGTCAGCCGACGCGGCACCCCCCGAACCCGCAACGGGTGTGAGAGGCCGGCTCGCCTCCCGTAAGGACCTGGTGCTTGCCTGCGCCGTTCTGCTCCTCGTCCTCTTCGCCTCGGTCGTGGTGGCCATCGGTCTGGGGGCCGCCGTGATCACGCCGGGGGAGACCGTCCGATATGTGTGGGCGGCTGTCAGCGGCGGCCGCGTCGCCGCGGACGAGGTGACCACGTACCAGATCATCTGGCAGATCCGTACGCCACGGGTGCTGCTCGCGGCGCTCGTGGGGGCTGGGCTGAGCGCGATCGGCGTGGCCATCCAGGCCATGGTGCGCAACGCGCTCGCCGACCCCTTCGTGCTGGGCGTCTCCTCGGGCGCGTCCGTCGGAGCCGTCGGTGTCACGGTCACCGGGGGACTGGCGGCGCTGGGCATCTACGCGGTGTCGGCCGGTGCCTTCATCGGGGCCCTGGTCGCGTCGTTCCTGGTGTATGTCGCCTCTTCCAGCCGGGGCGCGCTCTCCCCGCTGCGTCTCGTCCTGACGGGCGTGGCCATGTCGCTGGGCTTCCAAGCCGTGATGAGCCTGATCATCTACTTCGCGCCGGACAGCGAAGCGACCAGCATGGTCCTGTACTGGACGATGGGCAGCTTCGGCGCCGCGAACTGGGGTGCGCTCCCGGTCGTGTCCGTGGTCGTCATTCTCGGCCTGGCCGTGTTGTACCGGTACGGCCGGGCGCTGGACGTGCTGGCCCTCGGGGACGAAACCGCCGCGAGTCTGGGCGTCAACCCCGACCGGCACCGCAAGGCCCTGCTCGTCCTGGCCTCGCTCGTGACGGGAGTGATGGTCGCCGTCAGTGGCGCCATCGCCTTCGTCGGACTGGTCATGCCCCATCTGGTGCGCATGGTCGTCGGCGCCACCCATGCCCGCGTACTGGCCGTGGCACCACTGGCCGGAGCGATCTTCATGGTGTGGGTCGACCTGGTGTCCCGGACGCTGGTGGCACCGCGCGAGCTGCCCCTGGGCGTCATCACCGCACTCATCGGGGTGCCGGTGTTCATCACCTTGATGCGCCGCAAGGGCTACATGTTCGGAGGACGTTGAGATGGACCTCAGGCTTGACGGGCTCTCGGTGGTGACCGACGGCAAGAGCCTGGTACGCGACCTGTCCCTGGACGTGGCAAGTGGCCGGGTCGTGGGCCTGGTCGGACCCAACGGCAGCGGCAAGTCCACCGCCCTCAGGTGCGTGTACCGCGCGCTCCGCCCCAGCTCCGGCACCGTCTGGGTGGGCGAGCAGCAACTCTCCGGCCTGACGATGCGCCGCTCCGCGCAGGTCATCGCGGCCATGACCCAGGACGGCTCCGTCGACCTCGACTTCACGGTCGATGAGGTCATCGCACTCGGACGCACGCCGCACCTTCAGGGCAACCAGGCCCTCAACCGCCGGGAGCGGGAGCTGTGCGAACGGGTGATGGACCAGCTCGACATCCGCCACCTCGCCCGGCGCGGAGTCCTGACGCTCTCGGGCGGGGAACGCCAGCGTGTCCTGCTGGCCCGGGCGCTCGTCCAGGAGCCGAAGATCCTGGTACTCGACGAGCCGACCAACCACCTCGACGTACGCCACCAGGTCGAACTGCTCTCGCTCCTGCGTGGCTCAGGACTCACCGTCCTGGTCGTGCTGCACGACCTCAACCTCGCCGCAGCCGCCTGCGACCGCCTCGGTGTGCTCTGCGAAGGCCGCCTTGTCGCCACCGGCACGCCCGAGGACGTCCTCACCACGGAGCTCGTCGACGAGGTGTTCGGCGTCAAGGCCAGCATCGTGTCCCACCCGCTGACGGGTGATCCGCAGTTGTTGTATTCGCTCCCTCCCTTCCTGTGAAAGGCATCACCACGTCATGATCACGAACCGATTCCCCGGCTCGGTGCGGCAGCACACCGCCCTCGGCTCCGCACTCGCGGCCGCCCTGCTGCTCAGCGGCTGCGGCGCCGAGATCGAGCCGGACGCCAAGGCGCCCGAGAAGGTCACCGTCAAAAGGTGCGGTGAGCCGGTCGCCTACACGATCCCCAAGCGCGCCGTGGCATACGAAGGCGGAAGCGCCGACAAGCTGTTCAGCCTCGGCCTGGCCGACCACGTCTACGGCTACGTGATGCCGCCGGCGAACCCGCCGGTGGAGGAGTCACCGTGGGCGGGCGACTACGCCAAGGTGAAGATGCTCAGTGACGATCTCCTCAACAAGGAACTCGTCGTCGAGGCCAAGTCCGACTTCGTCGTGGCCGGCTGGAATTCGGGCTTCAAGGATGAGCGGGGCATCACCCCGGAGATCCTGGACAAGCTCGGGATCCAGAGCTTCATGCACAGCGAGAGCTGCTTCAACTACCCCAAGTACCCGGAGAAGCTCACCCCCTTCGAAGCCCTTTACACCGACCTCGATCGGCTGGGCAGGATTTTCCAGGTCGGGGACAAGGCGGATGAGGTCGTCGGTGGGCTGAAGAAGCGCGTGGAGGCCGTCAAGGCGAAGGCGCCCAAGGGCGATCCGGTGCCGGTCTTCCTCTATGACTCGGGCACCGACCAGCCTTTCACCGCGGGCAACCAGGTCCCGCCCAACGACATCATCAAGACCGCCGGCGGCAAGAACGTCTTCGACGGCCTCGACCAGCGGTGGACGCAGGTGAACTGGGAGGCCGTTGCCGAAGCGGAGCCGGAAGTCATCATGATCCTCGACTACGGGGACCTGCCTGCCCAGAAGAAGATCGACTTCCTGAAGAAGTCCCCTCACACGAAGGGGTTGCCCGCTGTCAGGAAGAACAAATTCTTCATCCTCGACTACAACGAGGGCGTCAGCGGGCCGCGCAACATCGACGGTCTGGAGAAGTTCGCGAAGTATGTGCGTGAGTTCCAGAGCTGACCGAGTCGCAGCGTGCCAGGGCCGTGTCCGATCCGCACGGCCCTGGCGCTCCGAGCCGCAAGCGCTGAGCCCGGACGGCTGCCCCGTCGGGGAAAGCGCCGCGGCGGACCGCGTCGCGGCAGCCGTCACCGTCAGTGGCATGGATCGCCTGCGGGCGGCGGAGGGCCGGTTCCCGGACGCCTCCAGAAGCACCGGGTAGTTGTCCCGTCCGGGCCCGCGGATCACCGACCGGAGAACAGGCAGCACCTCGTGCGTGATCACCGCGTCGAACCGGGCATGCGCGGCAGAGCGCGCGTAGGCCCGCACCGCGGCCGCCCGCACCTCGTCCGCCGCGCCTTCGTCCACCTCCTGCGCCGCCCGCTGCACTGCCCCTCGGGGTACGTATCCGTGCTCGTCGCGTGATCCCCTCCGCGTCGTTGCCGTCCCTCGCGGACACTCCTCCTTGATCAACGGTCTGCGCCGTGCTCTTGACGCCCGCGTCACCATGGCGCGTTGCTCCGGGGTGAGGAGGCGTAGTGCTCCCACCGAGGAGATGAGTAGGGCGACTCATGTCCGGTCGGTGCCTGGCCCCGACAATGAAGATCAACATTGTCGAGGCCAGGAGCCCGCTCATGCTCAGCCGCATCGCCGATACCCTGGTGCCCGTCGTCGGCCGCCTGTCGGTGACCACCGACCCCGGCACCGAACTCGCGCCGGGCAGCATCATCGCCGCCAACCACACTTCCCTCGCCGACCCCGCCGTCGTGGTCGCCGCCCTCCATCGCCTGGGTGTCGAGCCGGTCATCATGGCGGCAGCGGGACTATGGCGCGTCCCGCTGCTGGGGCGCGCGCTCGCCCGCGAAGGACACATTCCCGTCTTCCGCCGAGACCGGCGCGCCGCGGCCGCGCTGGACGCTGCGGCAGAGGCCCTGGAGCAGGGACGGCTGGTCCTCATCTACGCCGAGGGCGGCCTGCCCCGCCGCAAAGACGCCGCGGAAGCGGCCCCCGGAACTTTCCGCAGTGGCCTGGCCCGGCTCGCCGAGCGCACCGGCGCCCCCGTCGTACCCGTGGGCCAGGCCGGCGCCCGCCGGGTCACCTCGGGCGGCACCGCCAAGCAGCTCGCCGGCCTGGTCACAGCGCCTCTGCGCCGACCGGACCTTCACGTGCACGTGGGCGCGCCGCTTGAACTGACCGGCGGCCGCGCCGTCCAGACAGCGCGGGCCCGCGCCGCGGTGACCACCGCGTGGCGGACAGCCGTCTCCCATCTGGGCGAGCCCGCCGCGCTCGCCGCGTAGGTCCCTGCCGCCCGCCCGCCGTCTCCGGCACCAGCACTGGATCGATCCGGCCCGCCTGCTCGCCGCACCTGTCACCTACGACGGCGAGCAACCGTTGCCGAGTTCCGAGAGCGCCCATGCGGCGTGTCGCCCCTACGTGTCGCCCCTGGCGCTTGGTCGCGGTGCCGGGGAATGCGGTTCGCGGGGTCCGCCGGCTCGGAAGTCGTGCTCCACCAGGGGCTGTCCCGCGGAAGGCTGTCAGTCCTCGTTCATAGGATCACCGCATGTCTGATGCCTTCACCGTCCTGTGGACCCATGACACGTGCCGCGCCCTGCGTAAGGCGGGTCGCGTGGGCGAGCGGCCACCGGTGGCCTTCAGCGGCGTCCACTCCTCCCTGCCCGCCTGGTCGGGTGCCCGCGCTGGGGACGAGGCGTACGCGTTGCACGTCAACCGGTGCGTCGTGTACGTGGTGAGCCGGATGCGGGTGATCGACATGGAGCGGCGCGACTGCTGCGGCACCGGCCCCGCAACGTGGCAGGACCCGGCGTTTCCCGGGCACAGCAACTGGTCGATGCTCGGTGCCGACGGCTGCGGCGCCACGGCGGTGCACGTGGACGCGACACCCGTGCGCTTCGATATGCCGATCCCCGGCGATCTTCTGACGCGGCTTACCTGGCGTAACCGCCGAGGCCGGACCCGCAGTCTGAAGTACATGGCGGAGGGCCGCCTCGAACGCTCGATCAGCCTCCAGGGGTTCTACCGTCTGACCTCCGAGTCCGCCGGCGAGTTGGCGGAGGTCTTCGGCGACGCCTTGTGAACGGCCGGGTGTCACGGCCTGACACGGACATCCAGCGAGACGCGGTGCTCTTGTCACTGACCCCTATCCGCTCTTGGCTGCCGGCGCCGTAGCCACCGGGTGCGCGCCCGGAACCGACTGCTACGCGGCCGCGTTGTCGCCGGGGGTTTCGTGGGTGTGCCTGAGTGCCATCCGCGCCTCACCACCTCGCTCTTGTCCGCCGTGTCCCGGAAGGGGTGCGTGGCGGCGTTGTCTTCTTCGCGGTTTTGCAACGGGACCGCTGGCCTCCGGGCCCGGCATGACTGTTTCCCCCTGTCGAATGGAGGACCTGGGGGTGGTGTCACCGGGTTCGAGGGGACGCTGTTGGAGATGCTGATGAGAGGTCCGACTACCGCCCGGCCCGGCGCAGTGCCCGGCCGCTTGCGGGCGCGGCAGGTCTGCATGACGTGGACGCGCGCGTACGGCGCCGACTCCGTGGCCAGCACCGCACGAACCCTGTTCGGGAGGATGGGGTGTACGACATCGACGACGTGGGCGTCTTCCTCGGCCTGGACGTCCGCAAGGGGGCCCACCACGGGCACGGGCCGGCCCCGGCCGGCGGGAAGGTCCTCGACATCTACGCCCACCACCGCCTGGACCACCCCGACTACGCTCGTCTGGAGCTCGGCGCCACCGGCGACCGACTCCCCCTCGCCCCCTGAACCGCGGGGATGCGGGTGGCGGCAGGGCAGGGGGTGTTGCGGACGCCGGGGGAGTGTGCGGCTCTGGCCGTGGGTCGTCTGCGCAAGAGGGGCTCCTCGGCCAAGCGGACACCGTCCGTAAATGAACTGTTGCTCTCTGTAGTTGGCTGTCAGGCTCTGAGGATACGGCTCCGCGTGTGGCCGGGTTGTCTCTTCTGGGGGTGGCGTATGTCCGAACTCGAGTCCGCGTCCGACGGCATCGAGGACGCACAGGCGGAGCGGTTGCGGGTGCAGCCGACGGGGCGGCCGCCGGGAGGGCGCGGCAGTGTGGGGCTGGGCTGCGCAGATGACTGCTGAGAGGTGCCGCGTCTCGCTGAGAATGGATTTCGGCTCTGGAGACGGGGTGTTGGGCGTGGTCGGCCGGTTCGGGGGCGCGGGCCGCAACAGTAGGTGGGCCGGTGCCTCCCGCGCCGTGTTCGGGCGGGTTCCTGGACTGCCCTGGTGCCGGGCGGGGACGGGTGCGTGTGGGGACTCTTCGCCAAGCCCTCACAGCCGGGACCGGTCTCGTCGGGGCTCTGCGCACGATCACCGGGATCGTCGAAGAAGCCCCGCGGTCCGCCCCGTCCTGGACATGGCCACTGTGCACACCCGGGCAGCCTCAGCGCAGTCTCGAAACCCTTCCGGCCTCCGCCGTCCACCCCGCTCGGAACAGCCGGTCCGAGCGCTCACGGGATGAACCACTCCGCACACCCCCTCCCCACCATTGGCGGCGCGCTCACGTGCGCCGGAAGAAGGGAAGTTCATGGCCTACCACCAGAATCAGGAGAAGGCCGATGTCGTCGTGGTCGGGGCCGGCCCGGCCGGTGCGGCCACGGCCTACTACCTGGCGCAGGCAGGACTGGAGGTGCTGCTGGTGGACAAGGCGCGCTTCCCCCGGGACAAGATCTGCGGCGACGGCCTCACCCCGCGCGCGGTCAAGGAACTGCTCGCCATGGGCATCGACCTGAAAACGCCCGGCTGGGTGCGCACCAAGGGACTGCGCGCCTACGGCGGGGGCCTGCGCGTGGAACTGGACTGGCCCGATCTCGCCGGCTACCCCAGCTTCGGCCTGGTCCGTACCCGTGAGGACTTTGACCACATCCTGGCCAAAAGGGCCCAGGCGGCCGGTGCCCGGCTGGTAGAGGGCACCAAGGTCATCGACACCGTGGTCGACGACCGCACCGGACACATCCGCGGCGTCCGCGCCCAGCGGGAGGGCGCCACCTACACCTACGCCGCAGACCTGGTCGTCGCCGCCGACGGAGCCTCCAGCCGGATCGCGGTCGCCACAGGACTGGAGCAACGCAAGGACCGCCCCCTGGGAGTGGGCATGCGCCGCTACTACACCACCCCGCGCCAGGACGACGACTACCTCGAGGCGTGGATGGACCTATGGGACCCCGACGCTCGCGGCCGACGCGAAATGCTCCCCGGATACGGATGGATCTTCCCCGCCGGAGCGGGCCGATGGAACGTGGGCATCGGCACGTTCGGAGTGAACCGCAGATTCACCTTCGACTACCGGCAACTGCTGACCGACTGGACACGGGGACTGCCCGAAGAATGGCGGATCGACGAAGACCACGCCGACGGCCCCGTCCGCGGGCACGCCCTGCCCAGCGGACTCAACCGGCTCCCGCAGTACACCCGCGGCGTCCTGCTGACCGGCGACGCCGCAGGAATGATCAACCCGCTCAGCGGCGAGGGCATCGACTACGCCCTGGAATCGGGCCGCCTCAGCGCCGAGATCACCGTCCAGGCACTGGCCCGGCCCACCGCGGCGCAACGCGAACGCGCCCTGCACCAGTACCCCCAAGCCGTGAAGGACTCGTTCGGCAGCTACTTCACCCTGGGCAGGTACGTTGTCCAGGCGGTCGGAAACCCCCACGTCATGAAATTCTTCGCCTCCCACAGCCTGACTCACCCGGTGCTGCGCCGGCTGATGTTCAAGCTGTGGGCCAATCTGGGCGACCCCCGGGGCAAAGACGCCAGCGACCGTGTCATCAACGCCCTGCTCAAAGCGGTCCCCGCCCGCTGAACGGCGAACCTGTACCCGGGGGCGTCTCACGCGAATGCACCGGATCCTGACCGGCGGAGGGAGGCGTCGGTTCTCGGCGCCCGTCGGTCGGGCCGGAATCAGCGGAAGGTGAGCGTTCCCCGACCGTGTACGGCAGAGATCCCGCGGGTGCCGCACAGGGAGACACGCTGATGGGCAGGACGTCCGCCGAGGTGTCCGCACCGGTGAGGCGACCCCGGCTGATGCCTCCGGACAGGCAGGCACCCGTGATCCTTCAGCTGCCCTGCCCTGCCCTGCCCGTTCGTGTCGGCGGCACCGAGGTGGCCGCGGGGCGGGCACCGGGACGCCGGGAGGCGTACCACGTGAGGGAGGGGCTGATCAACGGCGGATCTGCTGATCGAGGAGAGACGCCCAGTGAGCGGGATGACGATCGAGCACGAGTCCGTCGAGGAGCCGGCCGGTAGTGCGAGGCCGTCGGCCGCGTCGGACGAACGGCTCGTCGCGATGCTGGCCGATTGGGCCCGTGGCGGGGGCCTGCGGCTGAGCGGCGGGGGTGGGCTGCTGCGGCAGCTGGTCAAGTGGGTGCTGGAGTCCGCGCTGGAGGGCGGGATCACTGGCCATGCCGACCAGGAGAAGCACGATCCGGCCGGGAGGAACAACGGCAACAGCCGCAACAGCCACAACGGCACTCGTGCGAAGACCGTGCTGACCGACGCCGGCCCGGTCGAGGCCGGGGACTTCCAGGAAGCCGGGAGCCGGAAGCATCCGGCGATCATCAAGCTGTGGGAGAACGCCTGGGGCGAGTCCGCGCCCTTCCTCTCCTTCGACGTCGAGGTCCGGAAGGCCGTCTGCTCGACGAACGCGATCGAGTCCGTGGACGCTCGCATACGCAAGGCCGTCCGGGCCCGTGGACGCTTCCCCGACGAGGCCGCCGCCCTCAGGTGCGTCTACGTGGCGCTGATGAGTCTCGCCCCGACCGGCAGGGGCCGCAGGCGATGGACCATGCGCCGGAAGGCCCCCTCAACGTGTTCCGCATCGCCTTCGAGGGCCGACGAGACCGGGGGAGGCCCGCCGGCGGTGGCATGTGATCCCCTTCACGCGCATGATGTGACACCCGCGCGTGCTGCCCGCGACGACGGAGATCCGCGGGGTCCTCTGACCCGGTGGATGGCGCCCCGCCCGCCGGGAACCGGGGCCGTTCGATGTGAATGAGGAAGAGTGGAACTGTACGAGGTGCTCGGCCTGCTCCTCGCCGCTACGGCGGCGGGCTGGGTGGACGCTGTTGTCGGCGGTGGCGGGGTCCTGCTCATCCCGGTACTCCTGCTGGCCTTCCCCCAGTACTCGCCGGCGGTGGCGCTGGGGACGAACAAGATCGCGGCGGTCATGGGCACCGCGACCGCCGCGTACATGTACCAGCGGCGCACCGAGCTGGATCGCTCGGTGCTGGTGCCGGCCGCCGGGCTCGCGGTTCCCTTCGGCGCCCTCGGCGCCCTGTCCGCATCGAGTGTTCCCACGAGCTATTTCCGGCCCGTCATCATGGGCCTGCTCATCACGGTGGCGCTCTTCGTGGCCTTCAGGCCCAGTTTCGGGGTGCAGCAGCGGAACATCGTCGTCACCCCGCGCCGCCGCAATGCGGCGATCCTCATCGCGGGCGTCGGAATCGGTTTCTACGACGGAGTCTTCGGACCCGGAGTGGGCACCTTTCTCATCATCTCCTTCACCACGCTTCTCGCAACGCGATTCCTGGAAAGCGCGGCCATGGGGAAGGTGATCAACGCCTCTTCCAATCTGGGAGCCCTCGCGGTATTCGCCTGGCAGGGAAATGTCCTGTGGGCCCTCGGGCTGGGAATGGCCGTGGGAAACATCGCCGGCGCGATGATCGGATCACGCACAGCGATGAGGAGGGGATCCGGATTCGTCCGGGTCGTCCTGGTCCTCGTGGTCACCGCGATGGTGACCAAGATGGCTTTCGATCAGTTCGTCTGAGTTCGCCCGGGACGCCGATCCGCGTGAAAGCCCGAGGTTGGACCCGGACTGAGCCGGCCACCACCGGCTGGGGCCGGCTCTGGAGCGTCGTACACGTACTCAGCGAAGTTCAAAGCGCGGAGAACAAACGTCCCGTCGTCTGGTTTCACTGCCCCAACCCCATGGCTGGCCCGGTCGGCCGAGAGCGCGCACCGTGAAATGGCGGAGCGCGGTCGAATGAGGTTTCCCGCGCCCCGCGCCCCCGGTACCGACCAGAGCGCCCCGTCCCTGGCATTGCGGCTTCGGACTCGGCCCGCGACAGTGGAGAACGCTGTGCAGTCAGTCGACGCAGCGACTCGAGGGGGCTCCCTGTGATGAAGTACGCACGCCATGAGACGGTCCGGCCGGTGACCACGACAGGACGACGGGTGGCGGCGATCACGGCCGCTCTCGCCGCAGCCAGCGCTCTGGGGCTGGCGACCGCGCCACCGGCGAGCGCCGAGGTCAAGTCCACGTGCGGCACCTACATCTGCGTGGCCACCGCCTACCAGGGGCGCGACTATGTCCAGGACATCACGGTCACGACCCGGGACGGCCTCCCGGGGACACTGCGCGCCTTCGTGGGCGACTACCGGGCGAGCAAGGCGGGCGTGTCGCAGTGGCGGTTCGTCGTCAACCGGGAGATCAGGGCGTACCCGCGGTTGGCGGTCTGCGGAGGGCTGGACCGCAGCGGCAGGGTCATCGAGAACCACTGCGTACTGATCCCCTGACGTCGGGACTGCGGTGAACGGACCGTCAGCAGGGCCCGGAGTTGCGGGAGTTAGCCACCGCTTCGTACACCGGCTCCAGGTCTGCCGAGGGGATAGGGGCCGCGACGGGTGCGGCGCAGCAGCCCGCCTGCGGCCCGGCGCCCGGCCGCAGGCGGTCGGACAGGGCCCCCGACGTCGACGCCCGGCTCGCGCACGCCCTGGCCGCGTACGTCGGGCACTACCGGGACCCGGCCGCCCGTGAGGTCGCCGCCGGTCTCTGCCGCCACCGCTGCTCGCCCACGCCGCGCTGCTCACCGGACCCACCCACCTCGCCCCGGGCGCCGTCGTCGACATAGGGGCGCAGCGTCCTGATGATTTCGGTCGCGTCCATGTCTTCGCGGACATGTGTGGGGCGGGCATCGTTCGAGTAGGAAAGCCTGGCTGGGCAGACGCCTCTCCCGTCGACTGTGAAGCGGGTGATCAGCTTGGAGGTCTTCGCTTCGAGGAGCAGGTAGGTGGCCCGAGCCTGCATCAGCCATACCTCGCCATATCCCCGGTACTCGCACTTGATGTCCGTGAGACCGGTTTCTTCCATGTACTCGCAAACGACCAGCTGAGCGGTGTACGGCTCGCCGTCGGGCGTCGTCCAGTGAGGGGGCAAGGGCCTGTCCAGCTGGAAATGAAGGTCGACTGCATGTGGGCCTGACCCGGTATAGGGCTTCGCGTCTTCGGTGTAGGTCGTGGGGTATCTCCCTCGCCCGGACGCAGCGGACGCAGGACATGGGCTGGATGATGAGACCGGTGAGTCGGGCTCGAACGCCGTACCGTCCACAATCAGGACGCCCAGGGTCACTGCAGGAACGATGATCAAAGGGGCGAGAACCGCCGGTCGTATTCTGAACACCGTCTCCCCGATGACGCCACGCGAGCCAGCCGGCGGCGAATCAGACCTGATGATTCGTCGATGGGCCTTGGGTCCAGGTCCTTGTACTCGTTTATCCCGCATCAACCACTTCGGTATGCGGGGTACTTCAGCCTTGACCGTACGCATTCAGTGTCCACGACATCGGGGGAGGCGTTGCTGCGGATCCACTGCGCCGGCCAGGACCTGGAGAACATCCGGATCGCCCGGAGCCCCGACCCTCTCTGGGAGATCGTCTGCAGCATCTGCCGACTCCAGACCAAGGGGGGTCCCCTCGCCTTCGACCCGTGGCGGCGGGTGGTCCGTGCGCGCATCCGGCGTGGCGGATCACCCCGCTGGGTGGCGCAGAAGCTGTGCACCCTGGTGCCGTACGCCGTCTACCTTCCGGACTTCCTGACCCCGCCTGTTGGGGGCGAGAGCATCAGCCTGGCAACCGGAATCGGCCGAGTGCCGGCCACTCCTCACCGCCGACTAGGCGCAGAGATGGCCATATTGGCGACAGCAGGCGAGAAACCCTTCGCGGGCGCAACACCGGCACGGGGCGACGTGGCGGTCCCGCGCCCTGCTGACCGGCGGAACACGGGCCCTGCTGACCGGCGGAACACGGGCCCTGCTGGACACGTTCCGGCCCATGGTGGTGTGGCGTCCGCCCGTCCTGGAGGTGGACCACCCGGTCGGACGGGACCTGCAACTGGAAGGGCGCGGCCTGCTGCTGATCCCCTCGTACTTCTGCTGGCGGCGGCCGATCACCCTGATCGACGAGGACGCCGCCGGAGGCTTCATCCCCAACTCCGCCTGACGGCTCAGGTCCTGGTTCCAGGCTCTCACCGCAGGCCCAGGACGACCCCCAGCAAGGTCCACCCCAGCCCGCCCGTTCGCCCGCACCCGCGCGGCCCGCATCAGCGACCGGCACCTCCCCGGTTTCGAGGCCGTCTCCGAGCAGCCGCGGCAGACGGCGGACGAGCGCCGGGTACGGACCCGGACCATGTGGGATCTGGCGGCTGGAGGGGCCCGCCCGCCTGGCGCTGGCGGCCCGAGACCCCATCAGCACAGCGCGACCCCGAGCTGCGGGGCCAGTGCGCGCACTGTCTGGCCTGGGCGAACGACCGCCGGGTCCTGTGTGTGCCGTGCACCTGCTGGTGCTTCGAGATCCGCAAGCGCGGCGGTAGTGAGGCGAAGTGCGAGCGCTGTCACCGGACGCTGATGCTCAGCAGCGGGATGTGCCGCATGTGCCGGATCGTCGTCGCCGAAACCGAAGCCGGCACCGCCCAGGTCGCGATGAGGAACGGTGACCAGCTGTGGTTCGCCCGCCCCCACCCGCCGGGCTGGCCACCGGCCGATTGCTGCCCGGCACGTCGGCGCTCCAAGGCCGCTTCGCCCTCGAACGCCGCCTCGCCCGCGCCCGCGCCAAGTCCGCACGTCGACTCTCCGGGCATCTCCTCGATCAGGCCCGATGGCCCCATCGCGGTCCCATATCCAAACCGCCGCGACGGCGGCGCAGCCCGCCCCGTCAGCCCAGGGCACCGTCCTCACGGGCCGCGTGCACGGTCTGCCGCTGTTCCCGCGGCAGGCTGCCGTCCATCGGCACCGTCCGGCACATGGCACCGGCAGCCGCAGCGCATCGCGGGCACGGTCGGCCGAACGCCTCCCGGTTGCGCTCCATGTCGTACGACGTCAGGTCCGCGTAACGCGCCACGTGGGCGCCTCGAAACCGCCGCACCCCGGCAAGCGGCAGACACAGCTCGCCGACCGGCGCTCCGCACTGCCAGCAGGCCCGCACACAGACCACAGAGCTCTCACCCATGACCGGCCCTTCGCCGGGCCCCAGCCGACCGACGACGTACAGCTGCCAGTCCGGCGGGTCAGGACCGCCCCAGTCGCTCATGCGCTCAGCATGAAGCCCGGGCCGCAGGCCCCGGGACAATCCGCCGGCCGTCGAGGTGGCCGCTTCGCGGATGCCCGGAGCCTACCCGCCCTTCGGTCAATGCCCGCCTGCCCTATCACCGCCGGGAGTGACGCAGCGGGGCGCAGCATCCTTCCTTGAACGGGGCGCGCCGCTGCGCTGCGGCCCGGACCGAGCGCTGCGTGCTCTCACGCACCGCGAAGATCGGTCAGCCGGTCGCCGAGGGCGCTGCGCGCCCGCTCCCTTGCTGCGTACTGCCCGCCTCCCCGCCCCGGCGCTGCGGCGCCACGGGGCACCGCCGACGCCCGCCGCGCGCCCCGCCCCGCCGCCCATATGCCAGGCGAGCAGCGGAGGCTGGTCCGCGGAATCGCTGCGAACCATCCCCTTGCGTGACGTGTGCGTGTTGTAGTTGTCTTGCTGGTCGGCAGTGGCAGCCGGCCAGCGAACCGAAAGCACGCCCCTCACCCGAGGGAGAGCTGTGCCCCAGCCCGTTCGGCCTCGAAGACGTCACGGTGACCGTGGACGCTCTGCGCGCCTGCCGCGATCACGCGAAATAGCTGGTGGCGGCCAAGCAGGCGCACTACTCGATGGCCGTCAAATGCAACCAGCCGTGCTGCACGCGGCCCTGCGCTCGCTGCCCTGGACGCAGGTCACCGCTCGCCGCTACGACCGTGGATCCGGTCACGGCCGCCGGGAGACCTGCCCGGTGAGGGCGCTGACCGTCACCGGACAGGCCTGGCCTTCCCGCACGTCGTGCAGGCCGCGAAGATCGTGCGCTACCGCCTCTGCGTGAAGACCGGCAAAGTCACCCGCGAGACGTTCTACGCGATCACCGGCCTTCCCGCCACTGCAACATCCCCGCAGTTCGTCGCCCAACTGGCCCGCTCGCCATGGGAGACCGGGGTCGTGCGCCACGTGCGGGACACCGTCTTCGCCGAGGACGCCCCGAAGATCCGCACCGGACACGGCCCGGCCAACATGGACACCTTGCGCAACTTCGCGATCAGCACTCTGCGAACCGTCGGCCACCACAGCATCGCCGCGGCTCCGGCACCTCTCCTACCAGCCCCACAACCGCCCACTCGACCTCATCGGACTGCCCTGACCAGCACTGACTCTTGATCACCGCAACTTTGAATCAGCCCTGGGCCGGAAGCGGACTACCGCCAGTTCCACTTCCACTGGTACTTGCCGGCGTTGTCGACGGCGCCGGGGGCGGCCAGGCTGACCGTCCCGTCGGCCCAGCCCACGAGTGTCTTGCCGGGGAAGCCCCGGCTGACGATGCCGACCTTGGTACCGGGGAGCCGCTCCCACAGCTGGCCGGGGTCGGTGGTGTTGCACTTCGAGAGGTACAGCTGGGTGCCGTTGGTGTCGAGGCACGAGTCGCTTATGTAGCCGTTGCGCAGCCAGCCGGCGGCATTGAGGTGCCACGAGTTGTAGCTGCCGAATTTGCAGGACACCTGTGTGACCGGTTTGGGCCCGGCGATGGCGGTGTTGATGCCCAAGCAGGCCTGGGTGTGGGGGTTTTCGAGGTTGACCCAGGTGCCGGACCAGTCGTCGGCGTGTGCCGCCTGCGGTGCGAGGCCCAGAGCCAGGCAGGCGGCGGTCGCCATGATGCCGAGACGGATGCGGGCGGGGACATGGGTGCGGGTGCGGTCGGTCATAGGGTCCATCAGCAGAAATTTCCGGCGCGGAAGCTGGTGGTCAGGTCGTTGTACCAGGACATGATGGCCGGGACCTTCATGCCCGGCGCGATGGCCATCATGCATCCCTCGAACTTGTCGTCGTCGTAGATCGTGATCGAGTGGTCGGTGCGGTTCCAGTAGGACGTCATGCGGTCGTTCATGTAGTTGCCGACGTTGGGCTGCGGTTCGCTGGAGTAGGCGAAGCGCCCCTGGTAGCTGGAGTGCTCCCAGAGACAGAACTCTCCGACCGGGCACTGGGCGGAATCGGCTGCGGCCGTCGCTGTGCTCACGGTGGTCAGACCGAAGGCCGCGCTCAAAGTGAGCACAGCGGCGGCCAGGGGGCGCATGCGTATCGTCATCATCTTCTTCCTCATGGTTGTCACGGCTCTCTTCAGCACCACTGGCCGACGGCGAACGAGGTCACGCGGTCGTTGAGGTGGGGATCGACGGCCGCGTCCGAGCCGCCCGGCGGAATGGCGAACATGCAACCGCGGTAGCCCGAGTCGCTGTACACCGTGATCCACTGGCTGGTGCGGTTCCAGTAGGACGTCGTACGGTCGTTCATGTGCAAGCCGATGTTGGAGACGTTCTGCGCCGGGCTGCCCACAAACCGGCCCTGGTAGCTGGAGTCGTCCCACACACAGAACTCGTTGGCCTGGCAGTAGTCACTGTCGGCGGCGGCCGGCGGGGCGCTCAGCGCACCGATCGCGACGGCGGCCAGAGTGGCCGCTCCCGTCGCGGAAAGACGTTTCACGAGGCGATTACCGCGCATGGATTTCCTTCCGTGGTCCCGGGGGCATTCGGCGGCTCCCCGGTCTCTTGAGGAAATCATCGGCGCGGCGGCTGCCCATTCAACAGGCCATTCGCTGTTCAGTACTGCTCACTTCTGCTTCAGCGCCATCGGACCTTGGCCACCGCTGAACAGCGCCCGTCCGCGGTGCTCCCGCAGCCGCGGACGCCGTGCTCCCGTCCGCCCCTCCCGGAAAGGGCGCGCAGAGCAGTGCGCCCTTTCCGGGAGCCGTGGGACGGGAACGGGGCGCCGCGAGCGAACCGCGCCCAGCGGACGCAGACCCCCGGGCAGCTGTGCTCCTAGGCTGCGCGATCAGCTGTCGCAGATCGACGCTCTGCATCACCGGCAGTTCGAGTACGCCGTGCGGGACCTGATGAGGCGCGACGGGTGCCCGGACGCAGTGCAGGGGGGCGGGGCCGGGGACAACGGTGCGGACGCGAAGGCAACCGATCCGTTCGGGTGGCGGTGGGTGATCCAGTGCAAGCACCGCCGAGCCGACCTTGCCGGCGCCGCGGTCGGCATACCAGATCCGCAGAAGTTCAACGCCACCGGCCGCCAGATCCACCATGGCGGTGTCATCGGCATGGTGACAAACGGCCGGTTCGGCTCCCGCGCTCAGCCATTCGACCGTGACCAGCGCCTGCACCTGGTCAATCGTCGTCTGTTGGGGGAGTGGGCCGGCTGATTGCGGCTCGCGCCCGCTTCGCGACCACCACACCGCCGCTGCTCCTGCCCCTGGTGCGACGGATCGATAGCGGCAGTGAGCACTTTTGAACAGCAATGGGCGGCCGATGACCTGTCGTCCGAGCGCCGACCGGCATGAGCATCTGTCAGGAAGACCCACGCCGCACACGGCCTGACCGCACATTCCCGGCTGCCGACGGCACCTGCCGGAAGTGTTCCCGACCCGACTCCCCGCCCATGGGCCGTCGCGACCGTCCCGCTCCGGTCGCCGCTCTCATGACCTGCCGCAGGGCCGACAGCCCCGCCGCCGTCTCGCCGTCCCGCCGTCTCGCCGTCTCGCCGTCCCACCGTCTCGCCGTCCCACCGTCCCGCCGTCCCACCGTCCCACCGGGACGGTGCCCCGCCCACGGATCAGCAGCAGACCAGCAGCCCGAAAGGCATCATGTCCCTCCCGACGCCCGCACCCCGCCCCTACCGCCCCAGGTCTGTCCTCTTCCTGCTGGCCGGTGCGCAGTTCCTCGTCGTGCTCAACACCTCCATCGTGAACGTCGCCCTGCCCGCCATCGGCCAGGACCTCCACCTGACACCGACAGGCCTGGCCTGGGTCGTCAACGCCTACCTCGTCGCCTTCGGGGCCCTGCTGCCCGTCGGCGGCCGTCTCGCCGACCTCCTCGGGCACCGGACCGCCTTTCTGGCGGGTCTCCTCGTCTTCGCCGCCGGCTCCCTCGCCGCGAGCACTCTCCCGGACGCCGGGCTGCTCATCGCGGCCCGTGCGGTCCAGGGCGTCGGTGCGGCCCTGCTGTCACCGGCCGGCCTGGCGGTCCTGCTGGCCCACTGGCCCCCGGGGCCCGGCCGCGGCAAGGCCCTGGGCGTCTGGGGAGCGGCCTCCGCGGCGGGCGGAGCCGCGGGAGTCCTGCTCGGCGGAGTGCTCACCAGCGCCCTGGGCTGGTGGGCCGTCTTCGCCATCAGCGTCCTCGTCGCCCTCCCCGGCCTCGCGGCCACCCTTCTTCTGCTGGCCCGAGGCGGGCGGGAGCGCACCACCCGCCTCGATGTGCCCGGCGCGCTCACCGTGACGGCTGGCCTCACCCTCCTCGTCTACGGCCTGGGCACCAGGGGCGAGACGCCGTTGCCGGACTTCGCCATCCCGGCAGCCGGAGTGTTGCTGCTCCTGGCGCTCATGCCGATCGAGCGACGCGCGAAGGACCCCCTGCTGCCCCCGGCACTCCTGCACAACCGCTCGGCCGTGACGGGCAACCTCCTCATGGTGCTGCTCGGAGCGGTGTGGGTCGCCACGTTCTTCTTCCTCCCGCTCTACCAGCAGAAGGTCCTTGGCTACTCGCCCCTCGAAGCAGGCCTCACACAACTGCCGCTCGCCGCAGCCCTCATGGCAGCTTCCTGGGGCGCGGGACGGCTGCGGGGCACCCTCCTGCCCGGTCTGCTCGTGCTCGCCGCCGGTCTGCTCTGGCTCGCCCGGCTGCCGGTCGACGGAGCCTTCCTCACCGACCTGCTCGGCCCGTCCGTACTGATCGGCGCCGGCCTCGGCCTCGCCTTCGTACCCCTGACCGCACTGGGCATCGCCGAGGCGGAGCCCCGGCACACCGGCATCGCGGGCGGACTGATCAACACCTCCCGGCAGGTCGGCGGCGCCCTCGGGCTCGCGATCCTCACCACCCTCGCCGCCCCCGCCGCCGGCCGGACCGCGCCCGGACCCGCCGCCCTGGCGTACGGCTACCGCCGCGCCCTCGTCGCAGCGGCCCTCATCGCTCTGCTCGCCGCCGCCGGAACCGGCATCCACCTCCTGCACCGTCGCAGCCGTACGGCGGCGGACCCATCGGCACACCCCGTACCCGCACACACACCGACCCCCTGAACCGCCCCCTGTGCCACCCGGTACGGCCCCGTACCGACCGAACCCCTCTCAGGAGATCCGATGAAGCCTTACCTGACCGGCCACTACACCCCGCACGCCGACGAGATCACCGCACGTGACCTGGCCGTCGAGGGCCACCTGCCCCCCGAACTGTCCGGGCGGCTGCTGCGCAACGGCCACAACCCCAAGCCGGGCGTCACCCCGACCCACTGGTTCAAGGGCAGCGGCATGGTCCACGGCATCCGCCTGCGCGAGGGCCGCGCCGAGTGGTACCGCAACCGATGGGTCCACACCCCCGCACTCGAAGGGGCCCCCTACATGACCGAGCACGGGCCGGACCTGACGGCCAGCACGGCGGGTACGCACGTGATCGAACACGCCGGCCGCCTGCTCGCCCTGTGCGAGTCGAACGTTCCCTTCGAGCTGACCGCGGAGCTGGAGACGGTCAGCGCCTACGACTTCGGCGGCAAACTCACCACCGCAATGACCGCACACCCCAAGGAGGACCCCAACACCGGTGAGCTGCACTTCTTCGGTTCCTCCCCCCTCCCTCCCCACCTGGTCCACCACGTCGCCTCGCCCGAGGGAGAATTGCTCCACAGCCAAGAAGTCCCCGGCGCGAGCGCGGCCCTCAAACATGATTTCGCGATCACCCGCAACCACGTGGTCTTCGTCGAGGGCACGGTGACCTTCGACCACAACGAGCCCTCGGGCATCCCCTACGCCTGGCACGACGAACAGCCCGCCCGCATCGGGGTCATGCCCCGCGGCGAGGGCGGTGCGGCGAAGATCCGGTGGTTCGACATCGAGCCCGGCTCCATGCTCCACGCCGCCAACGCCTACGAGGACGGCCAGGGCCGGATCGTTCTGGAGGGCCCCGCCGTCGACCGCGAGGGCTTCACCCGCTCCTGGAACTGGTGGGTCGGTGCCCCCGACCGCGGCGCCGCCCCCAACTCCCGTTCCTTCAACCGGCAGTGGTCCATCGACCTCGCGACCGGCACCGTCAAGGAGCGGGTGATCGACGACCTGGTCACCGAGTTCCCCACCGTCAACGAGAGGCTCACCGGCACCGAGCACCGCTACCAGTACGCCATCGGATTCCCCGACGACCGCGGAATCGGCGGTTACGGCGTCATCAAGTACGACCGCACCACCGGCGCTCGCCAGATCCTTTCCGTCGGAGACGGCCGGCTGCCCAGCGAAGCGGTCTTCGTCCCCGCCCAGGACGGCACCGCCGAGGACCACGGCTACCTGCTGACCGTCGTGAGTGACCTGCACGCCGACGCCTCCCAGCTCCTGGTCCTGGACGCCACCGACCTCGACGCCGCCCCGCTGGCGACCGTGCATCTGCCGCGCCGCGTCACCGCGGGGATCCACGGCTCCTGGATCGCCGACTAGCCGACCGGCACCGAACCCCGGCGTTCCCCTCCACCTCCCACCGACGCCCCCGCACACCTTCTGGAGAACATGATGGACATCGACCGCAGCGCACCCGTCGTCGTCGAACTGCGGCAGACCGTGCACGCTCCGCTCCAGACGATCTGGCGACTGCACACCGAAGTCGGCTCCTGGCCGACGTGGAACACCGGCATCGACAGCGCGGTGCTGCACGGGACGCTCGCTCCCGGTGCCGTATTCGACTGGACAACGGCCGGTCTCGACATCAGCTCCACCGTCGCCGAGCTCACGCCGTTGCGCCGCATTGTCTGGGGCGGTCCCGCCCACGGCATCACCGGCATCCACGTCTGGGAGTTCGAGGAGACCGACGAAGGCGTCCAGGTGAGTACCCGCGAGTCCTGGTCGGGCGCCCCGGTCGATGCCGACCCGTACGCCATGCACCTCGCTCTCGAAGAGTCGCTCCTGGCCTGGCTGAAGGCGCTGAAGACCACCGCGGAATGCCAGAACTGAACCCCGGACGACCTCGCTGCGGAACCCGGGCCGGCACATCGGCCCCCCTCACGGTCCCCCTGAAGACTGAACCGCAGTGACCACACGCTCCCCGCCGGACGCCCGCCCGCCGACCGCGGGCGGGACCCGCCGTGCGCCAGCGCCACCCGCCCCCCCCGGCGGGACATGTCCTCCCTCCCGCACGTCCGAACCAGGAAGGCATGACGCCGTGCCCACCGCCGCACACGCCCCACCGCCGCACCGCCCTTGACGCTCCCGGACCGTCTGGGCATCGCAGGGTTCCTGACCTCTGCGCTCTGCGAACTCCTCGCCCACCTGGTCCTGGGAGGCCGGCCGAACCCCGGCATGGCCGCACTCGCCGTCCTCCCCCCTCACGGCGGCCCTCCTCGTGCGGCGTCGCCTGCGCTGGGCGGCCATCGCTTCCCTCCTCGCGGTCGTCGCGGCCGTCACCACCCGGACGACCGGCCTCTCCTTCGACCTGACGTGACCGGAGGACCCGCTGTACTTCGCCGTCGCCCTGTTCGAACGCGCAGCAGCGGGCGCGGTGATCGGGCCGATCGCCGCCGCACTCCTCAAGCGCCATACCCCTGTCGTCACCGGTGTCCGGCCGGCCCACCCGCTTCGACAGCGCGCCCGCGGAGGGCACCGACACCGCCGTCGTCCTCTGTACCAGCGGCACCACCGGACGGTCCGACGGAGCCGAACTCACCCACGTCAAAATGCTGTTGAACGCCCTGACCTGCCACCGGCTCCTGGGAACCGCCGACCACGACGTCCACCTGGTGTCCCTGCCGCTGTTCCACACCTCCGGCCGGACCGTCCAGAGGAACGCCCGCCTCGCCGCCGGAGCCACACTCGTGCTCATCTCCCGCTTCGCCCCGGCCACAGTCCTGGCACTGCTGGAGCGCGAGAAGGTCACCTTCTTCGCCAGGGATGCCCACCATGTACTGGGCACCCCTCGCCAGCGACCGCAGCCCCTGCGGCATCCCCGCTGTCGCGGGCCACCTGCGCATGGCGGCCTCCTGGGCCCGGCGCTGCCGGGAGACGTCCTCGAACAGTCCAGCGCGGTCTTCGGTATCCGGAGGTACGAGGGCTACGGCCTGTCCGGGACCAGCACCCGTCGCCCTGTTCAACCGGCCGGGCGGACCGGGGAAACCCGGATCCGCCGTCCGCTCCGGCAGGGGCCCCATGGATGTCCGGTCAGTGAGCGGTCGCCTCGGTCGTGCCTGGTACGGCGCGCGGGACGGGAACCGGTGACGTTCCGGTCAGTTCGTGCTCCCAGAGCATGTCGTTGACGCGTTCCAGGCCGGCTTTGAGGTGGCGGCGGTAGGTGCTGAACGGCATGCCGGTCCGCTGCGCGGCAGCTTCCTGGGTGGGGGCGCCTTTGAGGTAGGTCGCGGTGACAGCGCGGTGGCGTTTGCCCCCGTCGCGTTCGTCCAACAGCGCCTCGACGGCGGCCAGAAGCACATCGGCCAAGCCCTGGGCGTGTTCCACAACCAGGCGGCTGCGGTGCAGCGGGTTGCGTGCCAGCACCTCGGGGCGGCGCAGGTTCCGCAGGGCGTCGCGTACGGCGGCGTCGAACTCGGGCCGCGACAGCACCACCAGCTCGCGCCGGGAGGCGCCCGCTCCGCCGCCAGCCGCGTCCGCGTCCTCACCGCTCAGCATGGCGTCCGTCTTGGCTGCCAGCCACGAGACGACCGGCTGGGTACGCCAGTCGTGTGCGAAGAGGACGTACCGGTAGTCGCCGACGGCCGGTCGGTCGTCGATGGGCAGCATGTCGAAGTGCATCAGGTGGTCGTCCCAGAATCCGTCGTCCCGCATCACGACGTAGTGCCAGGCGAGGCGCTCGGCCCGGTATATCTCTCCCATCAGCCGCCACTGCGCCAGGGTGGTCGGTGCGGAGGGCCGCTGGTAACGCGGTGGGTGGACGGTGAAGCGTGCCACGGCCTTGCGCTCCCCGGCCCGCAGCGGCGCATGCGTGCGGGTGTGGGCCCAGGCGGCGGCCATCACCGGGTCGGCGTCCGTACCGAGGGGGCCCTGGCGCTCGTCGAGCCACAGGACGGTGGTGAAGGCGACGATCTCGCCGGTCCGCGTCGAGCGGTAGACACGGAACGCCCCGGGCTGACGGTCGAGCCAGAACCGTGCGATCGCCGCGGACCCGGGCCCTTCCGCCTGCTCGGTCAGCTCCACCAACCGCGCCTCGTCTTCCGGGGCGCAGGGCGTGTCCTGCACCAGACCCAGGGCGTGCCATTCGTGGAACTCGGGCATGTGACCGTCGCTTCGGTACATGTACAACAGTGCACCCACGGCCCCCAGCACCTGCCCCGGGGGTGCGGCGCGTACCTGTTCGAACAGGTGTTCATGCATGCGATGGTGCAGGACTTTGAAGCCTTCGGGGTCGCGCCAGCGCAGGTCGGCCTCCAGGGCCTCGCGCACCACGTCGTGGGGGAAGAGCCCCGAGGCGGTGGACTCCACGAACGGCTGCGCGCGCAGCCAGGCGAACAGTTCCGCCGCCTGTTCGCCGACCATGGCCCGCATCAGCGCCTCGGTGGTGACGTAGGCGTGCGCGCAGACCTCCAGCGCCGTCCGGTGCATCGGGGACGGCACTTCGCCCACGAGCAGCGGCAGCAGCGTCGCGATGACGTCCTGATCCGGTGCCCACTGTCTCTCCCCGCCACCGCTCCGGGTGGTGACCGCGGCGGCCAGGGCCAGGGCCAGCGGGTTGCCGCCGGTGAACGACAGCAGTTCACCATGTGTCCGCGCCGGCACGCCGTACATCCGCAGGAACGCGGCCGCGTCACCGGGGGGCAGGTTCCGCAGCGCCATGACCTGCAGGTGCTCCCTCCAACCGGACTCGGCGGTCCAGCGTGTGTCGGGGGCCACCCTTCCGGCGACGACCGCGACCGCGCCGAGGGGCAGGTCGGGCAGGAAGCGTTCCCACAGCCATCCCTCCAGGCCCTGGCAGATCTCGAAGGTGTCGATCAGGAGTACCGCATCGGGGCGCCGGAGTGCCTCTCCCGCGGCCCGGGCGAAGTCCTCGGGCGTCGGATTGACCGTGCGGCCGTCCACCTCCACGACGAGGCGGCCCGCCTGCCGCGCCTCGTGGGCATAGCGCCGCAGCAGTGTCGACTTGCCGATACCACCCGGGCCGTGCAGGTACAGCACGGGCGGACCGGTGTCGGCCATCGCCGACCGGAAGGACGCCAGTTCGGCCTCCCGGCCCACGAACGCCCGGTCCCGCGCCGCGACCAGCCGGCTCCCCAGAGAACCACCCCGCGAACCGCCGCCACCCTGCTCCATGTGCCCGCCCTCGTCCGGTCCGGCCGCTCACCCGACCGGGGCAGCCTATGCCGGGACTGCTCCCTGACGAAACAAAGTCCGGCAACGGCGATGAGTGCTTCCGACCGGGGAAAAACGGCCGGTGGCCTGCCGTGTGAGCGCCGAACTGCGCGGACACCCGTGAGGGAAGTTCGGACGGTGCCTTCCCTCGTGCTGCCGGTGAGCGGAGTTCTGACGCCCCCGAGCAGGGGGGCAGTCCCCGCGCGGACGCCGCCCTGACGGCCCCGGAGCCGGACTTGCCGGTGCTGTTCGTGGAGACCGGCAACGGCACCCCGCCGGTCAAGATCCGCCGGTGGGCATCGGTGAGACATGGGGGTGACCTGCGTGAGGGGAGATGGGTATGCGGGTGGCGGCATCGATTGAACGACCATGCTTTTAAGTGCTGTTTATTTGGAAGATTTCGGGTACCGGTGGGGGGACGGCGTCGATCTTGACGCGGGTTTTCCCGCGGAGTGCATCGGGTGCTTCGCAAGACGGAAAAGGATGCATACGCCATGAGCAGTGTGAACCCGGCCGGCAACCCGGCCCACCACGCAGGCACCGACCCGGCCGCACACCGGCCCCGACGCCTGTCGACCGAGACGAAGTCGGCGCTGAAGACGACGGAGTTCTTCATCTACCTCGCCGCCGTGGTGGCGGTCCTGATCGCCTCTATGGTTGTGGGCACCGAAGAGGGCCACCGTGATTACTTCCGTGCCGACCAGGCGTGGTGGTACATAGTGATCCTGACCGTCGGATACATGATCAGCCGTGGGTTGGCCAAGTCCGGCAGCCGTGACCCCTACGACGACTCCCACTGATCCGCTCCCGGACGAGTAGGCACGGGCCGGCCCTGCCCACGCTGCCTCCCGTCCGGCAGGGCCGTGGCGTCAGGGTGCTGACGGCCTGGTCTCCGAGCCAGTGGTGGCTCGCCGCCTCCCCTTCACCGCCCCGCCGGCGCGTCGGCGGGGCTCGGGCTGGCGGGGGAGTGGGGTCCCGGCGGCGGCATCGGCGGGATACGGGCCTGCCGCCGGGAGGGGCCCAGTCTCTCCTGCGGGCTCACGCGCGTGTCCGGGAGGTGGGGCGTTTGCCCGCGCCAGTTGGGTGCTGGACATGGCTCACCTGGCTCTTTCCGGTGTACCGAGCTGGCCCGGTCCGTTCGTGTGTTCCGCTCAAGCGTGGCCAGGGCTTGTCGCTGTGTGGTGGCTGACACGATGGGCTGATGGGCCCGACGTCTGAGGAGGGTCCCAGAGACGGCACTGGGCGGGCTGTCCCCAAGGCCGTTTCGCGGATGAAGGAGTCGCGGGGTGCCGGTGAACAGGCCGGTGATCACGCCGACGGTGGTCGAGCGGGACGTGGTACTGACGCCGGCCGGTGAGCTGGACATGGGCAGCGAAACGCTCCTTACCCGGGCGGTTCGCGAGCAGATCGAGGCGGGCTGCGGGCGGATCGTGCTGGACCGCGCCGACATCTCGTCCTGTGACTCGTGCGGGTTCAGCGCGCTGCTCCAGGCCCGCCGGGCCGTTCAGGACGCGGATGGGGCTCTGGTGCCGGCCGCGGGTCCCGGAGCAGCTTCAGTACCTTCTGACCCCGCTTGCCGCTTTCCCCGCTGACAGCGAGGCGGGACCCGCGTAAGCAATCCCGCTGCAACAGGTCTGTGGTCAGGCAGGGAGCCCCTGCGGATTCACCTCAACCCGGTTCGTTCCCCTATATCCAGACCGGTGCCGGGCAGGCGTATCACCAGCACCACGCGCCGCCGACCGCCTGGCCTCTGAGGGGAACCTCATTCATGAACACGAACATGCAGCGCCGCATCGACCTGGACGGCACCACGCAAGCGCCCGCCCATGCCCGCCAGACCACCACAAGCTTCCTCGCCGAAGCCGAACGCATTCGCGGCCGCCCAGCCAGCCGGAACACCCTGCACGCGGTGCTGCTCGTCGCCAGCGAACTGGTCTCCAACGCCGTCCGCCACGCCCCGGGGCCCTGCTCCCTGCGCCTGACCTTGCACGATGAGGGTGTGCTGGTTGAGGTCAGCGACAGCAACCCCGTCTCTCCGCGCCTACGGACCCCCGACGTTACGGGCAGGTTCGGCGGCTGGGGCTTGCACATGGTCAACCGGCTGGCCGGTGAACTCCAGACAGTGCCCGGTCCGGGTGACGGAAAGACGGTTTGCGCACGCCTGCCCTGGTGATTCCTGCGGAAGAAGGCCGCCGCCCGTCCTACGGGCGTTACGGGGCACGTCCACGCGTGGAGCCGGTGAAAAGCGGGGCAGCCGTGCGTCATGTTCCTCCTCGGTAACCGGATGGGCTGTCTTGGCTCCCTGCTGATCAGCGAGGTAGCGACCGCCATCTTGATTCCGGCCTGCACGCGCGCCGGGGCGCCCCCGCCAGGCCCGCCACCGACAGGAGCCCCGCGGTCATGAGCCCGGCGACCAGCGCTCGAAAGCGCCGTCTTCCTCTCCGTAGCTGTCCCGCTGTCTGTTGCCCTTCCGTCTTCAGCGGGTCTTCGGCGCGTGTTCGGGGGAGTTCTTCTCGGCGAGTTGTCGGCGCGTTTCCGGCGAAGATCGGTCCTGTCCGTGCGTGTCTTGTTCCGCGGATTTCCGGAGTCGGGAGTTCTCCGACCGGGGGCCGGGGCCGGTCCCCGCCGTACGGGCGACGGTGGGACCGGCCCCGGTCAGTCCGGTTCGGTGGGCCTCAGGAGCCACCACTCATCGCGGCGGCGCCACCGCGCACGGCCGGTCGTTCAGCCTGAAGACCCGGGGATCGTTCACGAGTCCGGTCGACACCCCGTTGAAGCCGAAGCGGACGGTTCCGCCGGCCGGAAGGGTGGCGTTCCAGCTCAGTGCCTCGGCGCTGATCCGCGGGCCGCTCTGCTCGATGTCCGCCCCCCAGGGGTCGGACACCCGCTGCCGGTCGGCGAAGGTCCAGTCCAGTTTCCAGTCCTTGACGGCCTGGGTGCCGGTGTTCTTCACCACGACCTGGGTGGTGAAGCCGCCGTTCCAGCGCTGTGAGGTGTAGGTGACCTCGCACCGCGGTGTCTGGGTCCGGCCGCTCCCCAGGTCGTCCACATAGGAGGCCACCCAGGCGAGCGGGGCGTTCCAGTTGATGGTGATCTCGTTCGTGGCCCAGGACTCGATGTCGTCGATGTAGCACATCGCCGGTGCGCAGCCCTTCAGCTTGGCCTGGGCGACCGGATCCTGGATGGCGTCGTTCGGACCGCCGGCCAGCGAGCCGGGTGCCGGATTGGGCAGGGTGGGGTCGAGCTGGTCGGCCCAGAACCGGTGGTGCTGGTTGCGCGAGTCCCGCTCGCCGTATCCGGTGACGTAGGACTGGTTCAGGGGGTTGCGGCCCAGCAGGTAGTCGAGACCGCGCAGGACGGCGTCGCGGTACACGGTCTTGCCGGTGAGGTCGTGCGCCGAGCCCAGGACGACCATGTTGTTGGTGACCTGGCTGTTCGAGCCCCACACGTAGTGTCCGTCGCCGGGCGCGTAGGGAAGGCCGTAGGCGGCCTCGGCCGAGTCGGCCGCGTAACCGTCGGCGGCTTCCGTCACCATGCTCCGTACCGCCTTGAGCTGGTCGGCGGTGAGCTTGTTCGGCACGCTCGCGAGGTTGAGGGCGCCGAGCCCCGCGACCGATCCCCAGGCCATGCCGCCGCGCGGGAAGACCGCGTCGGTGTCACCGTGCAGCGGGGAGCCGAGGACCGCCTGGCGGAAGCCGTTCTCGCCGGTGGTGAGGAAGAGCTCCGCCGCCGCCCAGTAGAACTCGTCCCGCACGTCGTCGTCGGGGTAGGCGCCGCCGCCCGTGCCGTCGTTCGGATCGGCGAGGATGCCGGGGTGGGCCTTGGCGGCCGCCCAGGCGGTACGCGCGGCCTTGCGGCACTCGTCGGCGAAGTCCGCGTCGTAGACCTGGAAGAGCCGGGCGCACTGGGCGGCGGTGGCCGCGAGGTTGAGGGTGGCCGCGGTGGTCGGGGGGTGCAGCTCTCTGGGCTGCGGGTCGCGGTCCGGCCGGGTGGGCAGTCCCGTCCACGCCTTGTCGTGCAGCTTGTGGTGGACCATGCCGGCCAGCGGCTGCCCGGCGGGCACCTGCATCCGCATCAGGAACTCCAACTCCCAGCGGGCCTCGTCGAGGATGTCGGGAGTGGCGTTGCCGTGCTCGGGCAACCGGAGCCGGCCGTCGCCCAGGGGTCCGGCGTCGGCGTTCTCCTCGTACAGGGTCCGCTCGAACGTCGACATCAGCTGGGCGACGGAAATGCCTCCGTTGACGACGTACTTGCCGTGGTCACCGGCGTCGTACCAGCCACCGGCCGCGTCGAGGCGGTAGTCGCAGACTCCCGGCTGGCACGGCACGTCGTTGTCGCCCTGGTTGGGGCTCACGTTGACGTGACCGGCGGGGCGGGCGTACTCCTCCCCCACGATGTCGGCGTCGATCTCGATGCCGCTGCGGTTGTGGTAGAAGTACGCGAGCGCGTCGGTGCGCAGGGACGCGTAGAGGTCGTCGCCGATGGCGAACGGCTCGCTCTTCTCGCCCGCGACCGTGACGGTGTAGTCCTTGCCCGGGGTGGTCACGGCGCTGAAGTCGAACGTGTGGGTGTTCTGCCGCGAACTGGTGTCCACGCCCGCCGGAACGGTGGTGCCGCCGGCTCGGCGCGTTCCGTCGGCCGCGTTGAGGGTCCAGGGCAGCGGGGCGCTCTCCTCGGTGACGAAGGTGCCGCTCTTGGGACCGTCGGTGAGGTAGCCGACCTGGTTGACGCGGACGGGGGAACCGGTGTCCGGCTCGTAGGGCGGTGGCGTGGTCCCGCCGACCAGGGAGACGTCGTCGAGACAGAAGGTGAGGGCCTGTGCGCTGCCGCCGACCTGGAAGGCGAGTTGCGCGGCGTCGTGGTCGGCTCCGGCCGTGAAGTTCTGGGTGACACGCGCGGCGGTCTCGTCGACCCGTTGGGTGGCGGCCAGTTCCGTGGTCCACGGCTCGGTCGGCATCTGCACGTTGGTGCGGATGGTGATCGGCACGGTGGACGTCGCCGTGTAGCTGAGGGTGTACCCCTCCCCGGCGGTGAGGGCGAGTCCGTTCTGTCCGACGATGGCGTCCCAGGCGTTCTCGGTGCCTGCGGGAACCTCGGCGCACAGGCGTCCCTCCACGACGCTGACGGGGCTGTTGGCGGTCGACCACCAGGGGGCGGTGCCCTCGGAGAAGTCCCCGTTGACGATGAGCTCGGGACCTTCGACGGCGGGTTCGTCCGCCGCGGCGGGCACCACGAGAGCTGCGGCCAGCAGCCAGGCGGTGGCCATGCTGGTCAACAGCGCACCGGTGCCTCCGGGCCGGCCCGCTCGGCGCGGTCTCGGGGAGGGACGGGATCTGCGGGAGTCGGGGGACTGATGTCGCGGCACGCTGGGGTCCTTAGGGAGTAGGGAGGGGCGCTCGGTGACCGGGGAGGTGTGCGGTGATCGGTAGCTGTTCAGTGGCCGGGAGGCATGGGGGTGCCTCGTGCGACAGAATTGGGAGCGCTCCCAATCTCAGGGACCGCGCGTGGCTCCGTCAAGATGCCGAACAGATTTCGCAGCAGAGAGAACCGGACCGCCGGGTTCGCGATCACCTCTCTTCGGCTTCCGAACAGCCGCGACTGTGACGGATTGTCCATGGTTCGATTAACACGACGAGGAGTGGGCGCCTGCGGTGATTCGATGTGAACGTCTTCGCGCCGGGAAGCGGCCGCAGAACAGAACATCTCTCCTGGAGGTCCCGCACGATGGTGACGAAAGAACGCACGGGTCCGCCCACGCTGGAGGAGGTGGCCGCGCTCGCGGGCGTCGGACGGGGCACGGTGTCCCGCGTCGTCAACCGCGCGCCCGGCGTGAAAGCCGCCACCCGGTTGCTGGTCGAGCGGGCGATCACCGAGCTGGGGTACGTCCCCAACCACGCCGCTCGCACCTTGGCCGGCAGCCGCACGGGCGCGGTGGCGCTGGTCGTCGCGGACAGCGAGCGGCGCTTCTTCGCGGAGCCCTTCTTCTCCGACATCGTCCGTGCGGTCGGCGCCGAACTCGCCGATCACGAGATGCAGTTGCTCCTCACGCTGGTGCGGAGTGACAGGGAGCGAATGCGCTTCGCGCAGTACGCGCGGGCAGGCGGGGTGGACGGAGTGCTGCTGGTCTCCGTGCACGGCGAGGACCCGCTGCCCGACATGCTCGCCGAGCTGGATCTGCCGACCGTCCTCAGCGGTCGCCGCTCGGCCGAGGAAACCCTTTCCTACGTCGACTCGGACAACGCGGGCGGGGCGCGGGCGGCGGTCCGTCACCTCATGGCGTCCGGACGGCGGACGGTCGCCACGATCACCGGGCCGTTGGACATGTACGTCGCTCAGAGCCGGCTCCGCGGATACCGGGAAGCGATGACGCAGGCCTTCGGTGGCGTGGAGACGTCCTGGATCGCCGAAGGCGACTTCTCCGAGGAGAGCGGGCGCCGCGCGACGGCCGAGCTTCTCCGGCGCCATCCCGACCTCGACGCGGTGTTCGCCGCATCGGACATGATGGCCGCGGGCGCGCTGCACACGCTGCACGCGGCGGGCCGGCGGGTGCCGGAGGACGTGGCCGTCGTGGGGTTCGACGACTCCCCTTTCGCCCGGCACACCGATCCCCAGCTCACCAGCGTCCACCAGCCGGTGGAGGAGATGGGCCGCACCCTGGTCCGGCTGCTCCTCAAGGAGATCGACGACCCGGGCACCGCCTGGCGCCACGTCGTCCTGCGCACGAGGCTGATGCAGCGGGGTTCGACCTGAGACGTCGTCCGGCGCACGGAGCGCCGGACGGGAATCGCGGCGCGCCGAGGGCTCGGCGGCTCTTCTCCGGACCGGAGAACGGGCGCGCCGTGGCCGGTACCGGGCGTCCACCGCGCGGCGCATTCGCCGCGACGCCGCAGTTCGGCGACGGCCGCCGCCCCCTCGGCGTACGGACGCATGTCCGCGGCCGTCGGAGCGAGCCGCCAGGCGCCGTCCCCGGACGCCATCAGCAGGGTGCCCGTGACCCCTCCGCCGCGCCAGTGGGTCTCCACCGTGCGCCGGTCCACCGACGCGACCCCCTCCACCTGGAGCGGAACGGCGAGCAGGGGGTGGCAGATCCGAGGGGCGCCGGCATAGGTGTCACGCGGCACCTGGCGCCGGGCGTCCCCGCTCCATCCGTTCCAGGCCGCCGACCAGTCACCGCCCGGGAGAAGCCCGAGGTGTGTCTGCGCCGCCGACCGGGCCGCCTGCAGGGCCGTGGCCCCGGCCCCCGCCGAACGTCCCGAGGCGGCGGGTGATCCGCCGGCGTCCCGGGCCCGGTTGACGAGCACCATCACGCTCGGTGCCACGACCACCGAGCCGAACCGCAACAGCCGGGTCCGCCGCGTGCGCCGGGCCTCCGGCACGGTGCCGACGGGCGGGGCGGCGAGGGACGCGGCGGCGACGGGTGACCGGCCGGGGGCAGTGAGGCCGGTGGGCGGCCCGGCAGCACGCCGGCGTACGAGTCGGTGCATGGACGATCTCTCCGTCTCCGATGTCTTCGATGTCTCCGAAGCGAAGGCGAGGGCCGCGAGGACCGGGTGGTCCCGGGGGGCCGGGAGGGGTGATCATCCGGCCCTCCCGGCGGCTGCCGTCCGGCCGGCCGACGCGGGGAAGAGGCCGGCCGGTGGCGTTCCGGCGCACGGAACGCCGCGGTACGGGGGATCAGTTGGCGTAGCGGACGGTGCCGTACTTCTTCACCAGGTCGGTGTTGGAGGAGACGTTCAGGTCCGCGGTGAAGCGGATGGAGTCACGGGTCGCCTCCAGGGGCAACGAGCTCTGGCCGGTGCCCCCGAGCTTGTACACCCAGGTGTGGCCCGGTTCGATGCCGCGCTGCGCGAGCGGCACGTCGTGGAAGCCGAGCCGTGCGATGTAGAACGAGGTGCCGTCGCCCCGCTTGACCTCCAGGAAGTCCTGCTGCGGGTGGCCGAACGCCTGCGAGGCGCCGTAGTGGTGCTGGTC